>JAJUGK010000144.1 GCA_029268205.1 Nocardioidaceae bacterium
CCGCCGCCGACGCCGACGGCGCGGTGCGGCGGGCCGCGACCGCCGGGATCCGGGCGGCCGTGGCCGACTGGGCCGCGAGCCGCACGGCCGACGAGGTCGTCGATGCGCTGGTCGCGCGTCGGGTGCCCGTAACCGAGGTGATGACCGAGCCGCAGCTGCTGGCCGACGAGCACCTCGCCGCGCGGGGGTGGTGGCGCGAGCGCAGTCACCCGTCGGTCGGCACGCACCGCTATCCGGGGCACCCGTGGCGCGCCGACGACTTCGACCTCGCCTTCGGCCGGCCGGTGCCGGGCTTCGGCGAGGACAACGAGCACGTCTACCTCACCGTCCTGGGCTGGCCGCGCGAGCGCTACGACGCGCTCGTGGAGCGCGGCCTGATCACCGACCACCAGCTGGCCTGAGCCGCGCGGACAGATCGATCGAAGGAGAGCAGTGAGCACGAGCAGCACCCAGACGCCCGACCTGATCCCGCCCGAGGCGCTGGAGCAGGTCGGCACGGTCGTGGCCACCCGGACCGGTGCCGTCGACCAGCGGGAGTGGCAGCGCTGGGCGGTCGCCGTCGGCGACCACAACCCGCTGTGGTTCGACGCCGACCACGCCCGCGCGCACGGCTACGACGACGTGATCGCCCCGCCGCTGTACGTCCAGTACGCCGTGCTCGGCGTGACCCGGCTCGACGAGCTGCGTCCCGACGGCTCCTCGGGTGCGTCGTCGGGCAACCTCGCGTTCCCGGCCGCGCCGAAGCGGATGGCCGGCGGCGAGAGCACCACCTTCCACGCGCCGTGCTACCACCGCGACGAGATCACTATGGAGCGCCGCGTCGAGTCGATCGTGCAGAAGCAGGGTCGCTCCGGGGCGTTCGTGCTCGTCACCTGGCGCACGACCTACACCAACCCGCGCGCCGAGTGGGTGGCCGAGGCCACCACCTCGATGATCGCGCGTCCGTGAGGGAGGACGAGATGACCCAGCTGCACTTCGAGGACGTCGCCGAGGGCGACGAGGTCACGCCGTTGACCGTCACCCCGGACGCGACCCAGCTGTTCTTCTTCAGCGCCGCGACCTACAACGGCCACCGCATCCACTACGACCGGACCTGGGCCGTCGACGTCGAGGGCTACCCCGACGTCCTCGTGCACGGACCGCTGCAGTCGGCGCTGCTCGCGCGGGCCGTGACCGACTGGATCGGTGGGCACGGGCGGCTGGTGAGCTTCTCGGCGCAGAACCGGGCCGTCGCCCACCCCGGCCAGGAGCTGACCTTCGGCGGCCGGGTGACCGGCGTACGCCTGGCCGACGGCCGCGGGCTGGTCGACCTCGAGCTCGCCGGCCGGCGGGGCGAGGACGTGCTGATGCCCGGCTCCGCCACCGTCGAGCTGCCGCTGCGGGGGGAGGCCTGATGGGGCTGCGCGGTGAGGCGGCGATCATCGGCATCGCCGAGCTCCCGGCCGAGAAGAAGCAGAGCGGCCCGGCGCGGTTCACGCTCGAGCAGTACGCCGAGCTGTCCCGGCTGGTGATCGAGGACGCCGGCGTGCCGGCGTCGGTGGTCAACGGCCTGGTCACCCACGGCATCCAGGAGTCCGACATGTTCGCCCCGGCGACGCTGGCGGAGTACCTCGGCATCCCGGTGGACTTCGGCGAGCGCGTGGACCTCGGCGGCGCGACCTCGGCGGGGATGGTGTGGCGCGCGGCCGCCGCCGTCGAGCTCGGCATCTGCGACGCCGTGCTGTGCGTCGTGCCGGGGTCGATGATCCTGCCCCGACCGGCCGACGCGAAGCCGCCCGCCCAGCCGCTGTGGATGGGCGCGTCGAGCGGCAAGTACGGCTCGCCGCAGGCGGAGTTCGAGATCCCCTACGGCAACGTCGGGCAGAACGCGCCGTACGCCCAGATCGCGCGGCGCTACGCGGCGGAGTTCGGCTACGACCCGCGCGCGACGGCCAAGATCGCCGTCGACCAGCGCACCAACGCCTGCGCGCATCCCGGCGCGGTCTTCCACGGGAAGCCGATCACGGTCGATGACGTGCTCGCGAGCCCGATGATCGCCGACCCGATCCGGATGCTCGAAGTCGTGATGCGCATCCAGGGCGGCACCGCCGTGCTGGTCGGCAACGCCGACGTGGCCCGCCGGTCGAAGAACCGGCCGGTCCGGATCAAGGGGTTCGGCGAGCACGTCGCCTTCAAGACCCCGACGTACGCCGAGGACCTCGTGCGTACCCCGATCGCCCGTGCGGCCGACAAGGCGTTCGCGATGGCCGGTCTGGAGCGCGGCGACGTCGACATGGCCTCGATCTACGACTGCTACACGATCACCGTGCTGATGAGCCTCGAGGACGCCGGCTTCTGCGAGAAGGGCACCGGGATGCAGTGGGTGCTCGACCACGACCTCACGTTCCGCGGCGACTTCCCGCTCAACACCGCCGGCGGCCAGCTGTCGTACGGCCAGGCGGGGATGGCCGGCGGCATGCACCACGTCGTCGACGCGGCGCGTCAGGTGATGGGGCGCGCGGGGGATGCGCAGGTCGCCGACTGCCACACAGCGTTCGTCTCCGGCAACGGCGGCATCATGAGCGAGCAGGTCGCCCTCCTGCTCCAGGGAGAGTGAGGACACCATGACCAGTGCCGCGACCAGCGACGCCATCCCGCTGCCCGAGCCGACCCCGGTCTCGCGGCCGTTCTGGGACGGGCTGGCCGAGGGCCGCATCCGGATCCAGTACTCCCCGTCGCTGGGGGAGTACGTCTTCTACCCGCGGCTGCTGGCCCCGGGGACACTCGCCGACGACCTGGAGTGGCGCGAGATCTCGGGCCGCGGCACCCTGCACACCTTCACCGTCGCCGAGCGGCCGACGGCGCCGCCGTGGGCCGATCACGTGCCGCAGGTGCTGGCCGTGGTCGAGTGGGACGAGGGCCCGCGGTTGAGCACGGAGATCGTCGGGGCCGACCCCGCACGGCTCGAGGTGGGGATGCGGGTGGAACCGGTCTTCTGCCCGCTCCCGGAGGCCGGGATCACGCTGCTGCGCTACCGGCCGAGCGCGTCAGAGTAGCCGGCGTCACACGGGGGTCCCACTGACCTGAAGTAGTCCCATTTGACATATGCCGGGCCGTTAGTCTCCCGCGCATCGATCCCGACGCCTCGGGATGCAATACAGGAGGAAGCATGAAGCGACTCAGGACCGGGCTCCGGCCCGCGGTGGCGCTCGTCGCAGCGGCACTGGTGCTCACCGCGTGCGGTGGCGGCTCCGATGACGAGAAGGACTCGAACGCCGCGCCGCAGGAGGGCTCGTTCGAGTACGTCGACGGCATGTTCGGCCCCGACGACGACGCGACCGATCCCCAGCAGGGTGGCACCCTGACCTATGCGGCGTACTCCGAGGCGCGCAGCCTGGACCCGGCGGTCTCGATCGCCGCGGCCTCGACCGGCGGCGTCGAGATGGCGGCGCTGTTCGACGTGCTCATGCGCTACGACTCCGAGAACGAGGAGTTCGTCCCGCAGCTCGCCGAGAGCCTGGAGAGCAACGACGACCTCACCGAGTGGACCCTGACGCTGCGCGAGGGCGTCCAGTTCTCCGACGGCACCGCGCTGGACGCGCAGGCCGTCGTCGACAGCCAGCAGCGCTACGCCTCCCACACCGCGCCGGACGCCGCGCTGTGGAACAACAACGTCGACTCCGTCGAGGTCGCCGACGAGCGCACGGTCGTCTACACGATGAAGCAGCCCTTCGCCTGGTTCGACTCGCTGCTCGCCAGCGGTCCCGGCATGATCGTCGCCAAGGCCGCCGGGCCGGTCGGCGACTCCTTCACGCCGATCGGCGCGGGCCCGTTCGTGGTCGACAAGCAGCGTGCCGGTGAGGAGCTCGTCCTCAAGGCCAACGAGAACTACTGGAACGGCCGTCCCCACCTCGACCAGCTGCGGTTCGTCTTCCTCGGCGAGCAGACGACGGTGCAGGACTCCTTCGAGGGCGGCAGCATCCAGGCCGGCTACTTCCGTGACCCCGACGTGGTCGATGCCGTCCTGGAGAGCGGTGTCCGCGGCTACTCCAACCTGGTCGCGATCTCCGACACCGCGCTGATCAACGGCTCCGAGGGCCGCCCCGGTGCGGACCCGCGCGTGCGCAAGGCCATGCAGCTGGCGATCGCGCCGGAGATGATCCGCACCCGCGTCTACGACGGGCACGGCATCGCCAGCGCCCGGATCTTCCCTGAGTACTCACGCTGGTACGCCGAGGACGTGGAGGCGCTCGAGCCCGACATGGACGAGGCCAAGAAGCTCGCCGAGGAGGCGATGGCCGACGGCTTCGACGGCAAGATCACCTACCTCGACTCCAACACCTCCGCCGCCCGCGACGCGGGTCAGGTCGTCAAGTCCGCCCTGGAGTCCATCGGGTTCGAGGTCGACATCGAGCTGCTCCCGACCGTCACCGACCTGATCAACCGGATGGCCGTCGAGCGCGACTACGACATCGCCGGCTGGGGTCTGAACTACCGCGAGGCCGACCCGTACTCCAAGCTGTTCACCACGCTGCACAGCTCGGCGACCCAGACCTACGGGATGCCGACCTCGCCGGAGATGGACGCGGCGCTGGAGAAGCTGCAGGGCGCGGTCGACGACGCCACCGCCCAGGAGGCGCTGGCCGAGGTGCAGGCGGCCTACAACGAGTCGGTGCCGTTCCTGACCTGGATGCCGTTCGCCGAGCTCAGCGCCTGGGCCGACAACGTGCACGGGGTCAAGGGTGCGGCGAACTCCATCGTCCTCTTCGACGAGGCGTGGATGGACTGACGCCACCACCCAGCACCAACACAGCACCAATACATCAGCGCCCCGGTCCGGATCGGACCGGGGCGCTGGCGTCTGGGCGGGTCAGCGGCGGGCGGGGCGGCGCAGCGCGAACCCGGGGTAGCCGTCGCGCGCGATCCGGGCGCAGTGCTGGCGGTAGTGGCCCACCCCGCCGATGTAGGGCAGGAACACCCGCGGCTTGCCGGGGATGTTGGCGCCCATGTACCACGAGTCGGTCTCGGGGTAGAGGGTCATGCGGCCCGCCGCCTGGACGTGCTCGCTCCACTCCACCTCCGCCCCGGCCTCGGCCTCCACGACCTCGGTGTCGCTCTCGCGCAGGTGGGTGAGCAGGTCGGCGACCCACTCGACGTGCTGCTCGATCGAGACCACCGCGTTGCTCAGGGCCGACGGGCTGCCGGGTCCGCAGATCATGAACATGTTGGGGAACCCCGCCGTCGAGATCCCCAGGTAGGTCACCGGGCCCTCGGCCCACTTGTCCGCCAGGCGGACGCCGCCGCGGCCGCGGATGTCGATGCCCAGCAGCGGTCCGGTCATCGCGTCGTAGCCGGTCGCGAAGACCAGCGCGTCGAGCTCGTGCCGGACGCCGCCGGCGACGATACCGGACGCGGTGATCCGCTCGATCGGGTCGCGCCGCACGTTGACGAGGGTGACGTTGTCGCGGTTGTAGGTCGCGTAGTAGTCGGTGTCGAGGCACGGCCGCTTGGTGCCGTAGGCGTACCCCCGCGGCGTCAGGTCGTCGGCGACCTGGGGGTCGTCGACCATCTCCGCGATGCGCGCCCGCACGAACTCCGCCGCGTGGTGGTTGGCCTCGTGGTTGCGCACGTGGTCGTTGTAGGCCTGGAGGATGCCGGTCAGGGTGCCCTCCTCCCAGCGGGCTCGGTAGGTCGCCTCGCGCTCCTCGTCGCTGACCTCCAGCGCGCTGCGCGTGGGCGGCTCGAGCAGGATCCCGTACGACGAGTTGCGCAGCTCCTCGCGGGCGTTCTCGAAGTCCTCGTGGAAGCGCTTGACGAACCGCGGGTCCGGCTCGCCGTTGCGGGCGGGCAGCGAGAAGTTCGGCGTGCGCTGGAAGACCGTGAGCTGGTCGGCCTGCTCGGCGACGAGGGGGATCAGCTGGATGCCGGAGCTGCCGGTGCCGATCACCCCGACGCGCTGTCCGCTGAAGTCCACGGGCTCGTGCGGCCAGGCACCGGTGTGGTAGGTCGGGCCGGCGAAGTCGTCCCGGCCGGGGATCTGCGGCAGGTTGGTGCTCGACAGCAGCCCGACGCCGAGCACCAGGTGCTGGGCCGAGACGGTCTCACCCGCGTCGGTGGTGACCGTCCAGCGGTCGGAGGCCTCGTCGAAGTGGGCCGACTCCACCCGCGTCGACAGGGTGATGTCGCGCCGCAGGTCGAACCGGTCGGCGACGTGCTGGAGGTAGGCGAGGATCTCGGGCTGGGCGGCGTACCGCTCGCTCCACTGCCACTCCCGCTTGAGGTCCTCGTCGAAGGAGTAGGAGTAGAAGATGCTCTCGATGTCGCAGCGGGCGCCGGGGTAGCGGTTCCAGTACCACGTGCCGCCCACGTCGTCGCCGGCCTCGAAGAGCCGCACGCTCAGGCCCCGCTGGCGCAGCAGGTGCAGGGCGTAGAGGCCGGCGAATCCCGCGCCGACGACGACCGCGTCGGGTCGGTCCGGGCCGGAGGTGGGGGTGGTCATGACTGCTCCTCGTGGGTGGTGGCCAGCAGGGGCTCGAGCTCGGCGGCGACGTACGCCAGCGCCTCGGCGCCGGCGGGCAGCAGGCCCGACATGGTGAAGAAGCCGTGCATCTGGCCGTCGAAGCGGCGCAGCGTGGTCGGCACGCCGGCGGCCCGCAGCCGGCCGGCGTACTTCTCGCCCTCGTCGCGGAGCACGTCGTGCTCGGCGGTGACGACGATCGCCGGCGGCAGGCCGGCGAGGTCGTCGGCGCGGGCGGGGGAGACGTCGGGGTGGTCGCGGTGCTCGGCGTCGACGTAGTGGTCCCAGAACCACATCAGGGTCTGCCGGTTGAGCGCGAGCTGGTTGGCCGGGTCGGTGTAGGAGGCGTTGTCGAAGTCGGCCTCGGTGACCGGGTAGACGAGCACCTGGGCTGCGAGGGCGGGGCCGCCGGCGTCGCGGGCGCGCCGGGCGAGGATCGTGGCCAGGTTGCCGCCGGCGCGGTCGCCGGCGACGACGAGCGGGGTGCCCTCCGGCGCGAGCTCGCCGTGGTGGACCGCGACCCAGCCCAGCACGTCCCAGGCGTCCTCGACCG
>JAJUGK010000145.1 GCA_029268205.1 Nocardioidaceae bacterium
CCGACGGCCGCCGCGACGAGGTGCAGAAGGCGCTGCAGGAGGCGCAGGTCGGGTCGGCGGTCTACTACCCGACCCCGATCCACCGGCTGCGGCCGTTCCTGCCGGGGGCGCACCCGCACAACCGCGACTGGGACCTCCCCGCGACCGAGCGGGCCGCCGCCGAGGTGCTGTCGCTGCCGGTGCATCCGGCACTGTCCAATGTCGACGTCGACCGGGTGATCGAAGCCGTGGCCGCGGCCGTCGGACGGGGGAACTCATGAGTCAGCGTCTGCGGGCGGGCCTGGTCGGCCTGGGCAAGATGGGCCGCAACCATGCCCGGGTCCTCAAGGGGCTCGATGGCGTGGAGCTGGTCGGGATCGTCGACCCGGAGGCGGCCGCCGAGGGCAGGGTGATGGGCGTGAGCGTCGTGGCCGACCTCGACGACCTGCTCGCCCGGGGCATCGACTACGCCGTGGTCGCCTGCCCCACCGCACTGCACCACCAGGTCGGGCTGCAGTTGGCGCAGGCCGGTGTCCCGGCCCTGCTGGAGAAGCCGCTGGCCAAGGACCCCGCCGAGGCGGTGGCGCTGGTCGAGGCGTTCGCCGAGCGGGGGCTCGTCGCCGGGGTCGGCCACATCGAGCGCTACAACCCGGCGCTGCAGAGTCTGCGGGACCGGTTGTCGGCCGGGGAGCTCGGCGAGGTGTTCCAGGTCGTCACCCGTCGCCAGGGTCCCTACCCGCAGCGGATCAGCGACGTGGGCGTCGTCCTCGACCTGGCGACCCACGACATCGACCTGACCGCCTGGGTGGCCGGTCAGCACTACGCCCGGATCGGAGCGCAGACCTTCTCCCGGACCACCAATCCGTATGAGGACATGGTCAGCATCACCGGGTTGCTCACCGGCGGCACGATCACCAGCCACCTGGTCAACTGGCTCAGCCCGTTCAAGGAGCGCACCACCGTCGTCACCGGCGCGAAGGGTGCCTTCGTCGCCGACACGCTCACCGCCGACCTCACCTTCCACGCGAACGGCTCCGAGCCCGTCGGCTGGGACGCCCTCGCCGCCTTCCGCGGCGTCTCGGAGGGCGACAGCATCCGCTATGCCCTCGCCAAGCGCGAGCCGCTGCTCGTGGAGCACGAGCGGTTCCGTGACGCGGTGCTCGGCTTGCCGGGGGCGGAGGCGGAGATCGTCTCGCTCGCCGAGGGGGCGCGCACCGTGCAGGTCGCCGCCGCGATCCTCGAGAGCGCCCGCACCGGGACGGCCGTCGCGGTCACCGACCCCAGTGCGACCAGCGCGCCCGGCGTCGTACGACCGGGGGCGTGAGAGTGGCTCGCACGCGTCGCCGGTCCGGACGACCCCGGGTCGTCATGCTCGTCGACAACGACGTGCGGCGGGATTCGCGGGTACAGAAGCAGGCCGCGTCCATGGCCGAGCGCGGCTGGGACGTCGTGCTGTTGGGGCGCGGGCGGCCCCAGCGGCGTCCGCAGCGCTGGCGGATCGGCGGGGCTCGGGTTCGGCTGCTGCCGGTTCCGACCTCGCTGCGCTTCCGGTACGCCGACCTGCGGCGGGCGCGGTGGCGTGATCCGCTGGCCTATGCGTCGGTGGCCGAGGCCGACCGACGTCAGCAGCTGGTCCGCGCCGCGCAGGCTGACATCCGACAGCGGTTGATCGAGCGCCGGTTCCCCCACCGGGGCAGGGCTCGCGCGAGCTGGCCGCTGATGCCCCGGCGTGCCTGGACCCGGCTGTGGCTGCGCTGGACCGATCTGCGCGCGGAGCACACCGAGCAGCTGCGACTGCGCCGGATGACCAACGACGCATTCATCGACCGGGTCGCCGCCCGGTGGTGGCAGCTGGTCCTCCGCGATCGCGCCTGGCAGCGCCTCGATCCGCACCTGTGGGACTTCCACCTGACCTACGGACCCGAGATCGACGCCCTCGAACCGGACCTGATCCACGCCAACGATTTCCGCATGCTCGGCGTCGGGGTGCGCGCCGCGGCGCGGGCCCGCGAGCGGGGGCGGAAGGTGCCGGTCGTGTGGGACGCCCACGAGTTCCTCCCCGGCATCAAGCCGTGGACCCCCGGGGCCAAGTGGCACCCGGCGCAACGTGCGCACGAGCGGGCGCACGCGCCGTACGCCGACGCCGTGGTCACGGTCTCGGAGGAGTTGGCCGACCTCCTGGTCGCCGAGCACCGGCTGCGCGAACGCCCCACCGTGGTGCTGAACGCTCCGGCGCTCCCGCCGGTCGTCGATGACGGGACCACGCCGTCGTTGCGCGCCGCGTGCGGCCTCGACGACGACACCCCGTTGATGGTCTACAGCGGGGCAGCCGCACCACAGCGCGGGCTGGACCTGATGGTCGATGTCCTGCCCGCGGTGCCGGGGCTGCACTGCTGCTTCGTGGTGAGCTCACCCGACGCCGACTACGTTCGCTCGCTGGTCGCGCGAGCGGCCTCGCTCGGGGTCGCCGACCGGGTCCACCTCGCGCCCTACGTCCCCTTCGATCGGGTCGTGGGCTACCTCGCCGGGGCCGACATCGGGGTGATCCCGCTCGAGCACTGGCCCAACCACGAGATCGCGCTGATCACGAAGTTCTTCGAGTACTCCCACGCACGGCTCCCGATCGTGGTCAGCGACGTGCGCGCGATGGGCGACATGACCCGCCGCACCGGTCAGGGCGAGGTGTTCACCGCCGGCTCGGTCGACAGCCTGGCCGAGGCGCTGCGTCGCGTGCTCGCCGACCCGCAGCGCTACCGGGGCGCGTACGACGCCCCCGGGTTGTTGGCGCGCTGGACCTGGGAGGCCCAGGCCGACGTGCTCGACGGGGTCTACCGCAGGGTGCTCGGGTCGGGGCCGATGTCGGCACCGGTCGATCCCGGGTCGCCGGTCGACTCCAGCCGCGGCGCGAGGCGCGCGTAGCGTTCGCGCGCCTCGTCGAACGCCCGCCGGGTACGGCGACCGTCGCGGCCGGCGGCCACCCGGCAGCCGAGCGCGAAGACCTCCTCGGCGAGAGTGAGCAGGTCCGGGTCGACCCCGAGGGCGGCCAGCGCGCTGGAGTCGGGTCGGTGTCGACGCAGGCCCGGGTCGACGAACGCGTCCGTGGCGGCGACCCGCTCGGGGTCCCCGGGCAGGCGCAACCCGAGGCGACGCTCGATGGCCCGGGTGGTCCTCCGCCAGTCGGCGAGCAGGGCGTTGTACCGCACGAAACAGCGTGGCGTCCCTCGCGTGTCCTGCTCGGTCACGAGCATCACGTTGATCCATCCGCCCAGCGCTCGCGCGGCGTAGCGCTGGGCGCCGAGCCGCTCCTCGCCGGAGGCGTAGTGCGTACGGCGACTGCCGACGACCTCGGCGGGATGGCGCACCATGACGACGGTGCGCAGGTCGAGACCGGCGTCGGTGCAGGCGCGCTGCCACAGCGGCAGGAACCACGCGGCGCGGGGATCCTTGACGACCGTGATCGGGTGGCCGGCGCTGAGGTCGCGCAGCCGCGTCGCGAGCCGCCCGCGCCGCTTGCGGCCCGCCACCGCCCGTACCTGCTCCTCGATGCCGGGTCGGTGGTCGGCGAGCCCCACCCCGGCCTGCCGCAACGCGCGGTTGTGGAAGTAGACCGCCCAGCCCGCCTCGAAGAATCCCAGCGGGTTGGTGGGGTTGGCCTCCAGGTGCGGCCCCGGGACCGGCACGCCCAGGTGGTGGAGGACGCCGGCGATGGTCGAGGTGCCGCTGCGTCCGGCGCCGGTGACGAGCACGAGCGCCGGCCGTGGTGACGCTCTGCGTCCATGCCGCATGTCCCGCACGTTAACCGAACCGATTACGATCGCCGGCATGGTCCCGGAGTTGCACCGAGACGTCGATCCGGGCGAACGGTCGGCGGGTGCACCAGGGGATCCCGACGTCACCGTGGTGGTGGCGGTCTACAACACGCTGCCCTATCTCGAGGTCTGTCTGGACTCGCTGGTCGCCCAGACCCTGCACCGCGACCGGCCGGGCAGCGTCGAGGTCATCACCGTCGACGACGGCTCCACCGACGGGTCGGGTGCCGTGCTCGACACCTACGCCGCCCGCCACCCGGAGCTGTTCACCGTCGTCCACCAGGCCAACTCCGGTGGGCCGGCGCAGCCGAGCAACCTCGCCCTCGACCGGGCGCGGGGGCGCTGGGTCTACTTCGTCGGCGCCGACGACCGGCTCGGCGCGGAGGCGTTGGAACGACTGGTCGCCCACGGGGACCGGGTCGCAGCCGACGTCGTCATCGGTGCGCAGGTCGGGGTCGGCCGGTTCGTCCCCAACGCCTTCGTCGGCAAGGACCGCGACGAGATCGACCCGTACGGCCAGCACCTGCGTTGGACCCTGGCGAACTCGAAGCTCTTCCGCCGCGCCCACATCGAGCGGCTCGGGCTCCGGTACCGCGAGGACATACGGATCGGGTCCGATCAGCCCTTCACCCTGCGGGCCTGTCTGGCGGGCAGGGTCGCGGTGCTGGGCAGCTACGACTGCTACTTCGTCGTGCGGCGGCACGACGACTCCAACATCACCTACGGCGTCGACCTCGCCCGCCGGGCCGCCGACACCGAGCGACTGATCGAGGCGGTCGCCGAGCTGGTGCCCGACGAGCACCGCGCGCACTTCCTGGTCCGGCACTTCACCTGGGAGATCAACCGGCTGCTGCCCGGCAACCTCGACGCGCTCGCGCCGCCCGAGCGGGACCTGCTGCTCACCGCCGTACGCCGCATCGCCGACCGCTGGTACACCCCCGAGCTGCATCAGAAGCTGGGTGTGGTCCCGCGCGTACGGCTGCGCCTCGCCCTGGCCGGGGAGGTCGACGCGCTCGGCTCGTTGCGGGAGGCGGTGGATCTCGACGACGGTTTCCCGGTGCTCCTGCGGAACGGGCGTGCGCTGTCGGCGCTCCCGGTGCTCGATACCCCCGCCAGCGCGCGGGCGGGATTGACCGACGGGGACTACGCGCTCGGCCCCCGGGCGGTCGCGCGCCGCGTCCGTGGCGGCATCGAGGTGGGCGCACCGCGATGGGAGCGGGATCGGCTCACCGTCGACCTCGCCCTCCCGCTCGACCCCGCCTCCACCGAGCTCCCGTCGGTCTGGGTCGGCGCGGCCGACGAACCCGACCCCGGCGTCGATGGCTCGCTGGTCCGCGACGGCAGCCGCTACCGGCTCGACCTCCGCGCGCCGGCCGGCACCGACCTGGCTTCGCGGCTGGGTGGTCGGGCGCGGGTGTTCGTCGGGGGCCGGGTCGTCGCCCGCGACGGGCACCACCGGTGCTGGGCGGTGGCGATCACCGCGCTCGACCGACCCGGTGGCGGGCGTGGGATGCTGGCCCGGCTCAGGCGGCGGATGGCCGGCGTACGCGACGGAAGGTGAGGCATGCGGATCTGTGTGGTGGCGCTGGGCAAGATCGGTCTGCCGTTGGCGGTCCAGTTCGCCGACGCCGGCCACACGGTCGTCGGCGCCGACATCGACACCCGCGTCGTCGACCTGGTCAACGCCGGTACCGAGCCGTTCCCCGGCGAGCACCAATTGGCGGAGAAGCTCTCCGCCGCGGTGGCCGACGGACGCTTGCGCGCCACGACCGACACCGCTGCTGCGGTGGCCGAGTCCGAGGCGGTCGTCCTGGTGGTGCCGTTGTTCGTCGATGCCGAGGGGGTTCCCGACTTCGGCTGGATGGACGACGCGACCCGCGCGGTCGCCCGGGGGCTGCGCCCCGGCACGCTTGTCAGCTACGAGACGACGCTGCCGGTCGGCACGACCCGGGACCGGTGGGCGCCGATGCTGGCCGAGGGATCCGGGCTCACTCCGGGCGAGGACTTCCACCTGGTCTTCAGCCCCGAGCGGGTGCTGACCGGCCGGGTCTTCGCCGACCTGCGGCGCTACCCCAAGCTCGTCGGGGGCATCGATGCGGCGTCGACGGAGGCCGGCGTGCGGTTCTATGAGCAGGTCCTCACCTTCGACGACCGCGACGACCTGCCGCGGCCCAACGGCGTGTGGGACCTCGGCACCGCGGAGGCCGCCGAGCTCGCCAAGCTGGCCGAGACCACCTATCGCGACGTCAACATCGGGCTGGCCAACCAGTTCGCGCGGTTCGCCGACGCCCAGGGCATCGACATCGAGCTGGTCATCGACGCCTGCAACTCCCAGCCCTACAGCCACATCCACCGTCCCGGTATCGCGGTCGGTGGGCACTGCATCCCGATCTACCCGCGGATCTACCTGTGGAACGACCCCGAGGCGACCGTGGTCCGGGCCGCGCGCGAGGCGAACGCGCAGATGCCGACCTACGCCGTCGACCTGCTGGCGGCCGCCCATGGTGACCTCTCCGGTGCCGCGGTGCTCGTGCTGGGTGCGGCGTACCGCGGCGGGGTGAAGGAGACCGCGTTCTCCGGGGTCTTCCCGACCGTTGCCGAGCTGCGCCGCCGGGGCGCCACGGTCTATGTCAGCGACCCGATGTACGCGCCCGAGGAGCTCGAGGCCCTCGACCTGCCGGCGCACCGCGGCGAGGACGTCGTGGCCGCGGTGATCCAGGCCGACCACGCGGCGTACGCCTCGCTGACGCCGGCCGACCTGCCGGGCGTACGGGTCCTGGTGGACGGTCGCCGGGTCACCGACGCCGCCGCCTGGGACGTCGACGGCGTGCGCCGGATCGTCATCGGCGGCTGAATCACCGGCGGCTGAGGGCCCCCTCGGCCTCGACGTACTCCTCGCCGGTCACCGGGCACACCCAGACGCCGTCGGCGTCGCGCTGCTCGAGCCGGTGACCGGCGCGGCCGACCCACCCGATTCGCCGGGCGGGGACCCCGACCACGAGGGCGTGCGCGGGCACGTCCGCGGCGACCACCGCACCGGCGGCGACCATCGCCCACGCGCCGATCCGGACCGGCGCGACGCAGACCGCGCGGGCGCCGATCGAGGCACCGTCCTCGACGGTCACCCCTACCGGCTCCCAGTCGGCGGCGCTCTTGAGCGACCCGTCCGGTGCGACCGCGCGGGGGTACTGGTCGTTGGTCAGCACCGCGGCCGGCCC
>JAJUGK010000146.1 GCA_029268205.1 Nocardioidaceae bacterium
CTTGACGTAGACCTGCCCGACGATCGAGGCCGTGTCGGCCGCGCTCGCCGGGAGGGCGCCGAACACCGCACCGGTGACGGCGAGGACCAGGGCGAGCAGCGCCCCGATCGCCGTACGCGCCGGTCCCGTCGTGTGAGCACCCCGTGGGTGCGTGGTCGATGGCAGCGCCATCCGATCCCCCGTCCTGGCGTGCGCAGGCCGCTGTCCGGCGTCGGGTGGTGCAGCGCACGCCCGTCCCCCGACGCGGCGAGCATAACGGGCGTCGCCGGGAGGGGTCCGAACGCAGGTCGGGGCGCAGGGTCGGACCCCTGGGCCGGGGACTTCGTACACGTTATTGGCGGAATCGGCTGCAGGAACGTGTACAAACCGCCGGTTTCGCCACATATGTGGCGAAACCGGCGGTCAGCAGGTGGCGAAGGAGACGGGGCCCCGGGTGATCTCGGTGAGTACGCCGTGGGCGGCGGGGCGGGGCCGCAGCTGGAGCCGTACGACGTCGCGGTGGCGGCTCGCGGAGGTGGCGAACCGCTCGGCCCACGAGCCCCCCTTGCCGACGGCCTCGGCGCCGGCGAGGGCGAGCCGGGCGGACAGGTCGCCGGCAGCGCGGTCGTCGTCCTGGTAGCCCAATGCGACGACCAGGTCGCGGGGGGCGTAGCGGGCGACGGCCATCCCGGCCAGCGGCGCGACCCCGCCGGCGTCGTCGACGAGCTGGTCGACCACCGGCTGGTCGGCGTCCCCGGCCTGCGCCATCGCGAGGTCCTCGCAGACGAAGTCGGTGGGCCAGAGCACGGCGTTGGTCGGGCTCTCCTCGCCCAGGGCGTCGAGCAGGCGATCGGCGCCGGTGGTGTCGGCGAGGCTGTCGTCGTCGCCGCGGAGCACCTCGGTGGCGGTGTCGAGGAACGCCGGTTCGTCGCTGGCCAGCACCCAGCCGTCGGTGAGGACGAGGTTGCGCAGCAGCACGCTCAGCGACGGCCCGGCGCGGCCGAGGATGTCGTCGGTGCCCTGCCACAGGCCGTTGGTGCGGTCGCCCGGAGCGGCGTACCCCAAGTCGTCGAGACGCTCGGCGATCGCGTCGAGGTCGGCGTCGGCGGCCAGCCGCAGCGCCACGACGGCCCCGTCGGTGCCCTGCCCGACCACCTCGAACTCGACGTCGAGCGGGGAGAACCCGTACCCCGACGCCAACGTCGCGGTCGACTCCCACAGCCCCGAGGTCGCGATCAGGTCGGCGTCGAAGGCGCGGTCGAGGAAGTCCTGCACCTCGCCCTCGTCGGCGTCGGCGTCCACGCCGTCGCCCACCTCCGCACGGACCGCCGCCCAGTCGGTGAAGCTCACCCGCGCGGCGGAGGCCGGCAGCACCTCGACCGCCTCGGTGAGCCGCGTGCTCGGACCGCGGGTCAGCACCCAGACGGCCGCGGCGACCAGCGCGAGGACGACCATGGCGACGACGCCGAGGACCCACGTGCGTCGCCGCATCGGGCCTCCCCTCGTCATGCACTGTTCCGGGCCTGGCCGCCCATCACGACCGCCGGGCTGTGACACTAGCGGCATGTCCCCCGCGCCCGAGCCGGACCACGAGGCGATCCTCGCCGGCGGCGCCGTCATCTCCGCGCCCCGCAAGCGGGTGCTGCTGGTGCACCGCCCCACGTACGACGACTGGTCCTTCCCCAAGGGCAAGGTCGACCCCGGCGAGCACGTCACCGCCGCCGCCGTCCGCGAGGTCGGCGAGGAGACCGGCCTGCACGTACGCCTCGGCGTACCCCTGCCGACCCAGCGCTACCCGGTGCGCGTCGGCGGCCGGACGCGCGAGAAGGTCGTGCACTACTGGGCGGCGCGGGTCGTCGGCGACGACGACATCTCCGGCTACCGGCCCAACGACGAGATCGACGCCGTCGCCTGGGTGCCCCACGACGAGGCCCGCGAGCGGCTGACCCACGAGCACGACCGGCTGCTGCTCGACCGCTGGTACCCGCTGCGCAAGCGCACCCGCACGCTGCTCGTCCTGCGGCACGCCAAGGCGATGACCCGCAGCGACTGGGACGCCCCCGACCGAGACCGGCCCCTCGAGGAGCGCGGGTCGCTGGACGCCCACGCGCTGGTGCCGGTGCTCGCGGCGTACGGCATCGAGCGGGTGATCAGCTCCCCCAGCCGCCGGTGCGCCGACACCGTCACCCCGTACGCCGACGCGACCGGCATCGAGGTCGAGTGGGCCGATGCGCTGAGCGAGGAGGGCACCTCCCGCGCCGGAGTCGAGGCGATCGTCGCGGACGCGCTCGACGCGGAGGACCGCGCGATCGCCCTGTGCACCCACCGGCCGGTGCTGCCGCGGGTGATGCGCGCGCTCGACCAGCCGTACGAGCCCCTCGACCCGGCCGGCCTCCTGGTCGTGCACCATCGCACCAACTCCCGCGGCGTGCGCACGGTGGTCGCCGTCGAGCAGCACACGCCACCCGCCTGACCGGCCGCCCGATCGCCCCGATCGGGGCGATCCGAGCCGAACCCGCGGCCCCGTGCGGCGTACGCCACAGGCTGCACCGCAACCGCCCGCTGCTGTTCACCTCGCGTTCACCAACGCCCCGGGAGCGCGTCACCTGCGCTGCCTAACTTCCGAAGTGACAAACCCACCAGTCACAGGAGAAGTTCACGTGAAGACCACTCTTCGCCGCGCGGCCAAGCCCGGCCTGGCCGTCTTGGCCCTCAGCGTCGCCCTGACCGCCTGCAGCGCAGCCAACGAGGAGGGGGACACCAACGCCACCGGCTCCGGGGACGACACCGGCAGCAGCCTCTCGGGCACCCTGAACGGCGCGGGCGCCAGCTCGCAGGAGGCCGCCATGGGTGCGTGGCGCGCCGGCTTCCAGTCCGCCAACAGCGGCGTGACCGTCAACTACGACCCGGTCGGCTCCGGCGGTGGCCGTGAGCAGTTCATCTCCGGCGGCGTGCAGTTCGCCGGCACCGACTCCCTGCTCGACGCCGAGGAGCTCAGCGCCGCGGCCGAGCAGTGCGGCGCCGACCCGATCATCATCCCGAGCTACGTCAGCCCGATCGCGATCATCTACAACATCGACGGCGTCGACGACCTCAAGCTCGACGGCGCGACCCTCGCGGGCATCTTCGCCGGTGAGATCACCAAGTGGAACGACCCCGCGATCGTCGCGACCAACCCCGACGCCGACCTGCCGGACGCCGACATCACCGCCGTCCACCGCGCCGACGACTCGGGCACCACCGACAACTTCACCGCCTACCTCGACGCCGTCGCCCCCGACGTGTGGACCCACGGCGAGGTCGGCGAGTGGCCGATCACCCACGGCGAGGCCGCCCCGCAGACCTCCGGCGTGGTGTCCGCGGTGACCAACGGGCAGAACACGATCGGGTACGCCGACGCCAGCCAGGCCGGCGACCTCGGTCAGGTCGAGGTCCAGGTCGGCGAGGACTTCGTCGGCCCGTCCGCCGAGGCCGCGGCGAAGGTCCTCGAGGTCTCCCCGAAGGCCGAGGGTCAGGGCGAGAACGCGATGGCCTACGAACTGGCCCGCGACACCGCCGAGTCCGGGGCGTACCCGATCGTGCTCACCTCCTACCTGCTGGCCTGCGAGTCCTACGCCGACGCCAACCAGGCCGAGCTGGTCAAGGGCTTCCTCACCTACCTGATCTCCGACGAGGGCCAGCAGGCCGCGGCCGACGCCGCCGGCTCCGCACCGCTCTCGGACGCGCTGGTCGAGGAGGCCGAGGGTCTGATCGCGAAGATCGGCAGCTGATCCTCATCCCCTGCACCACCCGCACCAGGTTCCGCGCCGCCGGGAGGCCCCGGCGGCGCGGAGGCGTGTCCGCACCACCCACGAAGGAGCACCACCGGTGAGCGCACCGACCACCAGTCCGCCAGCTCCGCCGCCGGCGCGCGCCAAGCGCCGCATCGGTGACGTGCTGTTCCGCGGCTCCACCCAGGTCGCGGCCGGCATCATCCTGGTCGCCCTCGCCGGCGTCGCGATCTTCCTCACCGCCGAGGGCATCCCCGCCCTCCGGGCCGACGCGGCGCACCTGGCCGGCGAGTCGACCTTCCTGGCCTACGCCTGGCCGCTGCTGTTCGGCACGCTGCTGGCGGCGTTCATCGCGCTGCTGATCGCCACCCCGCTGGCGATCGGCGTGGCGCTGGCGATCTCCCACTACGCCCCGCGGCGGCTGGCCAACCTGGTCGGGTACGTCATCGACCTGCTCGCTGCGGTCCCGAGCGTCGTGTACGGACTGTGGGGCGCCAACGTGCTCGGCCCGGCGATGGTGCCGGTCTACCGATGGCTCTCCGAGCACCTCGGCTTCCTCCCGCTGTTCGCCGGTCCCGCCTCCGGCGGCGGGCGCACGATGCTCACCGCCGGCCTGGTGCTGGCGATCATGGCACTGCCGATCATCACCGCGATCTGCCGGGAGATCTTCAGCCAGACCCCGCGACTGCACGAGGAGGCGGCGCTCGCACTCGGGGCGACCCGCTGGGAGATGATCAGGATGGCGGTCTTCCCCTACTCCCGCTCCGGCATCGTCTCCGCGGTCATGCTCGGCCTGGGCCGCGCACTCGGCGAGACGATGGCGGTCGCGCTGGTTCTCTCCGCCTTCCGCATCGTCAGCTGGGACCTGGTCTCCGGCACCGCGCCGAGCACGATCGCCGCCAACATCGCGCTGAGCTTCCCCGAGGCCACCGGCGTCGGGGTCAACGTGCTCATCGCCACCGGCCTGGTGCTGTTCGTCATCACCTTCGCGGTCAACTTCAGCGCCCGGATGATCGTCGCGCGCAGCGAGAAGGGACTGGTCCGATGAGCCCGATCCGCATCCGCACCAAGGAGCGCCCCGTGTCCACCGACGACCGCCCCCAGGACCCGCCCGCCAACTCCGCCTCGGGGCGCGCCACCGTGGGGACGGGCCCCGGCCAACCGGTGGCGGCTGGGCCCGATACGACTGGGCCCGATACGACTGGGCCCGATGCGACTGAGCCGGCAGCAGTCGCCCCCGCACCGGACGGGCCCGGCGGGTCCGGTGGCCGACGCGCTGCGCGCGGCTCCGCCGTACGCGGGGAGGTGTCGTTGCGGGCGCCGAAGCTGCCGCGCTGGGCCCCGCTGCTGACCGCCCTGGTCGCCACCGCGGCCGGTGCGCTGCTCGCGCTCACCCTGGGCTGGGGGCTGATCGCGTTCGCCGTGGTGAGTGCCGCGGTGTATGCCGTCGCGCTGCCGGCCTGGGCGCTGGTGGTGGAGAACCGGCGCTCGGCGGTCGACCGGTTGATCACCACGCTGGTGTGGTCGGCGTTCGCGATCGCGCTGGTGCCGCTGGTCTCGTTGACCTGGACCGTGGTCAGCAAGGGCGCCCCGGCGTTCTCGGCGGAGTTCTTCAGCTACTCGATGCGCAACGTGGTCGGCGAGGGCGGCGGCATCTACCACGCCATCGTCGGCACGCTGCTGATCACCGGCATGGCGGCGGTGCTGTCGATCCCGATCGGCCTGATGACCGCGATCTATCTCGTCGAGTACGGCGCGGGCCGGCGCCCGGCGCGGGTGATCAACTTCCTCGTCGACGTCATGACCGGCATCCCCTCGATCGTCGCCGGCCTGTTCGCGTTCGCACTGTTCTCGATCTTCTTCGGCCCCGGCGTGCGGATGGGCTTCGGCGGCTCGGTGGCGCTGTCGGTGCTGATGATCCCGGTCGTCGTGCGCTCGTGTGAGGAGATGCTGAAGCTCGTGCCCAACGAGCTGCGGGAGGCGTCGTACGCCCTCGGGGTGCCGCAGTGGCGCACCATCGTCAAGGTCGTCCTCCCCACCGCCATGGCCGGCATCGTCACCGGCGTGATGCTGGCGATCGCCCGCGTCGCCGGGGAGACCGCGCCGCTGCTGGTGATCGCCGGCTCCACCGACTCGGTCAACATGAACCTCTTCGCCGAGCGGATGATGACGCTCCCGGTGTTCGCCTACTACTCCTACATGCAGCCCGGCGTCCCTCCGCAGTTCGGCGTCGAGCGGGCCTGGGGCGCAGCGCTCGCGCTGATCCTCATCGTGATGTCGCTGAACCTGCTCGGTCGGCTGCTCGGCCGCCTGTTCGCCCCCAAGACCGGTCGCTGATCCGACCACCCACCCCCCGGCGCGCACCCGTACGCGCCCCAGAACCCCTCAGAACCAGGAGAGAACCGTCATGGCCACGAGCATCGACGTCAGTGATCTCGACATCTACTACGGCGACTTCAAGGCCGTCGAGGGTGTCACCATGTCCATCCCCGCCAAGTCGGTGACCGCGTTCATCGGTCCGTCGGGTTGTGGCAAGTCGACCTTCCTGCGGTCGCTGAACCGCATGCACGAGGTCGTCCCCGGCGCCCGCGTCGACGGCAGGGTCGTGATGGGCGGCCAGGACCTCTACGGCAGTGACGTCGACCCGGTCGAGGTGCGGCGGCAGGTCGGGATGGTCTTCCAGCGGCCGAACCCGTTCCCGACCATGTCGATCTACGAGAACGTGCTCGCCGGCAACCGGCTCAACTCCCGGCGGATGAAGAAGTCGGAGGCCGACGACATCGTCGAGCGCGCCCTGCGCGGCGCGAACCTGTGGAAGGAGGTCAGCGACCGGCTCGACAAGCCCGGCGCCGGCCTCTCGGGCGGGCAGCAGCAGCGGCTGTGCATCGCGCGCGCCATCGCCGTCGAGCCGCAGGTGCTGCTGATGGACGAGCCGTGCTCCGCCCTCGACCCGATCTCGACCTCGGCGATCGAGGACCTGATCCACGAGCTCCGGACCGAGTACACGATCGTGATCGTCACCCACAACATGCAGCAGGCCGCCCGGTTCTCGGAGGACACCGCGTTCTTCAACCTCGCCGGTGCCGGCAAGCCCGGTCGGCTGGTGGAGATGAACTCGACGAAGAAGATCTTCTCCGTCCCCGACGACCCCTCCACCGAGGCGTACATCTCCGGCCGCTTCGGCTGATCGCCACCCCCAACCCCCTGGGGACGTC
>JAJUGK010000147.1 GCA_029268205.1 Nocardioidaceae bacterium
CTGCCAATTGAGCTAGAGGCCCTAGCACGCCAGGAGTGTACCGATGCGAGGTCGCCCCCGGGTCGGCCCTGTCGGTGTCAACATGTTGACACCGACGAACCCGCAGGTCATCCCGCTGCTGCCCACCGTTGACTAGAGATAACCGCTGCTCTGCTAATTGAGCTAGAGGCCCGCGGCCCGCGGGCCGGGGTGTCGAGAAGGGCGTCCATGACACCCGGCGGAACGTCTTCTCGTACGGGCGGAGCCTAACGGGGTCGGCGGTCGGACGGGCGGCGGAGGTCGGGTGCGGGGAGCCGGCCCGCCGCGGGGTGATCGGGCACGTTCGACCCGGTGCCCTTGAACGCCCGCGCTACGGTTGCCGACTGGTCCGAATCCCGCCTGGGCTCACGCGCACTGCGTGCCGGGTCTTGTGGGTGTCCTCCGCAGGTCGTACGACCTGATCCGGGCCGCCGCGGCTCCCCTGTGAGTCGCTGGTCATCCGGCCGTCCCGCGGCCGTCGTCGAGCTCATCGAGGTTTCTTTCCACGTGTTCCGTCATCAACTGCGCCGTGCCCCGGCGGCGCTCACCGTCGCTGCCCTCGCTCTCACCCTCGCCCCCGCCGGGGCGGCCGCCGGCAGTGAGGCAGGCTCGCCCGCGGACCCGGCAACGCGGGAGGAGTCCAGCGCGACCCTTGCCGAGACCGCCGAGCAGCCGGCGAAGCAGGTGCGCCTGCGGATCGGTCCCGATCAGGTCCGCACCTGGCACACCGACCGCGTCTGGGCCACCCGGGTGCTGCGCGAGGCGCAGGTGAAGGTCCGCAACGCCGACCTCGTCCGCGTACGGCGCGACGGCACCGTGATGCGCAAGCGCGACCAGCGCCGGGTGCGTGACGGCGACACGATCCAGGTCGTGCGGGTCAACGTCCGCACGCGCGTGAAGCGGAACCGGATCAAGCCCCGCACGGTGCGCGTGAAGACCGCGCGGCTGCGCCCCGGCGCGCGCAAGGTGGCGGCCAAGGGTCGTCCCGGGGTGCGCCGGGTGAAGGTCACCGTCAAGCTGCACAACACCAAGGTCGTCCGGAAGAAGCGTGCGGCGAAGGTCGTGCGACGGCCGAAGCCCCGCCGGGTGCTGGTCGGGACCGCGGCCCGGTCCGTCCCGGGCGCCGACCGGCTGAACTGGCGGGCGCTGGCGAACTGCGAGTCCTCGGGCAACCCGCGCGCGGTGAACCCGGCCGGCTACTACGGGCTCTACCAGTTCGACACCGGCACCTGGCGCTCGGTCGGCGGCCGGGGGCTGCCGTCGAAGGCCCGCCCGGCGGAGCAGACCTACCGGGCGAAGCTGCTCTACAAGCAGCGCGGCCGGCAGCCCTGGCCCCACTGCGGCCGGTACCTCTGAGCGCCTGACCGGCGCTCGGTGAGGCGCGCCGGGGCCTCAACCCACCCGCGCCATCACCTCGGCCAGCGCGGCGTCCGCGGCGTCGCGGTCGGCGTCGGCGTACGTCGAGGTGGTGGCCATCACCTCCTCGGCACCGGTGCGGTCGAGGAGGTCGTGCAACTGCTCGGCGACCTCGTCGGCGGTGCCGTGGATCGTGCCCGCGAGCCAGGCCTCGATCCGCTCCCGCTGGCGAGCGGTGGGTGACTGGGCGAGCACGGTCTCGACCGGCTCGAGCGGGGCGAAGACCCCGGTCTCCCGGGAGCGCACCATCGCCCACGCCTCGGGCAACAGCAGCTCGCGGGCCCGCTCGCGGGAGTCGGCGATGACGATGTCGGCGCTCACGATGAGCGGTACGTCGGGACCGACGGCGTCGCGGTAGCGCTGGAGGGCCTCGATGTCGCGCAGGGCGGGGCCGCCGACCACGGCGGGGAGTCCGGCCGCTGCCGCGATCTCGAGCCCGCGGGTCATCGCCAATACGAACACCGGCGGGGGCGGGTCCACGGCCGGGCGCGCGGTGATCGGGCCGTCGCCGGAGAGGTAGGCGCGCAGCTCCGTGAGGTCCTCGGCGAAGCGCACGGCGGCCTCACTGTCGGCACGGAGTGCCCGGCGTACGGCCGCGGTGAACCCCAGCGACCGGCCGACGCCGAGGTCGACCCGGCCGGGGTGGAGGCCGGCGAGCACGAGGAACTGCTCGGCGACGACGAGCGGGGCGTGGTTGGGCAGCATCACCCCGCCGCTGCCGATCCGGATCCGGGCGGTCGCGGCGCCGATCGCCGCGAGCAGCACCGCGGGACTGCCGGACGCGACCCCGGGCACCCCGTGGTGCTCGGCGACCCAGAACCGGTGGTAGCCCAACTCCTCGCAGCGGCGGGCCCGGGCGACCGTACGGTGCAGGGCGATCCCGTCGGGCTCGCCGACCCGGGTGCGGGAGCGGTCGAGCAGGGACAGTCGCGGAGGAGTCGGCATCACCCCGTGCAACACCGGCCGGTGCCCCGATCATCCGGCGTGAGCGGTCGGCGCTCGCTCCTGAGCGCGGCGATCACGCGCGCCGGCGTGCCAACCGGAGCTCCTCCGATCGGCGGGCGAGCGCGCGGTAGTGCTCGAGCACCTCGGTGAACCGGTGCGGGTCGACGACGTGGCGGGTGAGCACGTACGGCGCCAACCGGTGGCGGTGGATGATGACCCGCCATCCCCGCGAGCCGGGCGTCCCCTCGACATCGACGCGGACGGCGGGGTTGCGCAGGTCGAAGGTGTAGCGGCTGGTGCCGTCCTCGATCTCGAGGATCCCGCCCCGGACCGCGACCTGGCGGTTCGGCGTGGCGGCCAGGCCCCACCAGAAGACCAGCGCGAGCGCGGTCAGCGCCGCGGCGATGCCGATGTCGGTGCCGACCTGGGTCTCCGCCGCCCGCCAGATGGCCGCGCCGGCGGCGATCGCGGCGAGGATCAACAGCGCGGTCAGGATCAGGCGCGGTCCGCGCGGGGTCGTGAACTCGACGATCGGCGGTATCCGAGGTGCGGGGTCGGCTTCCGCCGCGCGAGCGGCCGGTCGGGGCACCGGGTGGGTGGCGGCCGGTGCAGGGGCGGGCGTCGGGGGTACGGGCGCGGGCTCCGGCGCGGGCGCGGGGCTCGGGGTGGGTTCGGGTTCGACCACCGCGGACGCTGGCTCGGGCTCGGGCGCGTGCGCGGGTTCCGGCGCCGGCTCGGGGGGACGGGTGAACGCCGTCGCGTCCCAGCGGACCTCCGGTCCCGCGTGGGGCACGGGCGCCGGGGCCTCCGGTTCGGGCTCGGGCTCGGACGCGACCACGGCCTCGGGCTCGGGTTCCGGCTCGGACTCGACTACCGCCTCGCGCTCGGCCTCGACCACCGGCTCCGGCTCGACCACCGCCTCGAGCTCTGCCTCGACCTCCGGCTCCGGCTCGACCTCCGGCTCGGGCTCCGGCTCCGGCTCGGGCTCGGGCTCGACGAGCGGTTCCGGCTCCGGCCCGCCCGCGTGGTCGGCGGGTTCCTGGACCAGCAGCCGTTGATAGAACGCGTCGAGGTCCTCGGCGACGGGGCGGGCGAAGATGTCGCGCTCCGGCAGGACCGGCGACTCCGTTCCGCTGCCGTCCGGCTGCGCCTCGGACTCAGTCGTCGGCGGGGGATCGGGGAGCCCCGGCAGGTCGAGGTCCAGCGTCTCGGGCTCGGGTTGCTGGGCCCGGTCGTGGGCCCGGCGACGGAACCGCGACGGCTTGGCCCGCGCAGCGCGTCCCACGGCCGGGAGGTCGGGGATCCGCGGCCCGGGGGATTCCGCTGGGGGCGGCGCGGGGGATTCCGCCGGGGCCGACGCCGCGGGGGCCCCGGGCGTACCTGACGGCTCGTCCAGCGCCTCGTAGAAGGAGGCGAAGTCGAAGCTGCCCTGCTCGCTGAGCCGCTCCCTGCTCGCGCTCACGGACTCCTCGGCGACCCGGCTGTCGGCGTCCGGAGCGGCGGGCTCCACGGCGGTGGGCGGAGTGACCGGCTCTGCCTCGCGGGCGCGGGCCAACCACCCGTCGAGGAAGTCGGTGTCGACGTCCTCGACGGGCCGGTGAGGCGCCGTACCCTCGGGCTCGGTCACAGGTCCTCCCACTCGGCGAGCATCGGCATCGCTCGATGCCGTCACTCGGGCAGTCGATTGCTTCAACGCGCGCAGCGTCGAAGGGTCACGTCCTACGGATCGGCCGGGGCCGGCGCGACCTGCGGGAGTCCGCCGGTCGATTCGGCCACATCAGCGCCGGTGGGAGAGGATGGTCGACCGTGACCACGCCGCATGCCGAGCCCGCCCGCGCCCCCCTGCGTCACTGGATCGCCGGTGCCCGACCCCGCACCCTCCCCGCCGCGGTGGCACCCGTCCTGGCCGGGACGGCGGTGGCGCTGCACGTCGATGCCTTCGTCGTGGGCAAGGCGCTGCTCGCGCTCGGTCTCGCGCTGGCGCTGCAGGTCGGGGTGAACTACGCCAACGACTACTCCGACGGCATCCGCGGCACCGACGCCGACCGGGTCGGCCCGCTGCGACTGGTCGGCTCCGGGCTGGCCTCGCCGCGGTCGGTGAAGCTCGCAGCCTTCGCCGCGCTCGGCGTCGGCGCGGTGTTCGGCCTGGTGCTGGCGGCCCTCACCGCCTGGTGGCTGGTGGCGATCGGCGCGGTGTGCCTGCTGGCCGCCTGGGGCTACACCGGCGGCAGTTCGCCGTACGGCTACCGGGGCCTGGGCGAGGTGATGGTCTTCGTCTTCTTCGGCCTGGTCGCCGTGGTCGGGACGACCTACGTGCAGGTCGAGGGGACCACCGGACTCGGCGCCGCGACGATCGCCGGCGTCGGGATCGGGGCACTGGCCTGCGCGATCCTGGTGGCCAACAACCTGCGCGACATCCCCAGCGACCGGGAGGTCGGCAAGCGCACCCTGGCGGTGGTCCTGGGCGATCGCCGCACCCGCCTGCTGTACGCCGGGCTGGTCGCCGCCTCGGTGGCGGCGCTGGTCGGCGTCGCGGCGCTGACGTCCTGGTGGGCGCTGCTCGCCGCGCTCTCCCTGCTCCCGCTCGTCCCCGCGCTGCGCACGGTGCTCGGCGGCGCCCAGGGACGTGAGCTGATCCCGGTGATCCAACAGACCGGGGTCGCCGAACTGGTCCATGCGCTCGGGCTCCTCGTCGGGGCTGGGATGATCGGCCGGTGAGCTCCCTCGACGACACCGTCTCGTTCTTCGACGCACCCCGCCCCGACGGCGGCCTGCAGCCCACGCCCATGGCCAAGAGCCTGTGGAGCGACGACCAGTTGCACGGAGTGGCCGTCGGAGGCGCGATGGGGCGTGCCGCCGCCCGCGAGATCGAGGCCCGCGGCCGCACCGACCTGCGGCCCGCCCGCCTGACCGTCGACCTGTTCCGCCCCGCCCGGGTGCGGGCCTGTCACACCCGCGCCGAGGTGGTCCGGGAGAGCCCGCGGCTGATGCTGCTCGACGTCGTGCTCGAGCAGGAGGACGACGACGGGGCACGGGTCCCGGTGAGCCGCGCCTCCGTGCTGGCGCTGAAGCCGACCGAGGACGCGCCCGGGGAGGTCTGGATGCCCGAGGAGCAGCCCGCGCTGCCGCCGCTGGACGTCGTACCCCCGAGCGAGGAGGTGCGTCCGCCGTTCTTCCACAGCGCCTCGGTCGGCTGGAGCCACGACTTCACCGCCTACCTCAACGCCGAGCGCAAGCAGCTGTGGCAGACCGTGCCCGCGGTGGTCGCCGGCGAGCGACCCGAGCCGTTCGTGGCCGCGGCGGCCATCGCCGACTCCACCAGCATGGTGGTCCACTGGGGCACCAACGGGGTGGAATACATCAACACCGACTACCAGCTCGCCCTCGCGCGACTCCCGATCGGTCGCGAGATCGGCCTGCTCGCCGTCGACCGGGTCGCCAGCGACGGCGTGGCGATCGGCACCGTGGAGCTCTTCGACCGCACCGGCAGGTTCGGCTCGTGCACGGTCACCGCGCTGGCCAACGCCAAGCGCGCGGTCGACTTCCGGGGCACCACGATCACCCGCGAGGGCTTCGAGACCGCACCCGGCGTCTGACCGTCCGCGGGGTGGGTCAGTCGACGTCCTCGCGGGCGCGCCGCTCCTCGAACCTCGCCGCCCGCTCCTCGATGCGCTGGGCGAACCGCTCGCGGGGGCCGCGCAGCAGCGGGAAGGACAGGATCGACGACAGCACCACGGCCAGCAGCAGCGGCCAGAACCGCGGCACGCTGGAGACCCCGTTGAGCAGCATGTAGAAGCCGATGATCAGCGAGTAGCACCCCACGAAGAGCGCGAGGCGGAGCAGGGTGTAGGTCACGAACGGCTTCACCCTGCCAGGGTAGACGCTCGGAGTGGAGCCCCCGGCCCGCCGACTTGTGAGAGTGCCTACTCTTGGAGGGTGGGCAAGTTCCTCCTGGTCGTGATCGCGTTCGCGGCTCTGGTCTACCTCCTCTTCTGGTGGCTGGAGCGTCGCCGCGTGCGCGGGCAGGGAGGGTCCGGCGGCCGCCCGGTCGGCCCGACCCGGCCCCGCGGCCCGCAGCAGCCGCCGCGGGTCAAGGGCCCCGACGACGACCCGGACTTCCTGCGTCGGCTCGAGCAGCAGCGCCGCCGTGACGCCCGTCGGCGCGCGCAGGGTGACGGCCCGGCCGAGGGCGACAGCGCCCCCGGGTCGGCCTGACGTCGGCCGTTGTCCGCGCCAGCCGCCGGCCTCGAGCCGGTGACCGGGTCCGCCGATGCCGTCACCACGCTGCTGACGCACTGGCTCCTCGCTGACGATCCGCGACCGCTGCAGATCGCGACGTCGGGCTCGACCGGTGAACCGAAGCGGGTGACCCTCCCGCGGTCCGCGATCGAGGCATCCGTCCACGCCACGCACGCGTTCCTCGGCGGGCCGGGCCAGTGGCTGCTTACGCTCCCGCCGACGTACATCGCCGGTGTCCAGGTGCTCGCCCGCTCGCTGCTCGCCGGGGAGCGCCCGGTGCTGGCCGACCGCTTCCCCGACCTCGCCGCGGCGGTCGGCGCGATGACCGGCGTACGCCGCTAC
>JAJUGK010000148.1 GCA_029268205.1 Nocardioidaceae bacterium
GCGGGCCGGGCTCGGTGGGGCCGGGAGCGGTGGGGGCGGGATGGTGGGGGGCGGGGCCGGTGGGGGTCGGGTCGCCCGTCGGGTCCCCGGTCCCCGGGCCGGGGTCCGTCCCGGTGCCGGGACCGGGCGTGCGGGCGCCCCGGTCGCGGTCGCGCTGTCTCCGGTCACCCTGTCCCCGCTCGCGCTGTCCCCGGTCTCGGTCGCGGCTGCGGTCGAGCACGTCGTCGGCCCGCCACGGTGGGGGCTCCTCGCGGCGGTCGCGCGCCCGCGTGCGGTCGCGGTCGACGACGTCGTCCACGGCCGGCGGATCCACCTGGGGGCGCGCACCGGCGCCGGGGTCGACCCGCGGCGTCGCGTCGTCGCGCCGGATGATCGTGCGGGTGCGTCCGTCGGGGAGGACCTGGACGCCGGTGCGGGCGCCGTCGACGTTGATCGTCAACCGGTCGTCGTCGATCACGAGCTCGACCGCTCCGGGCTCGGCCAGCGCGATGTCGGGTCCCGCCCGGCCCCCGTCGGGTGCCAGCCGGATCACCTTCTGCGCGTCGGTACAGGGCACATAGACCTGGCGGTGGAACACCGCCGGCGCGCCGGGTTCGGCGCAGCCGATCGCGGCCACGTCGATCTCGCGGACGGCGTCACTCCCGACGAGGACGACCACACCGGCGTCCGGTACGGCGGCCGGCGCGAGGTCGGCGGGGCTGTGCAGGGCCGGCAGCACGGTGCCCCGTAGCGCCGGGGCGTTGGTCGCCAGGTCGGCCCCGGTGCCGCGGCGCGCCACGACGCCGTCGCCGGGCGCGAACAGCGTGGTCCCCTCCTCGTGCGGCACCAGCACCGTCCGGGAGTCGACCCCGGCGAGCTGCTCGGGGGCACCGGCGTCGAAGCTGAGCGCGCTGCCGCCGCGCCAGCGCAGCTCCCACAGCCGGGCGTCGTCACCGAGGACCCACAGCCCGCCGTCGGTGGCCAGGACGGCGTCGGTGATGGCGCCGCCGGCCGACCAGATCCGCCCGCGCGGGTCGGTGGTCAGCGGGTCGACGGAGGCGACGGTGCCGGCGGACCGGTCGACGACGAAGAGGCCCTCGTCGCCGAGCAGGACCTTGGTCGCGCCGCCCCCCTCGACCTGGCGGCTGCCCGCTGCCAGCAGGGTGGCGAGGTCGTAGGAGGTGACGGTGCCCGCGGTGCGGTCGTGGACCACGAGCAGTCCGTCGGCCTGGTGGACCACGAGGTCGGATCCGGGCGCGCCCACCCCGAGCCGCACCTCGGGTCGACCGGTGGCCGGGTTGACCTGCAGGACCTCGCCGTGGGTGTCGTCGCCCAGCCAGGTCATCCCGTCGAAGAGCTCCACGGCCTGCCGGGCGATGCCGTTGCCGAAGACCAGCCCCAGCAGCAGCGAACCGGCTGCGAGCAGCACTCCGAGCTCGACCGCGCCGCGGTCGGCGTACTTCTTCCCCCGTGTCTTCACGACGCCCCTCCGTCGGTGTCCTGCATCAGGTCGTGGGGTGCGCACGAGACGGCCTGCAGCAGGATGCTGGCCCCATTCTCACACCACAGCCCCCGTCCGCGGCCAGTGAGCGGCTCGACCGATCGGGTCGGCACGGCGATGCCGAACAGGTCGCCGTCCGCCCAGTCGGGACGCAGGAGCACCCCGCGGCGACGACCGCGCACGGCGGTGACCAGGCCCGGAGCGACCCGGCTGCGCACCGCGCGGGTCTCGGCGGCGAGCACCACGGCGTAGCGGTGGTCGCCGGGTCCGGCGCCCGATCCGGGGGCGAGCAGCCGGTCGGTGAGGCGGGTCAGCACCTCCGGGGTGCCCGCGGCGTCCTCCCAGGCCTCGGCGTCGTCGATCACCACCAGCGACCAGCCGGTCTCCGGGTCGCGGTCCCCGAGGGCGGCGAGCAGGTCCGCCGGTGCGGAGGTCGTGCCGCCGCCGGCCCGCAGCACCCGCAGGGGTGGGGTGCTGCTGCGGGCCGCCAGGTCGACGATGCCGTCGAGGAGACTGGTGCGGCCGCTGCCGGCCGGGCCGGAGACCAGGACGGGTCCGGCGACCAGGTCCACGAAGACCGGCGCGATCGCGTCGGCATCGACGCCGATGGCGATGGTGCTGCCCTCGGGCGCCGGCAGCACGTGTGCGGGCAGCCGGTCGGGGAACGGCAGGACCGGCGCCCCGGGCCGGTCCGCGACCGCAGTCGCGAGTCGCTCGGTGGCCGTCGCGAGTCGCGCCGCCTGCTCGGTCGAGCCGGGGCGTCCCAGGAAACCGACCTGCACCGAGGAGCGCCCGACCAGTCCCCGGCCCGGTGGGGTGTCGGCCGCCAGGACGTTGCCCGGGACCCCGAGCATCAGATAGTCGTCGGCCGTGGTCATCCGGAGCACGATCCGCCGGCCGAACGCGGCGCCCAGTGCGGTCGGGACGCCGGTACGACCCGGCGCGCTCGCGGTGACGTGCACCCCCACACGCCGTCCGGTGCCGAGCACCGTCCCGAGGTGGTCGAGGTGGTCGCGCGCGGAGCCCCCGGCGGACTCGAGGTGCTCGACCAGGGCGGGCAGGTTGTCGATGAGGACGTGCACGCGCGGGAGCCGGTGGCCGGCGGCGGCCAGGGCGTCGACGTCGGCCACGCCGTACGCCGCGAGGCTCGCGGCCCGCTCGGTGACGGTGCTCCGCAGCAACCGGATCAGGCGCAGCACCTGACCGTGCTGGCTCTCGCCGATCACCGACGCGGTGGTCGGCAACGTGGACAGTCCGCTCAGTCCGCCGCCGGCGAAGTCGAGGGCGTAGATGTAGGGCGCCACTCCCGCGCCGGTCGTGTCGTCGAGCGATGCCGCGACGGCCACGGAGCGCAGCAGTTCGGTCTTGCCCGACCCCGAGGCCCCGTGCACCAGGACGTGGCCGACCTCGGCGTAGTCGAGCTCGAGCGCGGGCTGCCGCTGCTCGGCCGGCAGGTCGACCAGGCCGAGCCGCACGCGCCCCGGGATGCCGGCCACGCGGTCCTCCCCGACCGCGAGCGCCAGCTCCTCGGGCAGCGCCGGCAGCCACGGCCGGCGGGGCGACTCCCGTCCGGTGTCGGCGAACGCCCGGCGGATGGTCGCCACGCATCGATCGAGGTCGGTCTGCGGGTGGGTGGCGCGGTGCTCCGCGCCGGCAGGTGCGTACGAGGGTCCCGCCGGCAGCAGGGTGAACGGTCGCACGTCGACCGCACCGCGCTCGGCGCGCAGCTCCTCCCGTGCGCCGACCCAGGTGGTCTGGACCAGTTCGGAGGTCCCGTGCCCGGTGCGGCGGATCCACGCGCGGCCCGGCGTGCGGCGGGAGATGCGCGCGGCATCGGGGGAGTCGATGACGTCGATCGAGTCGTCGGTGGCGCCGACGCGGAGGGCGATCCGCAGGTCGGTGTTGGCCCGGATCGCCGCGGTGACGACCCCGGCGGGGCGCTGGGTGGCCAGCAGCATGTGCATGCCCAGTGAACGGCCCCGCTGGGCGATGTCGACCATCCCGTCGACGAAGTCGGGCACCTCGGAGGTGAGGGCGGCGAACTCGTCGACGCAGATCAGCAGGCTGGGCGGTGCGGCGTCGGGGGCCAGCTCCTCCAGCTGGCGCAGGTCCTTGGCCTCGTGCTCGGCCAACAGCAGCTCGCGGCGGTGGATCTCCGCGCCCAGCGACGTGAGCGCGCGGTCGACCAGCGCCGGCGTGAGGTCGGTGATGTAGCCGACCGTGTGCGGCAGGTCGGCGCACTCGCGGAATGCGGCGCCGCCCTTGTAGTCGACCAGCAGGAACGTGACCCGCTCGGGTGGGTTCTCCAGGGCCAGGGAGCACAGCAGCGCCTGCAGCAGCTCGCTCTTGCCCGAGCCGGTGGTGCCGGCGACGAGTCCGTGCGGGCCGTCCTCGCGCAGGTCGATGGTCACCGGTCCGTCGGGCCCGACGCCGAGCGTGGCCCGCAGACCGGCGCGGGTCGCCCACCGGCGGCGTACGGCGGTCGGGTCGTCCAGGTCGTGCAGGCCGGGCACGGTCTCGGGCAGCCGGACGGTCGCGGGGAGCGCGGTGTCGGGGGGCAGCAGGGCGACCTCGTCGACGTAGCCGCTCATCGTGCGCGCGCTGCGCCAGGCCTCCGCGAGGTCGACCGTGTCGACGGTGTCCACGATGCGTCGGGCTGCCCGGTCGCGCTCGCCGAGCACGGCGCCGGGACCGGCGGCGTCGAGGTCGAGGAGCAGCTCGGTGGCGGCGGGGATGGCTGCTGCCGACCCGCCCAGCCACACCAGGTGCACCCGGGGACGTTCGTCGTCGTGCCGGGCCGCGGCGGCCACGGCCTCGATCGCGCGGCGCGGCACGCCGGCCGCCTCGTCGACCAGACACACCACGTGGCTCTGCCGGCCGTCGGCGGCGACCAGGCGCTCGAGGAGCGCTTGACCCTGCCGGGGGCCGACGGCGACGGGCGACTCGTCCCCGATCCGGGTGGCGGTGTGCGGCAGCCAGCGCAGCCAGCTCTCGTGGCCCGCCCGCGCGGCACCGAGCACGGCGGCGACCTCGACGTCGGCCGGGGAGTGGTCGTGGGCCAGCCGGAGCAGCAGCGCCCGGAGGCAGTCGTCGACCCGGGCGTCCGGTCCGGTGACCGCGACGACCGTGTGCGCACCGAGGTCGGCGACGATCGGGAGGTGGCGCAGCACCGCCCGTTCGCCGATCCGGGCGCGGGCGGTGCGCAACTCCTGCCGGTCGCCGCCGTCGGCGACGGCGGCGGTCAGTCGCGCGGCGACGTTGCCCCGCCCCACGCGGACGCCCAGGAACTCCGGGGTGTCCCGGCGCACCGACCACAGGTGCGGATCCCGGGCCGCGATGCGGTGGCGCACCTCGGCGGGGTCGGGGTGGTCCTCCTCGGCGCGGGCCCGTTGGGCGGCCGTCTGGGCGTCCAGACGGGACAGCACCTCGTGCAGCTCCTCGTGCCACGCCCCGAGCTCGGCGGCGAAATCGCGAGCGGCGATCCGCCGCTGCTGCCACCAGCCCGCGAGCCCGATGACGGGCCAGCCGAGGAGGTAGACGAGGGTGAACGGGCTCCGGGTCGTCGCCAGCAGGGCGAGCCCCATGACCATCGGCATGGCGATCATCGCCCACGGCAGCGGGCTGGGGCGTTGTCGCGTCGGGGGCGCGGCGAGGTCGAGCTCGCCCTCCTCCAACGGCGCGCCGAACCGCGGCGGCCGCAGCACCGGGGTGGTCGCCCCGGTCACCGTGACCGCATCCGCCGTGGACTCCGCGGGGGGCGGTTCGAGCACCAGGCGGGTCTCGCCCACGGAGATGGTGCTGCCCCAGCTGACCTCGGTGGCGCGCTCGGCCCGTACGTCGTCGACCGTGGTGCCGTTGGCCGACCCCGCGTCGACGAGGGTGGTGGCGGTGCCGAAGGACAGCCGGGCGTGCGTGGTGGAGACGGTCGGATCGGTCAGCCGCAGGGTGCTCTCCGGCCCGCGACCGACGGTGGCCGTCGCCGCCCGGACGACGCAGCGGCGCCCGGTGTCGGGGCCGGCGATGACCCGCAGTACGCCGCGGGCCCGCGGCCGCGCCCCGGCCCGCTCGCGCCAGGTCGCGGGCACGGCGGTGACGGTGACGAGGTCGCCGTGCTGCCAGGGGCACTCGGCCAGCGGGCGGTCCGGCGGCATCGGCGTGCCGCTCTCGGTCGGGACGACGAACGCACGGGACTGGCCGGGGTGCAGGTGCCGGCCCAGCGCATCGGCCAGGTCGGCGACCGTCGCGGTCGCCGCGGCGTCGACGACCACGTCGACCGCGGGCAGCGCGGCGTCGGTCGGCTCCAGCGACAGGGTCCAACTCGGCACGGATACACCTCTCGAACGGGGGCGACGGGGTCCCGCCCGGCCCGGGAGCGGGCGGGACGACCCGTCGGCCGGTGGGGTCAGGCGTTGGAGACCTGCTCCTGCTCGTTGGCCTGGGCGTTGATGAGCATCGCGAAGTCACGCAACGACTGGGTGACCTGTCCGAGGACCCGGACGTGCTCGGTGCTCCAGGTGGAACGGGTGCGCTCGGCGTCGGGGCCGTACCACTCGAAGCCCTGGATCGAGTTGGTCAGCTGACCGGTCAGCGCCTCGAGCTGCTCGGCGCCCTGGTTGATGGTGGCGGCGGACTGGCGACCGGCCTCGACGTTCATTCCCTTGACGGCCATGACGGTTCTCCTTCGTGTTGGTGGTGCTGGGTCGGTGGTGGTGTGCTGGTGGTGGTCCGGGAGGGTGACCGCGCGGTCAGTCGGTGACCTTCGCGCGGACCTTGGCGGCGGCCTCGCCCGCGGTGATCCGTCCGTCGCCGTCGGCGTCGAGGCCCGCGTTGGCGCGGTAGGCCCGGGTGCCGTCGGCGAAGAGCGTGGACTCGGCCTCCGGGACCGCCCGACCGGCGAGGATCGAGGAGTAGAGGCCCTCGACGGTGCCGATGCGACCGCGGTGCGGCGCGAGGTAGCGCTCGACGTAGTCGAGCTGCTCGACCGGACTCATCCGGGCCAGCTCCGCGGTGGTGGTGCCGAGGCCGCGCGCGGTGGGCTCGAGGAACTGGATCAGGCCGGTGGCGGTGCTGCCCGGTGCGGGGTTGCGTACCGACGGGGAGAAGGTCTCACCGGTCTCGAAGCTCATCACGGCCATCAGGTGCTCCGGCTCGGTGCCGACCGATTCGGCGACCTCCTCGACACGTCGCAGGAACTCCGGCGTGACGTTGGGGTTGTCGCTCACCCCTCGCACGCGGTGGTAGTCGAAGCCGCCGGGGGAGGTGAAACCGTCGCCGCGACCGCGCAGCGCCGCCGCACCCGCACCGGCCAGGCCGAGCGCACCGGCCGCACCGGCTGCGGCGTAGGCCGGGGTGCTGCCGCCGTCGGTGGCGGTCACCGGGGCGAGCTCGCCGTCGAC
>JAJUGK010000149.1 GCA_029268205.1 Nocardioidaceae bacterium
CTCATGCCATCCCCTGCTCGCGGAGTCGGGCCGCCAGGTCGTACAGGCCGCCGAGGTCGACCCCGTCGGCGAGCCGCGGCAGCTCGTAGGTGGGTACGCCGATCCCGGCCACGAGGGTGCGCTGGGTGTCCTCGAGGCGCCGGCGCTCCGCGTGGTCGCGGGCCTCGGCGAGCAGCGTGTCGACCAGGGCATCGTCGCTGGGGAGCGCTGCGCGCTCGAGGTCGGAGCGGACGGTGTCGCGGGGCAGGCTGCCGGCGAGGGCGGTCGCGCGCTGCTCCTCGGTCAGCACCTGTGGGCGGGTCAGGTTGACCACGACCCCGCCGACGGGCAGGCCCACCGAGCGCAGCTCCTCGATCCCGTCGCTGGTCTCCTGCACCGGCATCTCCTCCAGCACCGTGACCAGGTGGACCGCCGTACGTTCCGAGCGCAGCAGGGTCATCACGGTGTCGGCCTGGCTCTTGATCGGTCCCATCCGGGCGAGCCCGGCCAGTTCGTCGTTGACGTTGAGGAACTGCGCGATCCGGCCGGTCGGGGGCGCGTCGAGGACGACGGCGTCGTAGTGGCGGGCGTTCTTGGTGCGACGGTTGCGGTTGACGGCCTCGTAGACCTTGCCGGTCAGCAGCACGTCGCGTACGCCGGGGGCGATGGTGGTCGCGAATTCGATGACGCCGAACTTGTCGAGCGCCTTGCCGGCCCGGCCGAGGCGGTAGTACATCGCGAGGTACTCGAGCAGCGCGGACTCCGGGTCGATGGCGAGGGCGAAGACCTCGCCGCCGGCGGCGCCGTCGCTGCCGTGCCCGCTGGCCAGCGGTCGCTCCTCGTAGGGCAGTGGGGCGACGTCGAACATCCGGGCGATGCCCTGCCGGCCCTCGACCTCGCACAGCAGCACCTGGCGGCCCTGGGAGGCCAGCGCAAGCGCGAGCGCGGCGGCCACCGTGGACTTCCCGGTGCCGCCCTTGCCGGTGATGACGTGGAGGTCCACGTCGGGCCAGTCGCTCACGCGACCGAAGCGTAGTGGGCCGCGCCCAGCGGTCAGCGTCCCGCGGCGCGCAGGCGGCGCCCCAGCTCGTGGGCCGCGCGGAGGAGGAGGGGGCCCAGCTCCCGGCGCCGGGCGGGGTCGAACCGGCGCTCGACCCCGGTGAGGCTCAGCGCCCAGCGCGGCCGCTCGGAGGCGTCGAAGATGGCCGCGCCCATGCCCCAGCTGCCCTCGACGAGCAGCCCGGGGTTGAGCGCGTAGCCGTCGCGGCGGGTGCGGCGGACCCGGCGGCGTACGGCGTCGGGGGCGTGCGCCTCGCCGTACGCCGAGAGGTCGGTGCGGGCGAGGAACGCGTCGATCTCGGCATCGGGCAGGTAGGACAGCATCGCGAGGCCGGCCGACGCCACGCCGAGGGGGAAGCGGATGCCGACGTGCAGGACGTGGGACCGCAGCGGGAAGCTGCCGTCCTCGCGCAGCAGGCAGACCGTCTCCTCGCCGCGGAGCACGGAGAAGAAGGCACTCTCCCCGGTCGCCTCGGCGAGTCGCCGCACCGCCGGAGCGGCGTGGTCGGTGACGTCGTACCGCGGTTGGGCAGCGGCGCCCAGCAGATAGAGCTCCGGGCCGAGCAGCCACCGCCCGGAGCCGGCCGCGCGGTCGACCAGACCCTCCTCCTGCAACGCGGTGAGCAGCCGGTGCGCGGTCGGGCGGGCCAGGCCGGTGGCGCGCCCGGTCTCCGCCGTCGTGATCCCGTCGGGCTCCGCGGCGGAGACGGCGCGGAGCACGGCCGCGGTGCGTCCGACGGCACTGATAGGGGGTCCGGTGGCGACGGCGGCGGTGTCCCTGCTTCGCCTGCTCACGCCGCTCAGCGTACGTGGCGTCCACTGAGTGAACGCGAGCAGCATGCTGTGATCGGTCGGTGACCGTCTCGTTGACGGGAGGTCCGCCCGGCTCCTTCAATGCCGGACATGGACAAGACAGTGGCGAGCGCGGCCGAGGCCGTCGCCGACGTGCCAGACGGGGCGACGTTGGCGGTCGGTGGGTTCGGTCTGTGCGGCATCCCGTCGGTGCTGATCAGGGCCCTGCTCGACCAGGGCACCCGCGACCTGGAGGTCGTGTCGAACAACGCCGGCGTCGACGACTGGGGCCTCGGGCTGCTGCTCGGGAAGGGCCGGCTGCGCCGGGTCGTGGCGTCCTATGTCGGGGAGAACAAGGAGTTCGCCCGGCAGTACCTCGCCGGCGAGCTCGAGGTGGAGCTGACCCCGCAGGGCACGCTCGCCGAGCGGATGCGCGCCGGCGGTGTCGGCATCCCGGCCTTCTTCACCGCCACCGGCGTCGGCACCCAGATCGCCGAGGGCGGCCTGCCGTGGCGCTACGACGACGCCGGCAACGTGGTCGTCGCCTCGCCGACCAAGCAGACCCGCACCTTCGCGACCGCGGAGGGGGAGAAGGAGTTCGTCCTGGAGGAGGCGATCGTCGCCGACTTCGGGCTCGTGCGGGCGTGGAAGGGCGACCGGCACGGCAATCTCGTCTTCCGCAAGGCCTCGCGCAACTTCAACCCGCTCGCCGCGATGTGCGGCCGGGTCACCGTCGCGGAGGTCGAGGAGCTCGTCGAGCCCGGCGAGCTGGACCCCGACGAGGTGCACCTCCCCGGCGTCTTCGTCCACCGGGTCGTCGCACTGACACCCGAGCAGGCGGCAGAGAAGCGGATCGAGAAGCGGACCGTCCGCGCGAGCGAGGGAGCCTGACATGGCCTGGACCCGGGAGCAGATGGCCGCACGGGCCGCGAGCGAGCTCAGCGACGGCTCATACGTCAACCTCGGCATCGGGCTGCCGACGTTGGTGCCCAACTACGTGCCCGACGACGTCGAGCTGGTGCTGCAGAGCGAGAACGGCATCCTGGGCGTCGGCGCCTACCCCACCGAGGACGCCGTCGACCCCGACCTGATCAACGCCGGCAAGGAGACGGTCACCGTGCGGCGCGGGGCGTCGTACTTCGACTCCGCGCTGAGCTTCGGGATGATCCGCGGCGGCAAGATCGACGCCGCGATCCTCGGCGCCATGCAGGTCAGTCGATCCGGCGACATCGCGAACTGGATGATCCCCGGCAAGATGGTCAAGGGCATGGGCGGGGCGATGGACCTCGTGCATGGCGCCAAGCGGGTCATCGTGCTGATGGAGCACGTCGCCAAGGACGGGTCGTTCAAGATCGTCGAGGAGTGCTCGCTGCCCTACACCGGCCGCGGGGTGGTCCAGCGGATCATCACCGACCTCGCGGTCATCGACATCGTCCCCGCCGACGAGGGGGGCGGGTTGCGCCTGGTCGAGTGCGCCCCCGGCGTCACCGAGGACGAGGTGCGGGAGAAGACGGAGCCCGCGCTGGTCTGACCCCGGCGGGCGCGGGGGACGTTTGGGGTGCGCTCGGCCGGGCAGGCTGGCGCCGTGGACACGACCCCTGCCCAGAACCCACAGACCTCTCCCCGCGGCTGGCGCACCTACATCACCGCACCGCGGGTGTTCCTGCCCGCCGCCGCGCTCCTCGTTGTCTTCGTGCTGGTCGCAGCAGTCTTCCCCGGCCCGATGGGGGACGTGCTGACGGCGGCCAACACCACCGTGGTGACCCAGCTCGGCTGGTGGTACGTCCTGGTCGTCACCGGCTTCGTGGCGTTCTCCCTCTGGCTGGCGCTGTCGCCGATGGGTGCGATCACCCTCGGCAAGGACGACGAGGACCCGGAGTTCGGTCTCCGCTCGTGGTTCTCGATGCTCTTCGCCGCCGGCATGGGCATCGGCCTGGTCTTCTGGGGCGTGGCGGAGCCGCTGAACCACTTCGCCAGTCCGCCCCCCGGCGTCGAGGGGGAGCCCTCGGCGCTCGCCCGCAACGCCTTCGACGTCACGTTCCTGCACTGGGGTCTGCACGCATGGGCGATCTACGTGGTGGTAGGCCTGGCCATCGCGTACGCCGTCCACCGGCGCGACCGGCCGGTGTCGATCCGGTGGGCGCTCGAGCCGCTCCTCGGCGACCGGGTCAAGGGCTGGGTCGGGGACGTCATCGACGTCGTCGCGATCGTCGGCACGCTCTTCGGCATCGCCACCTCGCTGGGCTTCGGGGTCAGCCAGATCGGGGCGGGGCTCGACTTCCTCGGGGTGGTCGGCGAGGTCGGCAACATCCTGCTCATCACCCTGGTCGTGTGCATCTCGGCGATCGCGCTCGTCTCCGTGCTCAGCGGGCTCGACAAGGGGATCAAGATCCTGTCGAACCTCAACATGACGGTGGCCGGCATCCTGTTGCTGCTCGTCCTCGCGCTCGGCCCCACCGTCTTCCTCCTCAGCGACCTCGTTCAGCAGATCGGCTCCTACCTGCAGAACTTCCTGCGGTTGTCGTTCACGACCTACTCGTTCCAGGGGGAGACCGGTCGCGACTGGCTGGGCGGCTGGACCACCTACTACTGGGGCTGGTGGATGAGCTGGGCGCCGTTCGTCGGCATCTTCATCGCCCGCATCTCGCGGGGCCGTACGGTGCGCGAGTTCATCTTCGGCGTGCTCCTCGTGCCGACCCTGGTCACGATCATCTGGTTCGCCATCATGGGCGGATCCGGCGTCTGGCAGGAGCTCTTCGGGGACGGCGGCATCGTCGACGCCGACGGGGCGGTGAGCACCGACCTCGCGCTGTTCCAGATGCTCGACAACCTGCCGTTCGGCACGATCCTGAGCGTGATGGCGATCTTCCTGATCGTCGTCTTCTTCGTCACCAGCTCCGACTCCGGCTCCTTCGTCGTCGACATGCTGGCCTCGGGCGGCAGCATGAACCCACCGAAGGTGACCCGCGCGTTCTGGGCCGTCCTCGAGGGAGCCGTGGCCGCCGTGCTGCTCGTCGCGGGTGGTCTGGAGGCACTGCAGGTGATGGCGATCCTCGTGGCCGCCCCGTTCAGCGTGATCATGGTGCTGATCGCGATCAGCACCGCCAAGGCGCTGCTCGCCGAACACCGGCACTTCCGCCGGCTGCGGCGCCGGGAGCTGGTGCAGGAGGTCGCCGACGAGGTCGCCGACAGCGACGACGCCGGCGCCGCCGCACCGCCCCGCCCGCCGTTCCGGGCCGGTTCGGGGTCGCGCCCGCCGGGCTAGTCGAGGACCAGCCCGGCCGCGGGCGCCGTCGCTGCCGCCCTGCGGCCCGGCAGCACCGACGCGGCGAGCCCGGCGACCCCGGCGACGAGCACCACCAGCACGAGCTGGCCGACCGGGACGACCACGGTCATCGACTCGGCGACGTCCCTGGTGAGGGTGCGTACGCCGACCCAGCCGTAGAACGTCCCGACCAGCACGCCGACCGCGCCGGCCACCCCGGCCAGGAGCAGGGCCTCCCCGGCGAGCGTCGCGCGCAACTGCCGCCGCGTCAGGCCGAGAGCGCGGAGCAGCGCGTGCTCGCGCGCGCGTTCCAGCACCGACAGCCCCAGCGTGTTGGCGATGCCGAACAGCGCGATCAGCACCGAGACCCCGAGCAGGCCGAGGGTCGCGCCCAGGACGACGTCGAGCTGCAACGTGACCCACGCACGGTCCTCGATCGTGCTGGTGAGCTCCGCGCCGCTCGCCCGCGCGAGGACGGTGAGCTCATCGGTCAGTGCGTCGGCATCGGCGCCGTCGGCCGCATCGATCCACAACGCGCGGGCGCCGGCCGATGGCGCCACGGCGCGCAGGTCGTCGGGGTGCAGCAGCAGGGTGTTGCCGGCGCCGCGGCCGACCTCGACGCGCACGTCGAGCGCTCCGCCGGGTCCGCGTACCCGGACCCGCTGACCCACCGGGACGCCGTCGGGGAACACCCCGCTGGTCGCGGTGGCGGTCCCCCGAGCCGGTCGCATCGCGGGCTCGGCGCCGGGGGCGAGCACCGCGGCGGCGGCCCCGTCGACGCCGAGGGCGAGGGTCTGGGCCCCGTCGATCTCGACCGGCGCACCGTCGACCACCGCGACGCCGGCCACCCCGTCCAGAGCCGCAGCCCGGTCGGCGTGTGCCGCCACGTCGACGTCGGGGTCCGCGGCCAGGACGACGGCGTCGAGCGGCTTGTCGCGGTCGAGCTCGGTCTCCATCGTCGACCTGGCACTGGCCATCCCGACGACGATCGCGGAGATCAACGTCGTGCCGACCAGCAGCGCCGCGGTCGAGGTGCCGCTGCGTCGGGGGTTGCGGACGGCGTTGGCGGCGGCCAGGCGCAGGGGCGGCCCCCCGACGCGGCCGAGCAGCCGGCTGGTCAGGCGGACGAGTCCGGGGACCAGGACGGGCAGCAGCACGAGCACGGCCAGGGCGCCGACCGCGCCGCCGACCAGCATCAGCGGCAACGAGCCGGTGGCGGTCGCCCCGATCAGGCTCGCCAGGCCGCCGCCGGCGAGGACCGCCCCGGCGACCAGCCGGGCGCGGCGGACCCGCGGCTCGTCCTCGGCGAGATCGGCGGGGGCCAGCGCCGCCATCGGCGTGGTCCGCGAGGCGCGCCGCAGCGGGAGGGCCGTGGCGAGCAGCGTGGTCGCGATCCCGAGCAGGGCCGCTCCGACCACCCAGGTGGACGACAGGGCGACCGGTCCGAGGGCCAGGTCCTCGGCCAGCGTCCGGAGCGCCGGCACGGCGAGGTGCGCCAGTCCCGCGCCGACCGCGACGCCGACCGCGGCGGCCAGCACTCCCAGACCCAGGGCCTCGAGCCGCAGCGCCCGACGCAGCTGCCGCCCGGTGGCACCGACGCACCGCAGCAGCGCCAGCTCCCGGGTGCGCTGGGCGAGCATGATCGCGAACGTGTTGGCGATGACCAGGCCCGCCACGAAGAACGCGACTGCAGCGAAGAGGGAGCCGAGGATCGCGATCACGTCGACCCCGTTGTTGAACATCACCAGCACCTCGTCGAC
>JAJUGK010000150.1 GCA_029268205.1 Nocardioidaceae bacterium
GGTCGAGCACCCGGACGCCCCACAGCGCCCGCGTCCCCGGGTCGCGGAGGATCGCGCGGTCGCCGACCCGCAGCGGCAGCGGCCGGCCGAGCGTCAGCCGCGCGTGGGCGTCGTCGAAGCCCCGCAGCCGCACCTGGGCCGCGGTCGCGCCGATGTGCAGCACCGGGTGCTCCGGCGGCCGGCCCGGCCCGTGCAGGCGCACGTCGACGGAGGTGGTGAAGTGCCAGGCGCCGGGGGTGACCAGCACGATGTCGCGCTCGATGGTGATCCGGTCGTCGGGCACCACGTTGAGCGCGACCCGGGCCACCCCGCTGACCTGCTCGCGCGGGGTCCCGAGCGCCTGCACGCCCCGGACCCGTACGCCGCCGTCGGCGCTCGCCAGCCGGTCGCCGATTCGCACGGTGCCGGCGGGCAGCGTCCCGGTGACGACCGTGCCGGCGCCACGGGCGTGGAAGGCGCGGTCGGCCCACATCCGCACGTCGCTCGCCGGGTCGGGCTGGGGCAGCCGGCCGACGAGGTCGACCAGGGCGGCCCGCAACTCGTCCATCCCCTCGCCGGTGACGCTGCTGACCGCCACGATCCGCGCCCCGCGCAGGGACGTGCGGTCGATCTCCTCACGCGCCCGGGCGAGCATCGGGCCAGGGTCGGCGAGATCGGAGCGGGTCACCGCCACCAGGCCGTGGACCACCCCGAGCGCGTCCAGCGCGGCGAGGTGCTCGGCGGCCTGCGGCATCCACGGGTCGTCGGCGGCGACGGCCAGCAGCGCCGCGGGCACCGGCCCGATGCCGGCGAGCATCGTGCGCAGGAACTTCTCATGTCCCGGGACGTCGACGAAGGCCACCTCGCCGACGTCGGCCAGCGTCGTCCACACATAGCCCAGCTCGATCGAGAGGCCGCGCCGCCGCTCCTCCTCGAGCCGGTCGGGCTCGGCTCCGGTGAGGGCCTTCACGAGCGTGGACTTGCCGTGGTCGACGTGTCCGGCGGTGGCGATCACGTGCATGCGCGGACCGCCTCCACGATCGCGTCGTCGTCGGCCGGCTCGACGGCGAGCAGGTCGAGCAGCAGCCGACCGTCGCGGACATGGCCGACCACCGGACGGGCGCCCATGCGCAGCGGCGCGGCGAGGTCGGCCGGCAGTGACACCGCGGCGCTGGGGAGGTCGACGCCCGGTGCGCCCCCGCCCCCGACTGCGCCGATGCTCTCGACCGCCTCGGCGTCGATCCCGGCGTCCGCGAGCGTCGTGGCGAGCCGGCGCGCCCGCGGCATCAGGTCCTCGCGGCGCCGGTCCAGAGCGGCGGCGACCGGGGGTAGCGGCCCGACGAGCGTGGCCTCCAGTGCGGCGAGGGTGAGCTTGTCGACCCGCAGCGCGCGGGCGAAGGGGTGCCGCCGCAGCCGCTCGACCAGCGCGGCGTCGCCGAGCAGCAGGCCGGCCTGCGGCCCGCCGAGCAGCTTGTCGCCGGAGGCGGTCACCAGGGCGGCGCCGTCCCGCAGGGCGGTCTGCGCGTCCGGCTCCTGCGGCAGCCGGGGGTGGGGGCGCAGCAGGCCCGAACCGATATCGACCACGACCGGCACCGGCAGCGCCGCGAGCTCGCGTACGCCGACCCCCGCGGTGAACCCCTCGACGACGAAGTTGGACGGATGCACCTTCAACACGAACGCCGTCCGGTCGCTCAGCGCCGCCTCGTAGTCGGCCGCGCGCACCCGGTTGGTCGTCCCGACCTCCACCAGCCGCGCGCCGACGGACTCCAGCAGCTCGGGGATGCGGAACCCGTCGCCGATCTCGACCATCTCGCCGCGGGCGACGACCACCTCGCGGCCGGCCGCCAGCGCGAGCGTCACCAGCCCGAGGGCGGCCGCGCCGTTGTTGACCACGTGCACGCCGCCGGCCGCCGGTACGGCCTCGGTGAGCGCGCGCAGCGTCCCGCGCCCGCGCCGGTCGCGCCGGCCCGACGCGAGGGAGAGCTCGACGTCGGTCGCCCCGGCAGCGACTCCGACGGCCTCGACCGCGGCCGTCGACAGCGGCGCTCGGCCGAGGTTGGTGTGCACGACCACGCCGGTCGCGTTGACCACTGGCCGCATCGAGGTGGCCGAGGCGGGCAGGTCCGCGACCGCGGCGTCGGCGACGGTGTCGGGGGAGAGCGCGCCGGCGCGGCACTGCTCGAGCGCCCCGCGCACCGCCTGTTTGACGAGCGTCGGGCCGAGGCGGGCGGTCGCCGCGACGAGGCGCGGGTCGGCCAGGACCTCGTCGGTGCGAGGGACGTGCCGGCGAGGATCTTCCACCCGCGGCATGCTAGCCAGCGACCGTCACAAGATTGGCGGAGGCGGACGGGAATCGAACCCGCCTGACCGAGATGCTCGGCCACAACGGTTTTGAGGACCGCGCCCATCACCAGACGAGGTACGCCTCCGCGCTCACCGTACCCTCGGTCCATGGCCGTCGACCAGCGACTCCGTCTGACCCAGTTCGCCGCCGGTGGCGGTTGTGCCTGCAAGGTCCCGCCGGGCGAACTGGAGGCCGTGCTCGCCGGCCTCCCCACCAGCCTGGCCGGCGGCGACCTGCTCGTCGGGCTCGACCACGGCGACGACGCGGCCGCCGTACGGATCGCCGACGATCGGGCGATCATCGCGACCGCCGACTTCTTCACCCCCGTCGTCGACGACGCCTACGAGTGGGGGCGGATCGCCGCCACCAACGCGCTCTCCGACGTCTACGCCATGGGCGGCACGCCCGTGGTCGGGGTCAACCTGCTCGGCTGGCCGCGCGAGAAGATCCCCTTCGAGCTGGCCGCCGAGGTGCTGCGCGGCGGGGGCGAGGTCTGCGCCGCGGCCGGCGCCTACCTCGCGGGCGGTCACAGCATCGACGATCCGGAGCCGAAGTACGGCGTCGCCGTCACCGGGCTGGCCCACCCCGACAAGCTGCTGCGCAACGACGCCGCGGAGCCGGGCACGCCGCTGACCCTCACCAAGCCCCTGGGCCTGGGCATCCTCAACAACCGGCACAAGGCGACCGGGGACTGGTTCCCCGAGGCCGTCGCGGTGATGACGACGCTCAACCGCGACGCCAGCGAGCAGGCGGTGGCGCGCGGGATCCGGGCGGCCACCGACGTCACCGGATTCGGGCTGCTCGGGCACCTGCGCAAGATGATGCGCGCCTCGGGCACGACCGCCGTGATCGACGCCGCCGCCGTGCCGTACGTCGAGGGGGCCCGCGCCTCGCTGGCCGACGGCTTCGTGCCGGGCGGCAGCCGGCGCAACCTCGAGTGGGTGCAGCCCGACCTCGACAGCGCGGTCGACGAGGACGAGCTCATCCTGCTCGCCGACGCCCAGACCTCCGGCGGCCTGCTGGTCGCCGGCGAGATCCCGGGATTCCCGGTCATCGGCGAGGTCGTCGAGCGGGGCGAGCACGCGATCGTCGTGCGCTGACACTGGCCGACCCTCCCGGCCGACACCCCGGGGGGATGACCCGGGGATCCCCTGGGTACGGCCCCGGCATGGCAGACAACGACGTCACGCCCGGTCGGTTCCGCTGGCTGTTGGTCGCCGCCGCCCTCCTGCTGCAGTTCTCGATCGGCGCGGTGTACGCGTGGTCGGTCTTCGGGGGAGCATTCGAGGAGGCCGACAACTTCGACGTGTCGAAGGTGCAGGCATCCCTGCCCTTCACGGTCACGATCGGGATGATCTTCGTCGGCACCTATCTCGGCGGCCGGCTGCAGGACAAGCGCGGGCCGCGGACGGTCGCGATCATCGGCGGCGTCGTCTACGCCGCCGGCATCATCCTCGCCTCGTTCGCCACCGACGCCTCGACCTACTGGCTGGTGATCCTCGGCTACGGCGTGATCAGCGGCTTCGGCCTCGGCCTGGCCTACATCGTGCCGATCGCGATGCTGCAGAAGTGGTTCCCCGACAAGACCGGCCTGATCACCGGCCTGGCTGTCGGCGGCTTCGGCTTCGGTGCGGTGGCCACCTCCCCGGTCGCCCGATGGCTGATCGACCGCAACCCCGACGACCCGGCCAACGCGTTCCTGCCGCTGGGCATCGCCTACCTCGTGATGTCGCTGCTCGGCGCCTCGATCTTCCGCAATCCCCCCGAGGGTTACACCGTGCCCGGCCACGACACCGGTGCCGGGGCGGACGGCGGCAAGGGCAAGGAGTACACCCAGGGCGAGGCCCTGCGGACTCCGCAGTGGTATTTCCTCACCGCGATCCTCACGCTCAGCGTCGGTGCCGGCATCGCGCTGATCTCCCAAGCCGCCGCGAGCGCCAGCGACATCGCCGGCTTCAGCGCCGCGGGCGCGGCCACGGTGGTCGGCGTGCTCGCGATCTTCAACGGCGCCGGTCGCATCGTGTGGGCCGCGATCTCCGACTACATCGGTCGGATGCCCACCTTCGCACTCATCCTCGGCCTGCAGGGCCTGTGCCTGCTGATCCTCCCGCACGCCAGCAACGCCGCGCTGTTCGTCGTCCTCGCCGCGGTGATCTACCTCTGCTACGGGGGCGCGTTCGGCACGATGCCCGCCACCGCGGGGGACTTCTTCGGTGTCCGCAACGCCGGCGCGATCTACGGCCTGATGCTGATCGGGTGGAGCCTCGGCGGCGTTGTCGGACCCATCGTCGCCTCCAGCCTGATCGGTGCCGACGAGGCCTACACCTTGGCCTACACCGTCATCGGCATCGTCGCGCTCGCCTCGGTGCTGCTGACCTTCATCACGCGGGTGCCAAGTGACCGCAAACCGGATACGGTCGAGTCCAGCCAATCCGGAGGTGGTCGATGAGCAAGCGTTCGTTGCTGCCGTGGCCGGTGCTGCGACAGCTCACCGGCACCGACATCCTCGGCCGCGGCAGGGCCGCCCGCTCCAAGCGCACCGACGAGATCGAGCCGCGCACCAGCACCGCCGACCGGGTCGCCAAGAGCGTCTGCCCCTACTGCGCGGTCGGCTGCGCGCAGAAGATCTTCGTCAAGGACGAGCAGATCGTGCAGATCGAGGGCGACCCCGACTCTCCGGTCAACCGGGGCCGGCTCTGCCCTAAGGGCTCGGCGAGCAAGAACCTCGTCACCAGCGAGCTGCGCGAGACGACCGTCCGCTACCGGCGCCCCTACGGCACCGAGTGGGAGGACCTCGACCTCACCACCGCCATGGAGATGGTCGCCGACCGGGTGCTGAAGACGCGCCGGGAGACCTGGCAGGAGTTCGACGAGAAGGGCCGCCGGGTCCGCCGCACCATGGGCATCGCCAGCTTGGGTGGGGCGACGTTGGACAACGAGGAGAACTACCTCATCAAGAAGCTCGTCACGGCGATGGGCGCGATCCAGATCGAGAACCAGGCCCGCATTTGACACTCCGCCACCGTCCCCGGTCTGGGGACCAGCTTCGGACGCGGCGGCGCCACCGGCTTCCAGCAGGACCTGGCCAACGCTGACTGCATCATCATCCAGGGCTCCAACATGGCCGAGGCCCACCCGGTGGGCTTCCAATGGGTGGTGGAGGCCAAGAAGCGCGGCGCCCGGGTGATCCACGTCGACCCGCGGTTCACGCGCACCAGTGCGATCGCCGACACCTTCGTGCCGATCCGCGTCGGCACCGACATCGCGTTCCTCGGCGGCATCGTCAACTACGTGCTGCAGAACGGGCTCGACTTCCGCGAGTACGTCGTCAACTACACCAACGCCAGCCACATCGTCAGCGAGGACTTCCGCGACACCGACGACCTCGACGGGCTGTTCTCCGGGTTCGACCCCGAGACCCGCACCTACGACCCGACCAGCTGGCAGTACGACATCGAGGACACCGACGCCGAGCTCAACGACTCCCAGCAGGAGACCGCGGGGGAGTCCGAGCAGGACCGCGAGACCGCCAACGCCCTGCAGCACGAGACCCACGGTCAGCAGGTGGGCAGCCACCCGCGTCGCGACGAGACGCTGCAGGACCCGCGTTGCGTCTACCAGGTGCTCAAGCGGCACTTCGCGCGCTACACCCCCGAGATGGTCGAGCAGACCTGCGGCATCTCCCAGGAGGCCTTCCTCGACGTCTGCCGCGCCTGGGTGGAGAACTCCAACCGCGAGCGCACCACCGCGCTGGTCTACAGCGTCGGCTGGACCCAGCACAGCGTCGGCGTGCAATACATCCGCACCGGCTCCATCCTGCAGCTGCTGCTGGGCAACATGGGCCGTCCCGGCGGCGGCATCATGGCGCTGCGGGGTCACGCGAGCATCCAGGGATCGACCGACATCCCGACGCTGTTCAACCTGCTGCCCGGCTACCTGCCGATGCCCACCCCCGACGACCACCCGAGCCTCACCGAGTACGTCGACTCGATCCGCAAGCCCGGCTCGAAGGGCTTCTGGGGCAACGCCGGGGCGTACGCCGTCAACCTGCTCAAGGCCTACTGGGGCGAGGCGGCCACCGCCGATAACGACTACTGCTTCGACTACCTGCCGCGCATCACCGGCGACCACGGCACCTACCGCTCCGTGCTCGACATGATCGACGGCAAGGTCAAGGGCTACTTCCTGCTCGGGCAGAACCCCGCCGTCGGCTCCGCCCACGGGCGTGCGCAGCGGCTCGGCATGGCCAACCTCGACTGGCTGGTCGTCCGCGACCTGTTCGAGATCGAGAGCGCGAGCTTCTGGAAGGACTCCCCGGAGGTCGAGACCGGCGAGATCGTGCCCGAGGAGTGCGGCACCGAGGTGTTCCTGTTCCCGGCGGCGTCCTACGCCGAGAAGGAGGGGACCTTCACCCAGACCCAGCGGATGCTGCAGTGGCGCGAGAAGGCGGTCGACCCGCCGGGCGACGCCCGCTCGGAGCTGTGGTTCTTCTACCA
>JAJUGK010000151.1 GCA_029268205.1 Nocardioidaceae bacterium
AAGACCCACCGCGGTTGGGACTACCGGCGCCGCGCCGACGGGACGTATGCCTGGACCGACCGGTGGGGACGACCCGTCCGCGACGACCGAGAACCCGAGCCGCCGACCGTGGCATCACGGATCGAGTTCCACCTGAGCGACTTCCTGGTCGAGTACGCCGGCGACGGCCCCGACCCACCCACCTGACCACCCCGCCCCGGCGCCCGCGCGCAGCATCAATCGCGCGGGCGTACCGACATGTCCGTGGCTCGTCAGCGCCCCTCGAAGACCGGCTTCTGCTTGGCCACGAACGCCTCGACCGCGTGCTGGTGGTCGCGGGTGGCGCCGGTGAGGTCCATCAGCTCGGCCTCGCGCGCGAGCGCCCGACCGACGTCGAGGGAGGCGGACTCCCGCACGGCGCGGCGGATGGCGCCGTACGCGACGGTCGGTCCGGCCGCGAACCGGGCCGCGAGCTCGGTGACGGTGCTCTCGAGCTCATCGGCCGCCACCACCTGGGTGGCCAGCCCGAGCTCCAGCGCCTCGGCAGCGGGGACCGTGCGCGGCATCAGCAGCAGCTCGAGCGCCTTCGCCTGGCCGACCAGGCGGGGGAGCGTCCACGAGGCGCCCGTGTCGCAGGAGAGCGCGATGCCCGCGAAGGCCAGGTTGAAGCCGGCCGTGTCGGCCACGATCCGCAGGTCGGCGGCGAACGCGAGACTCGCGCCGGCACCGGCGGCGACGCCGTTGACCGCGGCGATGACCGGCTTCGGCATCGTCAGCACCGCCTCGACGATCGGGTTGTAGTGCTCCTCCACGGTGGTGAACAGCTGCTCGCTGCCCGCCTCGTCGGCCAACAGCTGCACGTGCTCCTTCAGGTCCTGGCCGACACAGAAGGCCCGGCCCGAGCCGGTGAGCACCACGCAGCGCACCGCCTCGTCCTCGGCGGCCGCGACGACGGCGTCGCGCAGCGCCTCCTTCGTCGCGATGTCGAGACTGTTCATCGCATCGGGGCGGTTCAGGCGGATGGTGCGTACGCCGTGGGCGGTCTCGACAACGACGGGCTGGTCGGTCACGGTTCCTCCGGGATGGGCAGCGGGTGGGTGGGGACAGTCAGTCTGCGGGACCGAGGACGGCACCGACGAAGCGCCGCGCGGCTGGCAGCAGCCGGGCGGCATGCTCGTCGAACACCTGCCGCGCCTCGTGTCCGGGCCAGTCCGACGGCAGCAGCTGGGCGGGGAGGCCCGGGTCGGTGAAGAGGAACTTGCGCCACGAGTGCAGCAGCCGCGACCGGGTCGCGAAGGCGGCTTCAGCCCACGCCGGGTCGGGCTCCGGCGCGGGATCGGGCGGTGCGGGCAGCGACCCGAGCAACGCCGAGGCCTCGTCCTGCCACGCGGTGTAGGCGTGCGCGAGGGTGTCGAGGTCCCACAGGTCGCACACCCTTTCCACGTCGATCTCGTCGACCCGGGATCGCAGCCGTACGCACGTCACCCCCTCCTCCTCGAGGACGGTGCGCACCTCCGAGGACGCCGAGGCGGAGATCCAGGTGCTGTCGGTCAGGGGCGCGTACCCCAGGAACCGCAGGGCCCGCCGGACCCGGTCGCGTGCTCCACGACCGGGGAACCGACCCAGGGTCAGCACGTCCCAGGTGCCGTCCCAGGAGGTGTCGGTACGCCCGTAGATCCGCGGTGCGGTGGCGACCAGGCGCTCCCGGGCGCGCGGGGTGACGGCGTACCCGGGGCCGGCCGGCAGTGTGACCGGCGCCAGCCACCCCTGGCGGACCATCCGCGAGATCGCGGTCCGGACCGCCGGCGCGGCGATGTCCAGCGGTGCCAGCAGGCGCACCAGCCCGGCGACCGGCGCCTGTCCGCCACGCGCCAGCAGGTGGTCGCCGTAGAGGTCGAACAGGGCGGAGCGGGCATGCATGGGCAGAGTCTGCCGCACATGGGGGATAATGGGGTCGCCGTGGTTGTTCACGGCGGAGGACACGACGGAAGAGGGGTACGCATGGCGGCCATGAAGCCACGGACCGGTGACGGTCCGCTCGAGGTGACCAAGGAGGGCCGGGGCCTGGTCATGAGGGTCCCGCTCGAGGGCGGCGGTCGTCTCGTCGTCGAGCTGAACGCCGAGGAGGCGTCGGCTCTGCACGAGGCTCTCGCGGGCGTCATCAGCTGATTTCCGCACCGACTGCACACGTCCCCGGTGGCTCCCCAGGAGCTGCCGGGGACGTGTCGTAAGGTCGGAGGGTGGCTCTCCCCTCCCAGGTCAATCCTCCGCAGATCGGGCTCCGCGAGGCTTCCCTGGTCGACCCGGCAGCACGCCGGGCGGTCGCCGGGACGCTGGCGATCCCGGTGCTCCCGACCGCCGACGACGACGACGCGTCGGCGGTCGTGCTCGGGCCGGGCTCCGCGGTCGTCCTCGATCTCCTCGCTGAGCACGAGGTCGGTGCCGAGCAGGTGTTCGCGGCCCTCGAGGCCGCCCGCGCCCGCGGTACGGCCGGCGAGATCACCGCGCTGCCGCTGCATCGCGGCGTCGTCGACGAGGTCGTGCTCGTCGGGGTGGGGGAGGCGCGCCCCGGCGACCTGCGCCGTGCTGGCGCCGCCCTGGTGCGCCACACCCGCGACCGGGAGGCCGTCGCGACCTCGCTGGCCGCGCTCGCCGACCCCGAGGGGTTCCGCGCCCTGGTCGACGGCCTCGTCCTGGGCTCGTTCGGCTTCCACTGGCGCTCCCAGGGCCCGCAGCACCAGCCCGTCGGCCGGGTCGTGCTGACCGACGTGCCCGACGACCCGGCGTACGCCGACCTGCTCGACCGCGCCACGGCGGTCGCCGGCGCCGGCTGGCTGTCGCGGACGCTCGCGCTGATGCCGTCCAACGTCAAGGACCCGCAGTGGTTGGCCGAGCAGGCCGAGCACGTCGCGGCCCGCCGCGGACTCGAGTTGGAGCTGTGGGACGAGACCCGGCTGCGCGCCGAGGGCTTCGGCGGCATCGCCGGCGTCGGCCAGGCCTCCGACTCCCCGCCCCGGCTGATCCGGCTCTCCTACACCCCGCCCGGCGCGCCGAGGGACGTCCCGCACGTCGTGCTCGTCGGCAAGGGCATCACCTTCGACACCGGTGGGCTCTCGATCAAGCCGGCCGACGCGATGGCCAACATGAAGCGCGACATGACCGGCGGCGGCGTCGTGCTCGCCGTCCTCGACGCGCTGAGCGCCCTGCAGTGCCCCGTACGGGTGACCGGGCTGATCGCCGCCGCGGAGAACTCCATCAGCGGGTCCGCGCTGCGCCCCGGCGACGTCGTCCGGCACTACGGCGGCCGCACCAGCGAGGTCACCAACACCGACGCCGAGGGCCGACTGGTGCTCGCCGACGCCCTCGCGTACGCCGTCGACCGGCTCGCGCCCACGGTGATCGTCGACGTCGCGACCCTCACCGGGGCGATGAAGGTCGCCCTCGGTCAGCGCACCGGCGGCGTCTTCGCCAACCGCGACGACCTCGCCGAGCGGCTGCGAGCCGCCGGCGACGCCGCGGGGGAGCCGCTGTGGCGGATGCCCCTGGCCCAGGAGTACGCCGAACTGCTCGACTCCGCGGTCGCCGACGCCGACAACGCCCCCGGCGGCCCCGGCGCGATCACCGCCGCGCTGTTCCTCGAGCCCTTCGTTGCCGGGGTGCCGTGGGCCCACCTCGACATCGCCTCGGTGGGCGACTCCCCGGTCGACGCCTACGAGTGGACGGCCGGTGCGACCGGGTTCGGCGCGCGCCTGCTGCTGCGCTGGCTCGAGCAGGGCGACCCGCTCCCGAGCGCGGAGGCGTCGGCGTGAAGTGGTGGCCCCGGCGCCGACGCCCGGTGGTATTCCTCCACATCGGCGCCATGAAGACCGGTACGACCTATCTCCAGTCGCTGCTCGAGAGCAACCGCGCCGCCCTCGGCGAGGCCGGCTTCCTGCTGCCGGGCACCCCGCGCGAGCTCACGCTCGGCGTCCGCGACATCCTGCGCCTCACCCGCAACGACCCGGCGCTCGAGGCCCGCGCGTCGGGGGTCTGGTCCGCCCAGGTCGCCAAGATGCGCGACTGGCGCGGTCCGGCGTCGATCTACTCCATGGAGTTCCTCGCCTCGGCCGACGAGACCGAGGCCGCCCGGGTCATCGACTCCCTGCAGGGCCTCGACGTGCACGTGATCCTCACCGTGCGCGACGCGCTGAGCGCCATCCCGGCGGAGTGGCAGCGCTGGTCGCGCAACCGCGGCACGATGGGGTGGCCCGACTACGTCGAGCAGCTCCGCGAGGGCCGCTCCGGCTCCGCGACGCGGGTGTTCACCAAGACCCAGGACGTCGTCCGGATGGTGCGCACCTGGGCCCCGCTGGTGCCCGCGGGCCGCTTCCACGTGCTGGTCGTGCAGAACCCGTCCGCGCCGCGGGAGCTGCTCTGGGAGCGTTTCGCCGGCATCGTCGGCGTCGACCCCGCGGTGGCCGACACCTCGCTGGTGCGCCCCAACCCCTCGCTGGGGTTCGGCGCCTCCGACCTGCTGCGGCGCATCAACCCCGTCCAGCACGGCACCCACCACTTGGCCTACAAGCGGGTCGAGCGGCACGCCGCGCGCGAGGTGTTCTGGCCGCACCGCGAGCACGAGCCCAAGCACCGGCTCGACGCGGCGACGGCCGAGTTCGCCCTCGACTGGAACCGCACCGTGCGCGAGGCCCTGCAGGCCGACGGCGTCCGCGTCGTCGGTGACCTCGCGGACCTGCCGACCGAGGCCGACCCGCAGCGCTTCGACCCCGGCGACCGCCCGGTCGACGTCGACCCGGCGGTGGTCGGCGCGTGCGCCCGCCTGATGGTCGAGGGGTACGAGGCGCGTGCGGCCGAGGCGGGCCGACCGCTGCCGCCGCGCGACAGCGACGAGCGCGCCGCCGCACTCACCCGCGGCCGCCCCGTGCAGGTCGACGGGCTCCCCGCCGACGTGGCGGCCGACGTCCGGCTGGCCGCGGCGACGATGCGGCTGATGGTCGAGCAGGAGCCGACCACCTGACCCCTTGGGGGTCAGTCCTCGGGCGACCAGACCTTCTTCGCGGCGAGCAGCCCGTCGCCGACCGGCAGGAGCACGGGCAGCAGGTCCTCGTGGTCGCGCACCGTACGACCGAGCTCGCGGATCGCGACCGTCTCCTCGTCGCGCTGCGCCGGGTCGGCGACGCGGTCGTGCCACAGCGCGTTGTCGAAGACCACCAGCCCGCCCGGACGCAGCAGCCGGAGTGCGGCCGCGAGGTAGTCGGCGTACTCCCGCTTGTCGCCGTCGCAGAAGATCAGGTCGTAGTGACCGTCGGTGAGCCGGGGCAGGACGTCGAGGGCGGCGCCCGGGATGAGCCGGAAGCGGTTGGACGCGACCCCGGCCTCGGCGAAGGTCTGCTTGGCCAGCCGCTGGTGCTCCGCCTCGGTGTCGACCGAGGTGAGCACGCCGTCGGCGCGCATCCCCCGCAGCAGCCACAGCCCCGACACCCCGGTGCCGGTGCCGATCTCCACCACCGCACGGGCCTCGGTGCACGCGGCCAGGAACCGCAGCGTCGCGCCGGCCCCGGACCCGACCGGGACGACGCCGACCTCCTCGGCGCGGGCGCGGGCGGCCTGGAGCGCCTCGTCCTCGCTGACGAAGTCCTCGGCGTAGGCCAGGCTCTGGGCGGACAGCGGCGTGGTGGTGGGGATGGCTCGCACCTCTCGGTCGGGGCTCGGCGTCCGAGCGCTACAGGACGACCCTAGAACAACCACGGGGAACACGCGCACCGTCCGGTCCGTTGGGAGGGGAGAGCGCGATGCTCAGGAACCTCTCAGCCCCACTGTCTAGCGTGACGACCCAGGAGACCACCGCATGGACCGGCAACCTCCCCCTTGGATGTCGGCGCTGAGGCGCCCGCGGGCCACCGGTGGTCGGAGCCGGTACGAGCCAGTGACGGAGCCAGCAGTGGAGCCAGGAATGGAGCCGGGGACCGCGCCCGCGACGTGGGCGGAGATCGTCGAGCAGCACTCGGCACGGGTCTTCCGGCTCGCCCTGCGCCTGACCGGCGACCGGCACGACGCCGAGGACCTCACCCAGGAGGTCTTCGTCCGGGTCTTCCGCTCGCTCGACACCTACACGCCCGGCACCTTCGAGGGCTGGCTGCACCGGATCACCACCAACCTCTTCCTGGACACCGCGCGCCGCAAGCAGCGCATCCGCTTCGACGCCCTCGCCGAGGACGCCGACAACCGGCTGCCCAGCCGCGTGCCGGCGCCCGACGCCGCCTACCTCGACCACACCTTCGACGCCGACGTCGAGGCCGCCCTCGGTGCGCTGAGCCCGGAGTTCCGTGCCGCCGTGGTGCTGTGCGACATCGAGGGGCTCAGCTACGAGGAGATCGGCGACGTCCTCGGCCTGAAGCTCGGCACCGTCCGGTCGCGGATCCACCGCGGCCGGGCCCAACTGCGCGCCGCGCTCGCCCACCGCGCCCCGCGCGGCGACCGCGTGCGCTACCGCGGTCCGCTGGCCGAGGAGGTGGTCCGATGAGGGTCTTCACCCTCGGCGGCCACCTGGGCGAGAGCGTCAGCGCGCTGGTCGACGGCCAGCTCGCGCCGCGTGATGAGGAGCGCGCCTGGGACCACGTCATGACCTGCCCCGGTTGCCGCCGCGCCGTCGAGCACGAGGGCCAGGTCAAGGCCCGCCTCGCGGTGCTGCGCGGCGAGCC
>JAJUGK010000152.1 GCA_029268205.1 Nocardioidaceae bacterium
CACCGTCGCCGCGACCGCCGGGCACGGCGAGACCGGTGAGCACGGGGCGCCCGCGGCTCCGCCAGCCCGGGCGGAGACCGCCGCCCCCGAACCGTCCGCCCCCGAACCGGCCGACCCCGCCGACGGCACCTCCCGCGCGCGGTGGGCCCTGGCCACCCTGCTCGGTGCCGGCTCCTCGCTCTCGGGGGTCGCGTTGACCGCGACAGCCGGGTGGCTGATCGTCCGTGCCTCCGAACAGCCCCCGGTGTTGATGCTGATGGTCGCCATCGTCGGGGTGCGGACGTTCGGGTTGGCCCGCCCGGCCCTGCGCTACGCCGAGCGGTTGCTGTCGCACGACCTCGTGCTGCGGCTGCTGGCACGCCGCCGTACGGAGGTGTACGACGCGCTGGTGCCGCTCGTGCCCGGGGCCCTGGGCCGCCGTCGCGGCGACCTCCTCGCCGGCGTCGTCGACGACGTCGACGCGCTCCTCGACGACCGCCTGCGGGTCCGGCAACCGGTGGCCACCGCGGTGGGCGTGGTGCTCGTGACGTGTGCCGTGGTCGGCTGGCTCCTGCCCGTCGCCGGGCTCGTCCTGCTGCTCACCGCCGCGGTCGCCGGCGTCGCGGCCCACACCCTCGGCTGGCGGGACGCCCGGCGCGCCGAACCCGCAGCCGTGGCCCACCGCTCGGAGCTGTCGGCCCGCATCACCGAACTGGTCACCGACCTACGCGACCTGCGGCTGTGGCAGCACGACGGGGCCGCCGCGCAGCGTGCCCTCGAGAGCGGTGCGGGCCTGACCGCGGCCCAGCACCGGTCGTTGCGCGGCCAGGCGCTCGGCCGGGCGGTCGTCGCGCCGCTCGTGCTGGTCGCGATCGTGGCCATCGCTGCCCGCGGGTCCGCCGAGCTCGCGGCCGGCACGATCAGCGCACCCATGCTGGCGCTCGCCCTGCTCGTACCGCTGGCGCTGGCCGACGTCCTCACCCCGTTGGCCGAAGCGGGGGCACTGCGGGTGCGCACCCGCGCGGCCGCCGAGCGACTCGACGACCTGGCTCGTCGGCGACCGGCGGTCGAGGAGCCGAGCGCACCCGCTGCGCCGCCGAGCGCGCACCCCACCCTCGAGGCCGTCCGCATCTCGGCCGGGTACGGCGGGCGGGACGCCTTCACCGACCTCGACCTGCACGCCCCGCCCGGCACCCGCATCGGGGTCGTGGGACCCTCGGGCTCGGGCAAGTCGACGCTCGCCGCGGTGCTGCTGCGCTTCATCGACCCGCGCACCGGGCACGTCGACCTCGACGGCGCCGACCTGCGCACCCTGGCCCTCGACGACGTCCGCGAGCGGGTGCTGCTCGTCGACGACGACCCGTACGTGTTCGGCTCCTCGGTGGTGGAGAACGTCCGGCTCGCCCGTCCCGACGCCACCGACGACGAGGTGGCGCGCAGCCTGGAGCGCGCGGGACTGCGCGCGTGGGTGGCCGGGCTCCCCCACGGTCTGCACACCCGCATCGGCGACGGCGGTGCGGCGGTCTCCGGGGGCGAGCGCGCCCGGCTGGGCCTGGCCCGGGCGATCCTCGCCGACCCCCCGGTCCTGGTCCTCGACGAGCCCACCGCGCACCTCGACGGACCGACCGCCCGCGCGGTCACCGCCGACCTACTGGCCGACCGCAGCCGCACGCTGGTGTGGATCACCCACGACGGCATCGGCCTGGAGGAGATGGGACAGGTGCTGCGGCTGGGCGAGTCGCCGCTGCCGCCGGCAACCCCGGCCGCCGGGCAGCGCGTCGGCGTCCCGCGCCGCGTCAGCGAGCTGGGCGCCGGCGAGTAGCCCGCGCCGGCCGTCGGCTCAGGCCTCGACGACGACCGGGATGATCATCGGCCGGCGCTTGTGCTTGCCCGAGACCCAGCGGCCTATGACCCGACGCATCGCCTGCTGCATCTGGTAGGTGTCGGTGACCCCCTCGCGCACGAGCGCGTCGAGGGCGTCGACGATCGGCTGCTTGATCTCGTCGAAGACGTCGTCGCTGCCGAAGAACCCCCGCGCGTGGATCTCGGGTCCGCCGGCGACCTTGCCGGTGACCGAGTCGACGACCGCGATGACGGAGATGAAGCCCTCCTCGCCGAGGATGCGCCGGTCCTTGAGCGAGGACTCGGTGATGTCGCCGACCGAGGTGCCGTCGACGAACACATAACCGCACGGCACCTTGCCGGCGACCCGCGCCACCCCGTCGACGAGGTCGACGACGACGCCGTCCTCCGCGATCACCACGCGGTCGGCCGGGATGCCGGTGGCCCGGGCGAGGTCGGCGTTGGCACGCATGTGCCGGATCTCGCCGTGGACGGGCAGCACGTTGCGCGGCTTGACGATGTTGTAGCAGTAGAGCAGCTCACCGGCCGAGGCGTGCCCGGAGACGTGCACGAGCGCGTTGGACTTGTGCACGACGTTGGCGCCCCAGCGGGACAGGCCGTTGATCACCCGGAAGACGGCGTTCTCGTTGCCGGGGATCAGCGAGGAGGCCAGCACGACGGTGTCGCCCTCCTCGATGTGGACGAAGTTGTGGTTGCGCTGGGCGATCCGCGACAGCGCCGAGAGCGGCTCGCCCTGGGAGCCGGTGGAGATCAGCACCTGCTTCTCCGGCGGCAGGTCGGCCAGCTCCTTGGCGTCGACCACCAGGCCCGGCGGGACGTTGAGGTAGCCCAGGTCGCGGGCGACCCCCATGTTGCGCACCATCGACCGCCCGACGTAGGCCACCTTGCGGCCGTGCGCCTCGGCGGCGTCCATCACCTGCTGCACCCGGTGGATGTGCGAGGCGAAGCAGGCGACGATGATCCGCTGGGAGCTGGCGTGGAAGACCCGGTCGAGCACCGGGGAGATGTCGCGCTCGCTGACGTTGAACCCCGGCACCTCGGCGTTGGTGGAGTCGACCATGAACAGGTCGACGCCCTCCTCGCCGAGCCGGGCGAAGGCGCGCAGGTCGGTCAGCCGGCCGTCGAGCGGCAGCTGGTCCATCTTGAAGTCGCCGGTGTGCAGCACGAGGCCGGCCCCGGTGCGGATCGCGACGGCCAGGGCGTCGGGGATGGAGTGGTTGACCGCGACGAACTCGAGCTCGAAGGGACCGAACGAGATCCGGTCGCCCTCGGCGACCACGTGCTTGACGGTCTCCTTCAGTCGGTGTTCGCGCAGCTTCGACCCCAGCAGCGCCAGCGTGAGCTGCGAGCCGACGAGCGGGATGTCGCCGCGCTCGCGCAGGAGGTACGGCGTGGCGCCGATGTGGTCCTCGTGCCCGTGCGTCAGCACGAGCGCCTCGACGTCGTCGAGCCGCTCCCGGATCGCCTCGAAGTCGGGCAGGATCAGGTCGACGCCGGGGTGGTGCTCCTCGGGGAAGAGCACGCCGCAGTCGACGATCAGCAGCCGGCCGTCGTACTCGAAGACGGTCATGTTGCGCCCGACCTCGCCGAGCCCCCCGAGCGGGGTGACCCGCAGGCCGCCTGTGGGCAGCGGGCCGGGTGCGGACAGTTCGGGGTGCGGGTGCGACACGGAGCGAGTCCTTCGCGGTCGTTCGGTCAGGGCAGGAGGCCGGCGGCGACGAGGCCGGTCCGCAGCGCTGCCAGCTCGTCGTCGTCCAGGGCCACGAGCGGCGAGCGCACATGCCGGTTGTCGAGCACGCCGAGCAGCTCCAGGGACGCCTTCGCCGTGGTGGCGCCGTAGTTGGGCACGCCCATCACCGCCTCGAACGCCGGCAGCAGGCGGGTGAAGATCTCCAGCGCCCCGGCGTGGTCGCCGCCGCGGAAGGTGCGGATCATCGTGGCCAGCTCGCGCCCCGCGGCGTGCCCGACGACGGAGACCAGGCCCACCGCGCCGTGCGCCAGGAACCCCAGGGTGTTGACGTCGTCGCCGGAGTAGACGGCGTAGCCCATCTGCACCAGCTTCGCCGCACGCGGCATGTCGCCGACCGCGTCCTTGACGGCGACGACCGGCTCGAGGTCGATCAGCTCGGCATAGGTCTCCAGGGCGATCTGGCTGCCGGTGCGGCCCGGCACGTCGTAGAGCATCACCGGCAGCTCGGCGGCGTCGATGATCTGCCGGAAGTGGTGCAGGATGCCGCGCTGGCCGGGCTTGTTGTAGTAGGGCGTGACCAGCAGCGCTCCGTCGGCCCCGCGCTCACGTGCCTGGTTGGCCAGGAACCTCGAGGTGGCGGTGTCGTTGGTGCCCACCCCGGCGACCAGGACGATGTCGGGCCCGACGGCGTCGCGGACGGCGGCGAGGATCTCGCCGTCCTCCTCCTTGGTCGTGGTCGCCGACTCCCCCGTGGTGCCGGAGACGACCAATCCGTCGTTGCCGGAGGCCACCAGGTGCTTGGCGATGCGCTGGGTGCCCTCGAGGTCGAGCGTGCCGTCGGGGTGGAACGCCGTCGCCATCGCGGTGAGCATCGTCCCGAACGGAGTCGCGCTGGACGTGCCGGCCGGCACGGCAGGATCGAGGGGCGTGGTCATGGGGTCAGGCTATCGCTCACGCCGCCCCGGCCCGGCCACGGTCCGCGGCAGGTCCCAGCGGTGCGGTCGCGTGCGTGCGGGCGCCCCGCCTCGTCGTCAGAGCCCGAAGGCCCGGTCGACGAAGCCGTCGATCCGCTCGCCGTCGTCGACCAGCTCCGGCAGGGTCTCCGCCGCGATCGCCGGGTCGAGCAGGATCGACTCCAGGACGGTGCGCCCGACCGGCAGCCGGGTCCACTCCACCCCGCGCGGGATCTCGGGACCGTGCAGGGTGACCGAGACCCGGGACTCCCCGCGCAACAGCACCATCCCCGCGGTCCCCTGGTCGGAGCCGGCGCGGTCGGCCGGCTGCCAGAGGACCTGGTACGGCGTGCGGTCGCCCGCCGCGTCGGTGGCGACCGCGTCGCGGCAGTGCTCGGCCAGCTCGCCGCACAGCGCGGCACCGGTGGTCGCGGGGTCCTCGGGCGTGACGGAGACCGACAGCTCGGCGTCGGCGATGCGCGCGGTCGCGATCAGGACCCGTCCGCCGTCGGGTCCGGCCTCCGGCAGCAGCTCCTCGACCCCGCCGACGGCAGCGACGTCCTCGTCCTCGAGGTGGTCGAGCAGGGCGGCCGCGATCGCCCGCGGGGTGGCCGGCACCCGCTCGACGTCACCCGGGTCGGCGCGGTAGAAGACCTCGCCGCCCCCGCAACCGGCGACCACCGACCCGATCAGGACGGCGACCAGTGCCGACCGGATCGCCCTCACCGGCGTACCCACCAGACGATGTCGAAGCCGTCGTGCGCCTCCCGTCGCTCCTCGCGCCACTGCGAGCGGTCCCAGTCGGGGTAGAAGGTGTCGCCCTCGGGCCGCTGGTGGACCTCGCTGAGGATCTGCTCCTGCGCACCGGCCTCGAGCGCGACCCGGTAGATCTGCGCCCCGCCGACCACCATCAGCGGCTGCTCAGGGTGCAGCCGGGCCGCGAGCGCCAACGCCTCCCCGACGTCGTGCACCACGTGCGCGTCCGGAGCGGCGAAGTCCCGGTTGCGGGTCAGCACGATGCTGGTGCGCTTGGGCAGCGCACCCATCTCCTCGTACGTCGTGCGCCCCATCAGCATGGCGTGGCCGGTGGTGGTGCGCCGGAAGTGCCGCATGTCCTCGGGCAGGTCCCAGGGGATGGCGCCGTCGCGGGCGATCACGCCGTTCTCGGCCACCGCGGCGACCAGCACCATCCGCGGCCGGGGGCCGCTGTCGTCGTGGGTCATGCTCAGACCGCGATCGGCGCCGCGATGGCGGGGTGCGGGTCGTAGCCCTCGACGCGGATGTGCTCGAGGTCGAAGTCGTCGAGTGCGGTCACGGCTGGGTCGAGGTGCAGCGTCGGCAGCGGTCGCGGGTCGCGGGTGAGCTGCAGCCGGGCCTGGTCGAAGTGGTTGGCGTAGAGGTGCGCATCGCCGAAGGTGTGGACGAAGTCGCCGACCCCCAGCCCGGTGACCTGGGCGACCATATGGGTCAGCAGGGCGTAGGAGGCGATGTTGAACGGCACGCCCAGGAAGACGTCGGCCGACCGCTGGTAGAGCTGGCACGACAGCCGGCCCGGAGTGGCGCCGGTGGGGTCGGGGGCGACGTAGAACTGGAACAGCGCGTGGCACGGCGCGAGCGCCATCTGACCGATGTCGGCGACGTTCCACGCCGAGACGAGGTGCCGCCGCGAGCTGGGGTCGCGGCGGATCTGCTCGACCACCTGGGCCAGCTGGTCGATGTGCTCCCCGCTCGGGGTCGGCCAGGACCGCCACTGGGCGCCGTAGACGGGGCCGAGGTCGCCGTTCTCGTCGGCCCACTCGTCCCAGATGGTGACCTTCCGCTCCTGCAGCCACCGGACGTTGGTGTCGCCGCGCAGGAACCACAGCAGCTCGGCGAACACCGAGCGGGTGTGCACCTTCTTCGTCGTCACCAGTGGGAACCCCGCGGTGAGGTCGAAGCGCAGCTGGTGGCCGAAGACGCTGCGCGTCCCGGTGCCGGTGCGGTCGTCGCGGTCGACGCCCTCGTCGAGGATCCGGCGCATCAGGTCCAGGTAGCTCTCCACGGGGTCGAGCCTAGGACCTCGGCGGGTCTGCCACCGGGCACACCACCGGACCTGCCGGATTCGAGCCGGTCGTCGCCAACCCGGTTCGGTCCGAGCCGGGCGTGGGGGGGGGGGGGGGGGGG
>JAJUGK010000153.1 GCA_029268205.1 Nocardioidaceae bacterium
CCATCTGGTCTCGGTGCTGCTGGTGGTCCCGCAGTTCCTCGTGTGGACCTTCGCCCTCGTCTGGCTGGTCGACGAGCGCAGCTGGCACCCCGGCGCCGCCGGGACCCTGGTCGGGCTGGCCCAGCTCACCGGCGTCCTGGCCCGGGTCGCCGCGGGGTGGGTGTCCGACCGCGTCGGCAGCCGGATGCGACCGCTGCGCGCCGTCGCCCTGACCGCCGGCGCCGTGATGGCGCTGCTCGCCCTGACCGACGCCCTGACCTCCCCGCTCGCGGTCCTGCTGCTGGTCGCGGCCACCGGCATCACCGTCGCCGACAACGGGCTGGCGTTCACCGCCGTCGCGGAACGCGCGGGCCCGTTCTGGTCGGGGCGCGCGCTCGGCGCGCAGAACACCGCGCAGTACCTCGCCGCGGCAGCGGTCCCGCCGGTCGCCGGCCTGGCGATCACCCACCTCGGGTACGCCGCCACCTTCGCGCTCGCCGCGGCCCTGCCGTTGCTGGCGGCGCCGCTGGTCCCCGTCGGTGAGGAGCATCCGCTCAGCTGAGCGTCCGCCGGCGCCCGGGCCCGGCGTGACCTAGCCCTCCCCGGGTCGTTGGGCAGCGCAGATCCCACCCTCCGGAGGACCTCGCATGCCCCAGCCCGCGCCCGACCGTTCCCTCGACGCCTCCTGGTCGTCCGTCCTGCGCCTGCTCGGTGCGGTCGGGCTCGCCATCGCGCTGGTGGTCGCGGGGCTGCAGCTCGCCGGGGACGACGAGGAGGTGCCGGTCGCCGCCGAGGTGGAGGACGACCGGACCGTCGAGGCCGACGACTTCGCGCGTAGCGCGGCCGACCTGGCCGAGCGCGCCACCCGCCGGGCGCGCGGGGTGACCGGCGGGAAGGTCTCCGCCGACGGCCACGTGCACGCGGGCGTCGACCCGTTGGTCGACGGCGACGACGGGCACGGGCACGACCACTCCGATCCCACCACCAAGAACGCGCTGTCGCGCAGCGCGCCCGAGGAGACGGCCGAGACCCGCGACCCGACCACGCCGATGCAGGCCGCCGCCGCGCGCGACGTCGTGGAGGCCCAGCGCGCGGAGGCGATGCCGTACCTGACCACCGCGCAGTTCGAGCGCACCCGCACCGCCGTGCCGGCCGACCGCTACGCGATGGCGAACGGCTGCTACGCCCTCCAGGCGCCGTCGGGCCGCTGGGTCACCCGCTCCGGGTCCGGGCTCCGCGCCAGCGCTCCGCGGATCCGCGGGGCCGCGCCGTTCCACTTCCGCGCCACCGACCTCGGCAAGTACCTCGTCTACGGCACCAAGCGGGACTTCGTCACCCGCGCCGGCGGTCCGCTGCTCGGGCTGGGGACCTCCAACCGGATCGTGATGGCGGCGAAGCCGAGCAAGCGCGGCGACTACACCGTGACCAAGAAGGGTCCGGGCTTCCGCTTCGCGCTCGGCAACGGCGGCCTGGCGGTGGCCGGCGACGGCGCGCTGGTGTTCGGCAAGCAGCCGACGGCGTTCCGGCTGCGCGCGACCACGGGCTGTGCGAAGTACCCCGAGGTCCAGGTCAACATCAAGGGCGCCCCGCACGCCGGCCAGACAGCGCACCAGCAGGTCGTGGGGTACGTCGACGCCCACACCCATGGGATGGCCTACGAGTTCCTCGGCGGCCGGGCGCACTGCGGCAAGCCCTGGCACCCCTACGGCGCGGCGTACGCACTGGTCGACTGCCTCGACCACACCATCACCGGCGGGTACGGCGCGCTGCTGGAGGCGGTGCTCTCGGGCAAGCCGACGCACGACCCGGTCGGCTGGCCGACGTTCAAGGACTGGCCCGCGCCGGACTCGCTGACCCACGAGGGCACCTACTACAAGTGGATCGAGCGCTCCTGGCGCGGCGGCCTGCGGTTGTTCGTGAACCTGCTGGTCGAGAACAACCAGCTGTGCCTGCTCTACCCGCTGAAGAAGAACTCCTGCGACGACATGGACTCCATCCGGCTGCAGGCCAAGCGGATGAAGCAGTTCCAGCGCTACATCGACGCCCAGTCCGGCGGCCCCGGCCGCGGGTGGTACCGGATCGTGAAGAACCCGGTCCAGGCCCGCAAGGTGATCAACGCCGGCAAGCTCGCGGTCGTGATGGGCATCGAGACCTCGATCCCGTTCGGCTGCACGATGAAGCTCGACATCCCGCAGTGCAACCGGGCCGAGATCGACCGGCAGCTGGATGCGATGCACAAGATGGGCGTACGGCAGATGGAGCTGGTCAACAAGTTCGACAACGCGCTGTCCGGGGTCGCGGGCGACGAGGGGGCGACCGGTCTGCTCGTCGGCACGGCGAACTTCCTCGAGACCGGCACCTTCTGGCAGATGGAGAAGTGCACCTACAAGAATCCCGAGGTCGCCGACAAGACCCAGGGGCTCGCGCCGCCGCGGGCGGGCCAGCAGGACGCGCTGTTCGGCGCGATCGCCAAGCTGCACCTGCCCACCCAGCCGCTCCCGATCTACCCGTCGGCACCGCACTGCAACAAGCGCGGTCTCACGGCGCTGGGTGAGCACACCATCCGGGGGCTGGTGAAGCGCAAGATGCTCTTCGACCCCGACCACATGAGCGTGGTGGCGCGCAAGGCGTCGATGGACCTGATCGAGAAGCTCGGCTACTCCGGCGTGCTCTCCAGCCACTCCTGGTCCACCCCGGACGCCTACCCGCGGATCGCGAAGGCCGGCGGGTTCATCGCGCCGTACGCCGGCGACAGCACGGGGTTCGTGAAGAAGTGGAAGCGGCACGTCACCTGGGCCGACAAGCGCTACCTGTTCGGCATCGGGTACGGCGCCGACATCAACGGCCTCGGCGCGCAGGGCAACCCGCGCGGCGCGAAGGCGAAGAACAAGGTCACCTACCCGTTCAAGGGGCTGGGCGGCATCACAGTGCGCAAGCAGCGCTCCGGCAAGCGCGTGTACGACATCAACGTCGACGGCGTGGCCCACTACGGGCTCTACCCGGACTGGATCGAGGACCTGCGCAAGCTCGCCGGGCCGAGGATCGTGCGCGACATGGAGCGCGGCGCGGAGGCGTACCTGCAGATGTGGGAGCGCGCGGTCGGCATCCGCAACAACGGCTGTCGCGACACCGCCAACCGCACCCCGCTGCGCAAGTTCCGCACGCTCAAGCGCGGGATGAGCGCCAGCACCGTCCTGCGCCGGGTCGGGATGCCCGGCAAGCGCGCGGCCGGCGGGTTCGCCTACTGCGCCAAGCGGCCCAACGGCAAGACCGTGCGGGTGCGGGTCGACCTGACCGGGAAGGGCAAGGTGACGCGGGTCCGGTTGTAGCCACCGGCCCTCCGTCGGTCGAGCCCGTGTCGTCGGTCGAGCCCGTCGGGACCCCCAGGGCACAATGCACCCGTGGCCACTCTCCGCACCCCGGACCCCAATCCCGGCTGGCTCTCCGAGCTCGCCCTGGACGAGACCCGCTCGCGGGTGCCGATCCTCTACGTCGAGGCGGTGCCCGTGCGGGTCGACGCCCACGGACGGGTCGAGCACGTGGGCCTGCTGCTGCGGGCGTCCGCATCGGGGTCGATCACCCGCTCGCTGGTCTCGGGGCGGGTCTTCCACGGCGAGTCGCTGCGCGATGCCCTGATGCGCAACCTGGAGAAGGACCTCGGGCCGACGGCGTTCCCGCAGCTGCCGGCCGCGGTGACGCCGTGCACCGTGGCGGAGTATTTCCCGCTGCCGGGCGTGACCCCGCTGCACGACCCGCGCCAGCACGCCGTCTCGCTGGTGTACGTCGTCCCGGTGACCGGCGACTGCGACCCGCGTCAGGACGCGCTCGAGCTCAGCTGGCTGACGCCGGAGGAGGCGGTGCACCCGCGCGTGGCCGAGGAGCTCGAGGGCGGCCGCGGGCTGCTCGTCCGCCAGGCGCTGGCCCACGTCGGCGCGCTCCCGGCCTGACACCCGGGCCTGTTCCGGGGCCCGACACCGTACGGACGCCCCGCCCGTGGTTACCGCTCAGTAGGTAACCTCACACGGGTGCTGGGCTGACGCCTCCCCCGGCGTACTCATAGGCTCATCCCAGCCGCCACCATGGTCGGTGCCCCCGACCCGGACGAGGAGAGTGCATGTCGGCATTCCAGATCGTGGCCATCGTCATCTCGCTGGCCGTCACCGCTGTCGCGGTCGCGATGGCCGCCCGGGCCGTTGTCGGCATCGTCGGCACGGTCCGCATCGGGCAGCCGGCGCTGAACCGCAGCAACGACCCGGCCCGCCGCACGGTGACGATGCTGAAGGAGACCTTCGGCCACACGCGGATGTTCCAGTGGCGCTGGGTCGGCATCATGCACTGGTTCGTCTACTTCGCCTTCCTCTTCCTCGCCTCGGCGGTGGCGGCGGGCTATGTCCAGCTCTTCCAGCCCGACTTCGCGCTGCCGATCATCGGCCACTGGTTCGGCTACGAGTGGGTCGCCGAGGGCCTGGGCGTGCTCAGCACGGTCGGCATCGTCTTCCTGATCATCTACCGCCAGAAGCACCACCCGCGGGCCGAGGGCCGCAAGAGCCGCTTCTTCGGCTCGAACTTCTGGCAGGCCTACTTCGTCGAGTTCATGGTGCTCCTCGAGGGCTCGGCGATCCTGTTCATCCGTGGCGCGGAGTACCGCCTCGGCCAGCTCGTCGGCGAGGAGCCCGAGCGGTTCGCCCGCTCGCACTTCCCCGTCAGCGGATTCGTCGGCGACGGCCTCTTCGGCGGCCTGGGTGAGCGCGGCCTCGAGAACGCCATCCTCGCGATCGCGGTCATCAAGATCCTGGCGGCGATGGTCTGGCTGATCGTCATCTCGGCCAACCTGACGATGGGCGTGGCCTGGCACCGGTTCACCGCCTGGCCCAACATCTGGTTCAAGCGCGAGTCCAGCGGGCGTACGGCGCTGGGTGCCATGAAGCCGCTGACCTCCGACGGCAAGGCGATCACGCTCGACGACATCGACGACCTCGACGAGGACTCCACCCTCGGCGTCGGGGCGATCGAGGACTTCTCCTGGAAGGGCATCCTCGACTTCACCACCTGCACCGAGTGCGGCCGCTGCCAGAGCCAGTGCCCGGCGTGGAACACCGAGAAGCCGCTCTCGCCCAAGCTGCTGGTGATGGGGCTGCGCGACCACGCCTACGCCAAGGCGCCGTACCTCAAGGCCGGCGGCGAGGGCAGTGAGGCCGCGACCGCGCTGCTCGAGAAGGACCCCGACCTGGCCAAGGAGGTCGAGCGGCCGCTCGTCGGCGACACCGGCGACGACTGGTTCTACATGCCCGACTCCGGCGCGGCCGTGATCGACCCTGAGGTGCTGTGGAACTGCACCTCGTGCGGCGCGTGCGTGCAGCAGTGCCCGGTCGACATCGAGCACGTCGACCACATCATGGACATGCGGCGCTACCAGGTGCTGGTGGAGTCGAACTTCCCGACCGAGCTCAATCAGCTCTTCAAGGGCCTGGAGAACAAGGGCAACCCCTGGAACATGTCGCCCAACGCCCGGATGGACTGGGCCAAGGGCCTGGACTTCGAGGTGAAGGTCGTCGGCGAGGACGTCGAGGACCTCGACGAGGTCGACTGGCTGTTCTGGGTCGGCTGCGCCGGCGCCTACGAGGACCGCGCGAAGAAGACCACCCGGGCGGTCGCCGAACTGCTCGACATCGCCGGCGTGAGCTGCGCCGTGCTCGGCAACGGCGAGACCTGCACCGGTGACCCGGCCCGCCGCGCCGGCAACGAGTTCGTCTTCCAGGGACTGGCGCAGCAGAACGCCGAGGTGCTCACCGAGACGAAGGCCAAGAAGGTCGTCTCCACCTGTGCCCACTGCTTCAACACCCTGAAGAACGAGTACGCCGCGTTCGGCGTCGAGCTCGAGGTCGTCCACCACACGCAGCTGCTCAACCGGCTCGTGCGCGAGGGCAAGCTGACCCCGGTCGCCTCGTCGGCGCCCAAGCGCACCGTGACCTACCACGACCCGTGCTACCTGGGTCGCCACAACCAGGTCTACACGCCGCCGCGCGACCTGCTGACGATCATCCCGGACGCGGACTTCAAGGAGATGCCGCGCAACTCCGAGCGGTCCTTCTGCTGCGGTGCCGGTGGCGCGCGCATGTGGATGGAGGAGAACACCGGCGAGCGGATCAACGTCAACCGCACCAAGGAGGCCGTCGACACCGGCGCCGATCAGATCGCGGTGGGCTGCCCGTTCTGCCGCGTGATGCTCGCCGACGGGCTGACCGCCCAGCAGGCCAAGGGCGAGGCGCGCGAGGAGGTCGAGGTCCTCGACGTCGCGCAGATGCTGCTCGCCTCGGTCAAGGGCGAGAGCCCGGCCCCGGCGAAGGCCAAGGCGGGTGCGGCGGCCAAGGCCGGCTCCACCGAGACCAAGGCCGAGCCCAGCACCGGTGACGCGACGCAGACCGCCGAGACCGTGACCGCCACCGAGGACGTCGG
>JAJUGK010000154.1 GCA_029268205.1 Nocardioidaceae bacterium
CGTGGCCCTCGCCGAAGTGCTGAACCAACGAGGCCGGCTCCCTGCTCCTGCCGCGTGAGGCGGCGACGTGCGGCGGCGTTCGTTCAGCAGTTCGGTCGGGCAGCTACTCCACGCCGTGCTCGCGGATGAACGCCAAGATCGGCTCCGCCAGCTCGGGTCGGCACACGACCAGGTCGGGAAGCAGCACCTCGTCCTGGTTGTAGACCAGCGCGCTGCCGTCGACCCGGGAGGTGTGCAGGCCCGCGGCGCGCGCGACGGCGACCGGGGCTGCGGAGTCCCACTCGTACTGCCCGCCGGCGTGCACGTAGGCGTCGGTCACGTCGCGGGCGACGGAGATGACCTTCGCCCCGGCCGAACCCATCGGTACGAGGTCGGCGCCGATCGCCTCGGCCAGTGCCTCCACGAACGCGGGCGGCCGGGTGCGGGAGACGGCGATCCGCGGACGCGGCGCACTCGAGGCGGGTACGACGGGGGGCCGGCCGGTGTGGAAGGTGGTGTTCAGTCCCGGTTGGGCGACCGCGCCGGCGGCCAGGTCGCCGGCCGCGCGGGTCCACAGCGCCACGTGCACCGCCCAGTCCTCGCGGGGCGGCTCGGAGAACTCCCGGGTGCCGTCGAGCGGGTCGACGATCCAGACGCGGTCGGCCTGCAACCGCGCCTTGTCGTCCTTGCCCTCCTCCGACAGCACCGCGTCGTCGGGGCGGTGCTGGGCGAGGAGGTCCATCAGCAGCTCGTGGGCGGCCCGGTCGCCGGCGTCCTTGAGCTCCTTGCCCTCCAGTCCCTGACCGCGGACGTCGACGAGGAGGTTGCCGGCGACCTCGGCGGCCCAGGCCGCCATCAGGTGGTCGTCGTGCTCGATCCCGGGGGGCGGGCTGCCAGGCGCGAAGTCGTTCACGGCCGACAGCCTAGGAGTTGAACCGACTCTGCGTGCGCTCGAGTCCCTCGCTGATCAACGACTCCACCGCGTCGGCGGCCAGGACCACCTGCAGCGGCAGCTCCTTGCGCTCGGCGGCGGAGTAGTTCGACAGCACGAAGTCGGCCGGCGCCTGACGGCCGGGGGGACGGCCGATGCCGGCGCGCACCCGGTAGAAGTCGCCGGTGCCGAGCGAGGCCCGCATCGACTTCAGCCCGTTGTGTCCGTTGTCGCCGCCGCCGAGCTTGACCCGCAGCGTGCCGAAGTCGATGTCGAGCTCGTCGTGGATCGCCACGATCCGCGCCGGCGGCACCTTGTAGAACTTCGCCAGCGTCGAGACCGGACCGCCGGACTCGTTCATGTAGGTGCGTGCCTTCATCAGCACGACCCGGGGGGTGTCGGGCCCGATCGGACCGAGCCGACCCTCCACGACCTCCGCGCGGCCCGACTTGTGTGCGCGGAAACCCGAACCCATCCGCTGGGCGAGCTCCTCGACCACGAGATAACCCACGTTGTGGCGGGTCTGGGCATACGAAGGGCCGGGGTTCCCGAGCCCCACCACCAGCCACACGGCGGCGTCGGACATCGCAGAACTCCCGGCCCTTCGTCGGATCCAGCTCAGCACGCGTCGGGGACGCGACTCACTCGGAGTCGGTCGCCTCGGGCGCGTCCTTCTCGATGCCGGCGTCGGCCTCGGCCTCGCTGAGCTCGGCGTCGACCTCCTCGGCGGTCGGGGCGTGCGCGACGACCAGCACGACCTCGTCGTCCTCGATGCCCGACAGCGTCGCACCCGCGGGGAGCTCGAGCTCGTGGGCCTCGACCTGGAAGCCGGCGTCGGCGTCCTCGACGGAGATCTCGATGGACTCGGGGATCTTGGTGGCCTCGACCTCGATGCGGACCTCCGCGATCGGGACGGTCACGACGACGCCGCGCTTGGCCTCGCCGACCGCGACGACCGGGACGTCGACGAGGACCTTCTCGCCGCGCTTGACCGACACGAAGTCGACGTGCTCGAGGAAGCCCTTGATCGGGTCGGACTGGACCTGCCGGGTCAGGGCGAGGTGGTCCTTGCCGTCGACGGTGATCTCCAGCAGGGCGTTGACGCCGCCGCGCTTGAGCGCAAGCATCGTGTCGTGGCCCGGGAGGGTGAGGTGCAGGGGCTCGGCGCCGTGACCGTAGAGCACGGCGGGGACCTTGTCGTCACGGCGGATGCGCCGGGCGGCCCCCTTGCCGAACTCGGTGCGCAGCTCGGCGGTGATCTTGTCGGTCATGGTGGAGCAACTCCTCGTACGTCGATGCGATGGTCGTGCGGCGGTCGGTGCCGGTGAGGAGAGCCCGTCCGGAGCGGGCTACGGGCGCGCGCAGGGGCGCAGCCGTGGCACCGCGTCGATCACGGAGCGAGAACTCCCTCGCCGAGGCAACTTCGACACTCTAGCGAGGCGGGCACTCCGAGCACCAATCCGGCGGCTGTAACCACCCTCACTGCGCGCGCAGGGTCAGGCGTGACCGTCGAAGAGCGAGGTGACGGACCCGTCCTCGAACACCTCGCGGATCGCGCGGCTGATCAGCGGCGCGATCGAGAGGCAGGTCAGCTTGTCGAAGCGGCGCTCCTCGGGGATCGGGAGCGTGTTGGTCACGATGACCTCGGTGGCGTTGCAGTTCTTCAACCGGTCGACCGCCGGGTCGGAGAGGATCGCGTGGGTCGCGGCGATGATGACCCCGGCCGCACCGTCGGCCATCAGCGCGTCGGCGGCCTTCACGATCGTGCCGCCGGTGTCGATCATGTCGTCGACCAGGATGCACATCCGGCCCTCGACCTCGCCCACGACGCGGTTGGCCACGGACTCGTTGGGGCGGTTGACGTCACGGGTCTTGTGGATGAAGGCCAGCGGGGTGCCGCCGAGCTTGGCGGCCCACCGCTCGGCGACCTTGATCCGACCGGCGTCGGGCGAGACGACGGTGAGCTGCTGGTCGCCGTACTTCTCCCTGACGTAGTCGGTGAGGATCGGCAGCGCCATCAGGTGGTCGACGGGACCGTCGAAGTAGCCCTGGATCTGGTCGGCGTGCAGGTCGACGGTGATCAGCCGGTCGGCACCGGCGGTCTTGAACAGGTCGGCGATGAGCCGCGCGGAGATCGGCTCGCGGCCGCGGTGCTTCTTGTCCTGGCGGGCGTAGCCGTAGAACGGCATCACGACGGTGATCCGCTTGGCCGAGGCGCGCTTGAGCGCATCGACCATGATCAGGTGCTCCATGATCCACTCGTTGATCGGAGCGGTGTGGCTCTGGATCACGAACGCGTCGCAGCCGCGGACGGACTCCTCGAAGCGGACGTAGATCTCGGAGTTGGCGAACTCGTACGCCGAGGTCGGTACGAGGCCGGTGCCGAGCTGGTCGGCGACCTCCACAGCGAGCCCGGGGTGTGCCCGGCCGCTGAACACCATCAGGTTCTTCTCGGTCGCCCGCTTCATTCCGCTCACGTCGCGATTGTGCACCTCTCCGGGGTCGGACGCGAACCAGCGGGGGCTCCCGTGAGACGACTCACGCGTCCTCGCCGGCGGAGCCCTGCTCCCCGGTGCGCTCGGCGTCCAGCGCCGCCGCCGCGGCCTCGGCTGCGGCGGTGCCCGCCCGCCGCTGCAGCACCCACTCCTCGAGGTGGCGCTGGGTGCCGGCCGACACCGCGAGGGCGCCCGCCGGGACGTCCTTGCGGACGGTGGTGCCGGCGCCGGTGACGGCGCCGTCGCCGATCCGTACCGGCGCGACGAAGGTGTTGTTGGAGCCGGTGCGGGCGTGCCTGCCGACGACCGTACGGTGCTTGGAGACGCCGTCGTAGTTGGCGGTGATCGTGCCGGCGCCGATGTTGGTGCCCTCGCCGATCTCGGTGTCACCGATGTAGGACAGGTGCGGCACCTTGGCTCCGGCGGCGATCTCGGAGTTCTTCGTCTCCACGAACGTCCCGACCTTGCCCTGCGTGCCGATCCGGGTGCCGGGCCGCAGGTAGGAGAACGGGCCGACCTGGGCGGCCGGGCCGATGACCGCCAACTCCGCGTGGGTGCGGACGACCTTGGCGCCCTGGCCCACCTCGACGTCGCGCAGGGTGGAGTCGGGTCCGATCACGGCGTCCTCGTTGACGATTGTCGTCCCGAGCAGTTGGACGCCCGGCAGGATCGTCACGTCGGGGGCGAGGACGACGTCGGCGTCGACCCAGGTCGTGAGCGGGTCGAGGACGGTCACGCCCTCGCGCATCCACCGGCGCAGGATGCGCTGGTTCATCTCGCGCGCGAGGTCGGCGAGCTGGGCGCGGTCGTTGGCGCCCTCGGTCTGGGTGACGTCGGCGACGGGGAACGCACCCACCTGCAGGCCGTCGGCGCGCGCCAGCGCGATCGCGTCGGTGAGGTAGTACTCACCCTTGGCGTTGTCGTTGTCGATGCGCGGAAGCGCGGAGCGCAGGAACGCGGCGTCGAAGGCGAGGATCCCGGAGTTGATCTCGTTGATCTCGCGCTGGTAGTCGCTGGCCTCCTTCTCCTCCACGATCGCGGCGACGCTGCCGTCGGGTTCGCGCACGATCCGGCCGTAGCCGGTCGGGTCGGCGACGCGACCGGTGAGGATGCTGACCGCCCGGCCCGACCGGCGGTGGTCGGCGACGAAGTCCCGCAGACTCTCGCCCTCGAGCATGGGGGTGTCACCGGCGGTGACCAGCACGGTCCCGATCAGGTCGCCGTCGCTGGCGAGCAGCGTCTCGACCGCGGCGCGGACGGCGTGCGCGGTCCCCTCCGGGGTCTCCTGGACGGCGAGGAGCGCGTCGGGGACGTGCTCGAGCACGTGCGGTCCCACCTGCTCGCGCTGGGTGCCGATCACGGCGACCACCCGACGCGGCCGGGTCGAGCGCACCGCGTGCAGGACGTGACCCAGCATGCTCCGCCCGCTGATCGGGTGCAGCACCTTCATCGTCTTGGACTTCATCCGGGTGCCCCCGCCGGCGGCGAGGACGACCACGGTGAGGTCGTCCGGCTGGGCTGGCGCGCTGCTCATGGGGCTCCTCTGCGTACGGCGGGTCAGTCGGCCCGCGGGTCGCGCGGGGTCCGGCTGAGCGGGGACCGCGGTCACTGTAGAGGACCGCCCAGGGAGATCCCGGCGATGCCACGGCCCTTCCGCTTCCGATCAGCGGCCCGCGACGACGAACGGCTTCACGGGGCGCTCAGCGAGCGGCGCGTGGATCGGTCACCCGCCCCGCGCGGGACGAATGCGGCGAGCGCCACCCCGGTCGCGCTGGCGATCAACAGCACCCGGAAGTCCAGGACGTCGACCAGGGCGGCTCCGATCAGGGTGACGATGGTCTGCGGAAGGCTGATCGCGACGTTGGTCGCGGCGCCGACGCGCCCCTGCAGCGTCGGCGGGGTCAAGCGCTGGCGCATGGTCATCAGCGCCACCACGGACCAGGTGACGCCGAAGCCCACCACCGCGAGGCCGGCCAGCACCGCCGGGAGCCACGGCGTCAGGAGGGGCAGGATCCCGAGCGCGAGCAGTGCCAACCCGGTGCGGACCGTCGCCGCCTCGCCCCACCGGCCGATGACCCGCGCCACGGTGAGGCCGGCGACCACGGCGCCGACCCCCTGCAGGCTCACGAGCACGCCGATCATCGAGGCCTCGACCCCGAGCCCCCGGTCCAGCACGGCGAAGCTCACCGCGTTGAGCAGGCCGGTCGCGGCGAACCCGACCACCACGGCGACCAGCGCGGCGGCGAGGGTCGGCGTACGCCGCAGGTGGGCCAGGCCCGCTGCGACCTCGGCGCGGTAGCGCCCCCGCTCCTCCCGTGGGGTCGGCGGTGTCTCCAGCACCCGCAGTCCCGCGAGGATCCCGGCCGCGACGACGAAGCACCCCGCCGTCAGCGCGAGCACCGACCCAGGCCCGGCCAGTGCGTAGAGGCCGGTGCCGACCAGCGGGGCGACCAGGCGCAGTGCCTGGTCGACGGTGCTCAGCAGGCCGTTCCCCGCGGCCAGGTCGGCATCGTCGAGGAGGTCGCGCACCAGCGCACCCTGGGCCGCCGCGGTGAGGTGGCCGACCGCGCCGTAGGCGGCCGTCACGACGTAGAGCGCGGCCACGCGGGCGTCCTCGGGGACCAGCAGGACCCCGAGGAGCACCGGGGCGATCCCGAGCTTGACCGCGACCAGGAGCCGCCGACGCGAGACCCGGTCGACGAGGTCGCCGAGGAACGGGGCGATCAGCGCCGGGGCACCGAGGCAGACGAACGTCATCGCTGCCGCGGCGTCGGAACCGGTGAGGTCCTTGACCCAGACCGCGAGCACCAGGAAGAGCATGCTGTCGGCGAGGTTCGAGGCGCACCAGCTCGCCCAGAGCCGGCGGAACGCGGGGTGTCGTCGCAGCAGCGACCCCGGCGGGAGTGCGGCGCTCA
>JAJUGK010000155.1 GCA_029268205.1 Nocardioidaceae bacterium
ACACAGTCGGCGTAGCTGGTGCACTCCTCGCCATCGGTGGCACCCGAGACCGCGGCCAGGTTCTTCTGGATCGTCTCGGGCGTAGTGTCGCCGCCCTTCACCGCAGCGAGCGCGGCCAGGATGACGCCGTCGTAGGACTCGGCGGCGTAGGCGTAGTCGTTGAGCGCCTCACCCTCGGCGAACTCGTACCACGCGTTGAGGCGGTCCTTGAAGGTCGAGTCCGGGTCGTTGCCCGGGATCGTGCCCTTGGCGCCCTCGAGCATGCCGGCGTCGAACTCGTCGCCGTAGCTGGAGGTGTTGCCGTCGACCATGTAGATCTTGGACATGTCCCAGTCGGCGTTGGCCAACTCGGGGATGATCGCCTTGGTCTCGTCGAAGGCGAGGACGACGATGGCGTCGGGGTTGGCCGACGTGGCGCCGTTGACCTCGGCGGAGAAGCTGGTCTGCGCGGGCGGGAACTCCTGGTTCATGCCCTTGCCGCCGTAGACGACCTCGCCACCGTTGTTCTCGACAGTCTCCTGGACGACGTCGCGCAGGCCGACACCGTAGGCGTCGTTGAACACGATGAACGCGACGCGCTGGTTGCCGTCACCGGAGATCAGGTTGCCCAGCGCGTTGCCCTGGATGCCGTCCGGCGGAGCGGTACGGAAGTAGAACGGGTCGTAGCCGCTCAGGGACACCGCGGTGTTGGCGGGGGAGATCTGCACGATCGGGGCGTTGGTGATCGCGTCGACGATGTTCTGCGTCACCGAGGAGGAGGCGGCGCCGAGCACCATCGAGGCGTTGCCGGAGATCGCCTGCTGGGCGGCGGCGTTGGCCACGGACGAGTCCGTGGCGTCGCCGGAGTCCAGGAGCACCTGGCAGGCGTCGGCGTCGCCGACACCGCCGGCGGCGTTGATGTCGGAGACGGCCAGACCGACGCCGGCGACCTCGGGCGGACCGAGGACGGCGAGGTTGCCGGTCAGCGGCAGGATGCCGGCGACCTTGAAGGTGTCGGCGCTACTGGTGTTGCCGGCGCACTCGTCGTTGGTGAAGTTCTCCTCGCTCGTCTGCGACGTGGTGGCGTCGTCGGTGGGCTCGTCGGCAGCGTCGTTGTCGTCGCTGTCGGAACCGCAGGCGGCCAGGGTGAGCGCGAGCACGGCGGAGCCGGCCATCACCTTCACCCAGGAGGCGGGTCGGGATCGATTCACGGCGTGAACCTTTCTGACGTTCGGTCGGGTGGGGTACCTCGGGTTCCGCGCCCACCCCCGAAGGCAGGGCGGCGTGTCGGATCACGGTAGGGCTGTGGGTTGGGCCACATGGGTCGGCGCACGCGGTCGTTAGCGAACCGTTACCGGTCCGGGGATGGCGGCGGCATACCGGGAGCGGACGGCGTAAAATCCTCCGGAGTGCCCCGGAGGAGCTCTGCTCCTCCCGCCCCCGATCCGAGGACTGTCACCGATGGCCCGTCAGCTCGCGAAGGTGCGCGACGCCGTTCCCGACGACGCACCCGCGCTGCTCGTGCTGTGGCACGACCTCGTCCCGCGCCGTACGGACGATCCGCTCGAGCAGGCCCGGGGCGCCCTCGCGCGGGTCGCGGCCGACCCCGACGAGCGCATCCTGGTGGTGGAGTGGGCCTACGAGGTCATCGGCGCGGTCCAGTTGCGCCGGGTGCCGATCGCACCGCTCGGCGACGAGATGGCGATCCTGGTGTCCCACCTGCAGGTGCTGACCGGGCATCGTCGCCAAGGGGTCGGCCACCTGCTGCTGGAGGCGGCTGTCGCGTGGGCCGAGGAGAAGGACGTCGCCTATCTGACCGGCGCGGCCACCGGTGCCCGCGACACCAACCGGTTCCTCGCCCGGCTCGGACTGGGCCAGACCGGGGTGCTGCGCGGGGCGCCGGTGTCGGCCGTGCGGTCCCGGCTCGGGGCCAGTGGACGCGGCACGCCGGCGGCGGCCGGCGTCCGGGGCAGCGGTGCGCGCAACCTCGGGATGGTGCTCGCCTCGCGCCGCTCCCAGCGGCGTCGCACCGAACGCGGCGCGCGCGACGACTGAACCGCAGGGCGCGGCGGTCCGGTCAGACCCGGTCGGCGTCGATCAGCGCGCAGGTGATGCGCGCGGTGCACAGCCGCTTGCCCTCGGCGTTGCTGATCACCACGTCGTAGCAGGCGCTCGTGCGCCCGCGGTGGATCGCGGTGGCGACGCCGGTGACGATGCCGTCGCGCGCCGAGCGGTGGTGGGTGGCGTTGATGTCGACCCCGACGGCGACCTTGCCCATCGATTGGGCGTGCAGCGTCGAGCCGATCGAGCCCAGGCTCTCGGCGAGCGCGATGGAGGCGCCGCCGTGCAGCAGGCCGAAGGGCTGCTCGTTGCCGGCGACGGGCATCGTCCCCACGATCCGGTCGGGGTCGGCCTCGACGATCTCGACGCCGAGCTTCTCGTTGAGACCGCCCGGGGGAAGGTCCTGCAGATCCATGGGCTCATCGTGGCACGCGCGGCCCCCGGCGCCCGCGGGAGGTGTCCCCGCGGTGTCCTAGAGTCGGACCGTGCCGAGCGACGATCTCAACGCCCCGACCGGACAGTCCCGTCCCCGCCTCCTGCTGCTCGACGGTCACTCCCTCGCCTATCGGGCGTTCTTCGCGCTGCCGGCCGAGAACTTCTCCACGACGACCGGGCAGACGACCAACGCGGTCTACGGCTTCACCTCGATGCTGATCAACGTGCTGCGCGACGAGGAGCCGACCCACGTCGCGGTCGCCTTCGACAAGTCCCGGCAGACCTTCCGGGTCGAGGAGTACGCCGAATACAAGGCCAAGCGCGCCAAGACCCCTGACGAGTTCGCGGGGCAGGTGCCGCTGATCCAGGAGGTCCTCGACGCGCTGCGCATCCCGCACCTCGAGGTGGCCGGCTACGAGGCCGACGACATCATCGCGACCCTGACCACCCGGGCCCTGGCCGAGGGACTGGAGGTGCTGATCCTCACCGGCGACCGCGACTCCCTGCAGCTGGTCTCCGACGCCTCGACCGTGCTCTACCCGATGCGCGGGGTCTCCGAGCTCGCGCGGATGACCCCGGCTGCGGTGGAGGAGAAGTACGGCGTACCCCCGGCGCGCTACCCGGAGCTCGCGGCGCTGGTCGGTGAGGACTCCGACAACCTCCCCGGCGTGCCGGGGGTCGGGCCGAAGACCGCCGCGAAGTGGATCACCACCTACGACGGCCTCGACAACGTCATCGCCCGCGCCGACGAGATCAAGGGCAAGGCGGGCGAGAACCTCCGTGCCCACCTCGACTCCGTCATCCGCAACCGCCGGCTCAACGCGCTGGTCACCGATCTCGAGCTGCCGGTCTCGCCGACCGACCTGGCCAAGCAGCCGTGGGACCGGCACGAGGTCCACCAGCTCTTCGACGGCCTGGAGTTCCGGGTGTTGCGCGACCGGTTGTTCGCGACCCTGGAGTCGGAGGAGGACGTCGACGAGGGCGGTTTCTCGCTCGAGGTCAGCCGCCCCGGTCCGGGCGAGCTCGGCGCGTGGCTCGAGAGCCACGCGCGCGACGGCGCCCGCGTCGGCGTGCAGGTCCAGGGGGTGTGGCGGGCCGGCACCGGCGAGGTCTACTCGCTGGCCTTCGCCACGGCGGACGGTCACGCCGCCTGGGTCGACGTCGCCACGCTCGACCCGGCCGACGAGTCCGCGCTCGGCGCGTGGCTCGCCGACCCGGCGGTGCCCAAGGTGCTGCACGACGCCAAGGGGCCGATCCTGGCGCTCGCCGCCCGCGGGTGGACGTTGGCCGGGCTGGCCCGCGACACCGCCCTGTCGGCCTACCTCGCCCGTCCCGACCAGCGCTCCTACGACCTGGCCGACCTCACCGTCCGCTACCTGCGGCGCGAGCTGCGTGCCGACATCGGCGGGGACCCCGACCAACTCTCCCTCGACGTCCCCCTCGACGGTGATGAGGACGGCGGCGGGGAGACCGTCCTGGTGCAGGCCGGCGCGGTCCTGGAGTTGGCGGGCGCGCTCGACGACGAGCTCGACGGCCGTGGGGGCACCCGACTGCTGGAGGACGTCGAGCTGCCGCTCGTCGGGGTGCTCGCCGACCTCGAGCAGCGGGGCGTCGCGGTCGACGTCGACCGTCTCGAGAGCCTGGAGGCCGAGTTCGCGGGTGGGGTGAAGGCCGCGGCAGAGGAGGCCTTCGCGGTCATCGGCAAGGAGATCAACCTCGGCTCGCCCAAGCAGCTGCAGGTCGTGCTCTTCGACGAGCTCGGGATGCCCAAGACCAAGCGCACCAAGACCGGCTACACCACCGACGCCGACGCGTTGGCGACGCTGTACGAGAAGACCGAGCACCCCTTCCTGCAGCACCTGTTGCGCCACCGCGACGTCAGCCGGCTGCGGCAGACCGTCGAGGGTCTGCTCAAGACCGTGCAGCCCGACGGGCGCATCCACACCACCTTCAACCAGCTGATCGCCGCGACCGGACGGCTCTCCAGCACCGACCCCAACCTGCAGAACATCCCCGTCCGCACCGAGGAGGGCCGGCGCATCCGCGAGGCGTTCGTCGTCGGCCCGGGCGGCGAGTGCCTGATGACGGCCGACTACAGCCAGATCGAGATGCGGATCATGGCCCACCTCTCCGAGGACGCCGGCCTGATCGAGGCGTTCCGCAGCGGTCGCGACTTCCATTCCGTCACCGCCGCGCGGGTCTTCGATGTCGACCCGGGCGAGGTCACCGGCGAGATGCGCGCCAAGATCAAGGCGATGAACTACGGCCTGGCCTACGGGTTGTCGGCCTACGGACTGGGTCAGCAGCTGCGGATCGAGCCCGGCGAGGCCCGCGGCCTGATGGATGAGTACTTCGAGACCTTCGGCGGCGTACGCGACTACCTCGGCGGGGTGGTCGACGAGGCGCGCCGCACCGGTTTCACCGAGACGATCATGGGGCGGCGCCGCTACCTGCCCGACCTCACCAGCGACAACCGCCAGCGCCGCGAGATGGCGGAGCGGATGGCGCTCAACGCCCCGATCCAGGGCTCCGCCGCCGACCTGATCAAGGTCGCCATGCTCGGCGTCGACCGCGCGCTGCGCGAGCAGGGTCTGGCCTCCCGGATGCTGTTGCAGGTGCACGACGAGCTCGTGCTCGAGGTCGCGCCCGGCGAGCTCGACGCGCTCGACGCGCTGGTGCGCACCCAGATGGGCGGTGCGGCCGACCTGCTGGTCCCGCTCGACGTCTCGGTCGGCACCGGTCCCAGCTGGCACGCCGCCGCCCACTGAGCGGGCAGATCCGGGCGGTTCAGGCCCCCGGGGTCCTGGCCGCCGACGGCAGTTCGAGGGGCGGGCCGGGGCGCCGCACGGCGACGGCGAGCAGCACGAGCAGCACGACCGCGTGGGTCGCGGCGACTGCACGCACAAGCTCGCCGGGCCCGTCGACCAGCCGGGAGAAGCCGACCACGGCGGCCAGACCCGCCCACAGGACGTAGACCGAGCGGCCGTGCTGGCGCGCGACGACCTCGTAGACCATCACCTGCAGCATCGCCATCAGGGTGCCGAGCACCGCGAACATCCACAGGTCCGGCTCCACCTCGCCGTACTCCGCGCCGCCGACGAAGACCAGGGCGAGACCGCTGAGGACGGCCGCGCCGGCGACGCCGGTGACGCCGACGAGGCCGACGCCGGCCAGCCCCTTGAGATAGGTGCGCCCGCCGCTGGACGCCATCGACGGGAACGCGAGCACCACGACGAACTGGGGCAGGAAGAGCACGGCCTTCGCCAGGATCAGACCGCCGGCGTACAACCCCGCCTCGTGGCCGTCGAAGTTCGCTCGCGCCACCACGACGTCGAGGTTGGTCAGGGCGAAGAACGCCAGCAGCGCGTGGGAGTTGCCCGCGACCTCCCGCAGCACGCTCACCCCGCGGCGTACATCCGCCCGCCGGTCGGTGCGCGACCCGAGATGCCCGAGTGCGAGCGCGCCGGCGAGCGGCGCCAGCCAGGCGCCGATGGCGACGGCGAGCATCGCCGAGAGCGCCGTGGGGGAGAGCAGGACGAAGATCAGCCCGACGCCGAGGCGTCCGGCGCCCATCGCCAGGTAGAAGGCGCCCAGGGCGGCCCACCGCTCCTCGCCCTGCAGGATGCCGGCCTGCCCGCCGCCGATGGTGAGCGGTACGGCGACCAGACCCAGCGTCGCCGCGGCCAGCCAGTCGTCGAGCCCGAGGCCCCACGACACCGCCGGCGCCGCCACGAGACACAGCAGGCCGAGCGCGAGCGCGGAGCGGTTG
>JAJUGK010000156.1 GCA_029268205.1 Nocardioidaceae bacterium
CTCGCCGTACCCGAGCCAGCAGATCCGGGCGGGCAGGCCCTGGAAGTGCACCCGCTCGCCGGCCATCGTGATCCACCGGTGCAGCCGTTCGTACGCGGGGCTCTCCTCGCGGGGGAAGAGCTCGAGGATCGCCCGGTCGGTGGCGGCGATGTCGGCCGGGTCGCCAGACAGCGCCGCCCACCGGAACGGCCCGCGGCCCTCGCAGAACTGCGGACGGATGTAGGCCGGCACGAACCCGGGGAAGGCGAATGCCCGGTCGTAGCCACCCTTGCGGGCCTCGTCGCGGATCGAGTTGCCGTAGTCGAACACCTCCGCACCCGCGTCCTGCAGCTCCACCATCGCCCGGACGTGCGTGGCCATCGACTCCCGCGCGCGAGCGGTGAACCCCTCGGGGTCGCGGGTGCGCTCGGCCTCCCAGTCCTCGAACGCGATCCCGGCCGGCAGGTAGGCCAGCGGGTCGTGCGCGGAGGTCTGGTCGGTGACCACGTCGATGGGAGGGTCGGTCGGGGCACCGCGGCGTACGAGCTCCGGCAGCACCTCCGCGGCGTTGCCGAGCAGCCCGATCGACAGCGGCCTACGCGCGTCGCGAGCCTCCACGGCGAGCGCGAGCGCGTGGTCGAGGTCGTCTGCCTGGCAGTCGAGGTAGCGGTGCTCGAGGCGGCGCGCGATCCGGCTCTGATCGACCTCGACGCAGATCGCGACGCCCTCGTTCATCGTCACCGCGAGCGGCTGCGCCCCACCCATCCCACCGAGCCCCGCGGTCACGGTGATCGTGCCCGACAGATCGGCCGCCCCGCGGGCGGCCGCCACGGCCGCGAACGTCTCGTACGTCCCCTGCAGGATCCCCTGCGTCCCGATGTAGATCCACGACCCGGCGGTCATCTGGCCGTACATCGTCAGCCCGAGGTCCTCGAGCCGGCGGAACTCCTCCCAGTTGGCCCAGTCGCCGACCAGGTTGGAGTTCGCGATCAGCACCCGCGGCGCCCAGGCATGCGTGCGCATCACCCCGACCGGCTTGCCGGACTGCACCAGCAGCGTCTCGTCGTCGCCGAGCCGGGTCAGCTCCGCCACGATCGCGTCGTACGCCGGCCACGACCGGGCCGCCCTGCCGGTGCCGCCGTAGACCACCAGGTCCTCGGGGCGCTCGGCGTTCTCCGGGTCGAGGTTGTTCATCAGCATCCGCAGCGGCGCCTCGGTCTGCCACGACCGCGCCGTCAACGTCGTGCCCCGCGGGGCGCGCACCTGCTCCCTCATGCCAGCTCTCCGATCTCCGCTTCGACGGTCTCCACCAACGCACCCGACCGCACGAGCCGTACGGCGGTCTCGATCTCCGGCGCCAGGTGCCGGTCGGGTCCCGGCCCCTCGACCCCGTTGTCGCGCAGCAGGCGTACGGCAGCCGCGGTGCCCCGAGCGGGCGCCAACGGCGCGCGCAGGTCCAAGGCGCGCGCCGCGGTGAGGTACTCGATCGCCAGCACCCTGGTCAGCCCGTCGACCGACCGGCGCAGCTTGCGGGCCGCGCCCCAGCCCATCGAGACGTGGTCCTCCTGCATCGCGCTGCTCGGGATCGAGTCGACGCTGGCGGGCACCGCGAGCCGCTTGAGCTCGGAGACGATGCCCGCCTGGGTGTACTGCGCGATCATGTGGCCGCTGTCGACGCCGGGGTCGTGGGCGAGGAACGGCGGCAGGCCGTGGTTGCGGGCGCGGTCGAGGAAGCGGTCGGTGCGGCGTTCGCTGATCGAGGCCAGGTCGGCGGCGACGACCGCGAGGAAGTCGAGCACGTAGGCGACCGGTGCGCCGTGGAAGTTGCCGTTGGACTCGACCCGGTCGCCGATCACGACCGGGTTGTCGATGACCGAGGCGAGCTCGCGCCCGGCGACGGTCGCCGCGTGCTCGACCGTGTCGCGCACGGCGCCGTGCACCTGCGGGGAGCAGCGCAGCGAATAGGCGTCCTGCACCCGGTTGCAGTCGGGGCCGCGGTGGCTCGCGACCACCCCCGAGTCGGCGAGCAGCCGGGCGAGGTTGGCCGCCGAGTCCTGCTGGCCGACCTGCGGGCGCAGCGCGTGCAGCTCGGCCGCGAAGACCCGATCGGTGCCGAGCTGGGCCTCGACCGACATCGCCGCGGTGATGTCGGCGGCGCGCAGGAGCCCGCGCAGGTCGTGCAGGGCCAGCAGCAGCATCCCGAGCATCCCGTCGGTGCCGTTGACCAGGGCGAGTCCCTCCTTGGCCGCCAGCCGCACCGGCGGGATCCCGGCGGCCGCCAGCGCGTCGGCGGCCGGTCGCCGTACGCCCTCGGCGTCGTCGACCTCGCCCTCCCCCATCAGCGCCAGCGCGCAGGCCGACAGCGGGGCGAGGTCACCGGAGCATCCGAGCGAGCCGTACTCGGGCACCACCGGGGTGATGCCGGCGTTCAGCAGGCCGGCCAGCGCCTGCGCCGTCTCCAGGCGTACGCCCGTGTGCCCCGTCGCCAGCGTGGAGAGCCGCAGCAGCATCAGCGCCCGGACGACCTCGCGCTCCACGGCCGGTCCGCTTCCGGCGGCGTGCGAGCGGATGAGCGAGCGCTGCAGCTGGTCGCGCTGCTCGGCCGGGATGTGCCGGGTGGCCAGGGCGCCGAAACCCGTCGAGACGCCGTACGTCGGGGTCGGCCCGGCGGCGAGCCCCTCCACGACCCCGCGCGCCCGCTCGATCGCCGCCACCGCCGCCTCGGTTAGCCGCACCGGCGCGTCGGCGCGTGCGACGGCGACCACGTCGTCGGGAGCGAGCGGGCGGACATCGATGGATACCGTCATGCACCCACCTCACCGCCTTCGGGCGGCTCGCGCCAGCATTGCTCTAGGGTGAGCCGCGAGACGGGGGCGGGATCGTCCGTCCACGACGACGACCGGGGGGTCCATGTGACGACGTTCTTCGTCATCGGCGTCGTCGGCCTCGTCCTGCTGGCCGTCTCGCTGCTGATCGGCGACGTCCTCGACGGCGCGCTCGACCTGCTCGACGGCTTCCTGGGCGGGATCTTCTCCACCGCCGTGATCGGCGGCTTCACCGCCGCGTTCGGGTTCGGCGGCGCGGGTGCGCTCGGTGCCGGGCTGCCGATGATCGCCGCGATCCCGGTCGGCCTCGGGGTCGGCGTGATCTTCGGCTGGTTCGCCGCCTGGCTGACCCGACTCATCCGCGACGGTGGCAGCGACGCGACGATCGAGTCCGGCGACCTCCTCGGCCACAGCGGCCGGGTCGTCACCGCCATCCCCGCCGACGGCCTCGGCACCGTCCGGGTCGTCATCGGCGGCCACAGCGTCCGCCGCAACGCCCGTGCCGAGGTGCCGCTCGAGGCCGGCACCGAGGTCCACGTGACCGGCGTGCTCTCCCCCACGGCCGTGTCGGTCGCCCCCGTGTGGCCCGTGGGGCCCGCCGACGAGCCGCCCGCCCTGCCTCCCCAGCCCTGACCCACCAGCCCGCCAGCCCGAAAGGCAGCACCGTGCTCTATCCCGTGATCGGCCTCGTGGCCGTCCTCGTCCTGCTCCTGCTGCTGGTGACCAGTCGCTACAAGGTCGCCGGCCCCAACCAGGCGTTCATCGTCACCGGCCGCAAGGGCAAGGCCGTGGTCAACCCGGAGACCGGGGAGCTCACCACCGACCTGTCGGGGCAGAAGGTCGTCCTCGGCGGCGGCACGTTCGTCATCCCGTTCGTGCAGAAGCTCGCGACGATGGACCTCTCCAGTCGTCGGATCTCGGTGCAGATCCGGGGCGCGGTGTCCGGCCAGGGCATCAAGCTCAATCTCGACGGTGTCGCCATCGTCAAGGTCGGCGGCAACGCCGACCAGATCCGGCTCGCCGCGCAGCGGTTCCTCTCCCAGCAGCAGGACATCGAGCCGTTCACCCAGGAGGTGCTGGCCGGTGCCCTGCGCTCCATCGTCGGTGGGCTGACCGTCGAGCAGATCATCCGCGACCGCGCCGCGTTCGCGCAGCGGGTCGCCGACGAGTCGGAGAGCTCGCTGACCGGGCAGGGTCTGATCCTCGACACCTTCCAGATCCAGGACGTCACCGACGACGGCTCCTACCTCGCCGATCTAGGTCGGCCCGAGGCGGCGCGGATCCAGCAGGAGGCGGCGGTGGCCGAGGCCGCGGCGCGCCAGGCCGCGGAGCAGGCGCGCATCGTCGCCGAGGAGCAGATCGCGGTCTCCCAGCGCGCGCTGGCGCTGAAGCAGGCCGAGATCCAGGCCGAGACCGATGCCGCCAAGGCCAACGCCGCCGCGTCCGGCCCGCTGGCCCAGGCCGACCGCGACCAGGCGATCCTCGCCGAGCAGGAGAAGGTCGCCGTGCGTCGGGCCGCGCTGACCGAGCGCGACCTCGAGACGCAGGTCCGCAAGCCCGCCGACGCCGAGCGCTACCGGGTCGAGCAGGAGGCCGAGGCCCGTCGCAGCGCGGAGATCGCCGCCGCCGACGCCCGCAAGGCCGCCACCATCGCTGCCGCCGAGGCGGCCGCGGAGGAGGCCCGCCTCAACGGTGAGGCCGAGAAGTCCCGTCGCTCCGCGCTCGCCGAGGCCGAGGCGATCGAGGGTGCCCGCCGCGGTGAGGCCGAGAAGGCCCGCCGTACGGCGGAGGCCGACGCATTGCGCGCCGAGGGTGAGGCGCAGGCCGCCTCGACCCTGGCGGTCGGCCAGGCCGAGGCCGAGGCGATGGACAAGCGCGCCGAGGCGTTCGCCCGCTACAACGACGCCGCCGTCCTGCAGATGCTCATCGAGGTGCTGCCGCAGATCGCCAAGGAGGTCGCGGCGCCGATCAGCTCCATCGACCAGCTCACCGTGATCTCCACCGACGGCGCCGGCGCGATGCCCAAGCAGGTCACCGACAACGTCGTCCAGACCCTGCAGATGCTCAAGACCTCCACCGGCCTGGACCTCGAGGACATGATCAAGCGGACCGTCGGTCGGGCCACCGGCGACGAGCAGGACTCCGACGGCGCCGCGCTCGCCACCACCTCCCAGCCCTGACCTCCCGATATTCCCCTACCTGAGCGTCGTGCCCCACGGGCCGAGACAGCGCTCGTGTAGGGGAATATCGCGGCGGGCGGTGGGTGATCTCACAGGTCGTACGGCGAGATGAGCCCGGCCGCGGAGCGACACGCGCGTTCACTGGTGGGGTGAGACCCGCCGCCCCGCCCTCCGCGCCGTACGCGCTGAGCGCAGCCCGGCGGTGGACGATGCTCGGGGTCTCCACGGCCGCGCAGGCCGGCTCGGCAGTGATGATCCACGGCCCGGCGTTCCTCATCCCGGCGCTGCATCGCGACCACGGCCTCACGCTGGCCGGGGCCGGCCTGGTCGCGGCCGCGCCGATCGCCGGGGTGATGGTCGCGCTGGTCGCCTGGGGCGCCGTGGTCGACCGGCTCGGGGAGCGGTTCGTGCTGCTCGCCGGCCTGATCGCGACGGCGATCGCGGGGCTGGTCGCGACGCGGACGACCGACCCGGTCCCCCTCGGGCTCGCGCTGCTCGCGGCCGGCGCCGCGGCGGCCAGCACCTCCAGCGCCTCGGGCCGCGTGGTCGTCGGGTGGTTCCCGCCGCGCCGGCGCGGGTTGGCGATGGGCATCCGACACATGTCGCAACCCGCCGGGGTGGGCCTGGCCGCGGTGACGATGGCGGTGCTCGCGCTCGACCACGGCATCGCCACCGCCCTGTGGGTGCCGACCGCCGCGGCTCTCGTCAGCATCGGCGCGGTCGCCCTCACCGTCGTCGACCCGCCCCGACCGGAGCGGACGGTCGTCACCGGTGCGAACCCCTACCGGGCCGAGCCGCGGGTGCTGGGCTACCTCTCCCGCATCCATCTGGTCTCGGTGCTGCTGGTGGTCCCGCAGTTCCTCGTGTGGACCTTCGCCCTCGTCTGGCTGGTCGACCAGCGCGGCTGGCACCCCGGCGCCGCCGGGACCCTGGTCGGGCTGGCCCAGCTCACCGGCGTCCTGGCCCGGGTCGCCGCGGGGTGGGTGTCCGACCGCGCCGGCAGCCGGATGCGACCGCTGCGCGCCGTCGCCCTGACCGCCGGCGCCGTGATGGCGCTGCTCGCCCTGACCGATGCCCTGACCTCCCCGCTCGCGGTCCTCCTGCTGGTCGCGGCCACCGGCATCACCGTCGCCGACAACGGCCTGGCGTTCACCGCCGTCGCCGAGCGCGCGGGCCCGTTCTGGTCGGGGCGCGCGCTCGGCGCGCAGAACACCGCGCAGTACCTCGCCGCGGCAGCGGTCCCGCCGGTCGCCGGCC
>JAJUGK010000157.1 GCA_029268205.1 Nocardioidaceae bacterium
AACGCGAGGATGGCCCCCCAGGACGCGAGGGCGACCAGCGCGAGGGCCCACGGCAGGGGCGCGGCGGACGTACCGCTCGCCTCGGCGGTCACCTCCACACCCGCGGCCTCGCCGGTCGCGGTGGCCCAGGTGCGCGTGGCCGCGAGGGTCGCCAGCGTCCCGCCGCCGAGCCCCGCGAGGAGCGCCGGCCCGAAGGAGCGCCGGTCGGGGGTCGGGACCGCGCTCACCGCCCGGCCCCGTCGGCGAGGGGCAGCAGGTCGGCGTCGAAGCACGTGCGGTCGCCGGTGTGACAGGCCGCGCCGACCTGGTCGACCTTGAGCAGCAGGGTGTCGCCGTCGCAGTCCAGCCGGACCTCCTTGACCCACTGGACGTGGCCGGAGGTGTCGCCCTTGGCCCACAGCTCCTGCCGGGAGCGGGACCAGTAGGTCGCCCGTCCGGTGGCCAGCGTGCGCTCCAGCGCCTCGTCGTTCATCCAGGCCAACATCAGCACCTCACCGGTGTCGTGCTGCTGGGCGATGGCCGGGACCAGGCCGTCGGCGGTGCGCTTGAGGCGTGCGGAGATGCGGGGGTCCAGCGACATGCGCCCATCCTCCCAGGAGGGCCGGCACCGGAGTACGGCGGCGCGCGTCAGCGACCCTGCTGGGCGACCCAGGAGGCGTGCAGCCGGCCGTAGACCCCGCCCTCGGCGACCAGTCGGTCGTGCGGCCCGCGCTGCACGATCCGGCCCCGGTCGAAGACCAGCACCTCGTCGGCGTTCTCGGCGGTCGTGAGCCGGTGGGCGATCGAGACCGAGGTGCGGCCCTCCATCAGCCGTTCCAGCGCCCGGCCGATGCGCATCTCCAGCTCGGGGTCGACCGCGCTGGTGGCCTCGTCGAGCACGAGGAGGTCCGGGTCGGCGAGCCGGGCCCGGATCAGCGCGACGAGCTGGCGCTCCCCCGCCGAGAGCGACTCGCCCCGTTGCCCGACGCGGGTGTCGAGGCCGCGCGGGAGGCCGGCCAGCCAGTCGGCGAGGTCGAGGGCCTCGGCGGCGGCGAGCAGGTCGGCGTCGGTCGCGTCGAGGCGGCCGTAGCGGAGGTTCGCGCGCAGGTCGGCGTCGAAGAGGAAGCCCTCCTGCGGGACCAGGACGACCCGGCGTCGCAGCGAGTCGAAGGGGACCCGGCGCAGGTCGATGCCGTCGAGGAGCACCCGGCCGGTCGTGGGGTCCATCAGCCGGGTCAGCAGCTTGGCCAGGGTGGACTTGCCGGAGCCGGTCTCCCCCACCACCGCCACTCGGGTGCCGGCGGCGATGTGCTCGTCGATGTCGTGGAGCACCGGCTCGCCACCGGGATAGGCGAACCCGACATGCTCGAAGGTGATGTCGACCGGGCGGTGCGGCAGCGGGGCGCCGTCGGCCCCCGGATCGGTCACGTCGGCCGGGGTCTGGAGGATCCCGATGACCCGCCGCCAGCCGGCGATGGCGTTCTGGGCGTCGGTGAGGACCTGGGTGCCCATCTGCACCGGTCCGACGAACAGCGTGACGAGGAAGGCGAAGGCGAGGACGACGCCGAGCGTGACGTCGCCAGCCACCCCGACCCAGACCCCGACGACCAGGACCCCGGCGTTCGCCAGACCGCCGGAGACCCCGCCGAGGGAGAACGAGAACGCCGTGAGGCCCTGCGCGCGGGTCGCGGCGGCACGGTTGGCCTCGATCGCCTCGTCGATGCGCCGCTGGGTCCGTGCCTCCACGGCGTAGGCCCTGACGACCGCCGCGCCCACGACCGGCTCGGCGATCGCGGAGAGCATCGCGCCGACCTGCTGTCGGACCACGCCGTACGCCGCCGAGAGCTTGCGCTGGAAGAACCGCAGGGACAAGAAGAGCGGGGCGAAGCAGAGCCAGACGACCAGCGTGAGCTGCCAGGAGTAGAAAAGCATCACGACCGTGGCGACGGTGATCTGGCCGATGCTGATGATGGCGATGACGCCGCCGAAGATCAGGAACTGCGAGACCTGGTCGACGTCGCTGGTCACCCGCGAGACCAGGGCGCCGCGGCGCTCGGAGTTCTGCGTCAGCAGGGGCAGGTCGTGCACGTGCCGGAACGCCTTCACGCGCAGCGTCGCCAGGCCGCGTTCGGCGGTGCGGAAGAGCCGGGCGGTCATGAAGTACGACGCGACGCCGGTCAGGACGAGCGCCGCGGTCGCGACCAGCAGCATCGTGACGGTGAACCCGAGGTCGCCCGCGCGCCCATCGGAGCCGAGCCCGCGGTCGAGGGTCTGCTGCACCGCGATCGGGACGACGACCCGGCCGAGCGTCGCGACGACGGCGAACGCCACGGTGACCGCGAACCCCTCGCGCAGCTCCGGCGAGTGCCGGATGCCGGCACGGATGGTCTCCCAGGCGCCGATCTGCTCGCCGGTGTCGACCCCGGTCCCCGTTGTGGGCGCGCTCATCGCTCCTCCTCCCCTGATCCGGCGACCGGCCGCGGTTCGAGCTCGACCTCGTAGGCGTTGACCAGGCGGGCGTAGTCGGGGTTGCGGGCGAGGAGCTCCTGGTGGGTGCCGCGGTCGGCGATCCGGCCGTCGGCGAGGTAGACGACCTCGTCGGCCAGCGCGATGGTCGCCTTGCGGTAGGCCACGGTGAGCAGGGTCGGCGGGGCGTGGCCGGCGGCCTCGGCCTGGTCGCGCAACGCGGCCAGGATGCGCCCCTCGACCTCCGGGTCGACCGCCGAGGTCGCGTCGTCGAGGATCAGCAGCCGCGGCCGCCGGACCAGGGCGCGGGCGAGCGCGATGCGCTGGCGCTGACCGCCCGAGAGCGAGGTGCCCCGCTCCCCCAGCCGCGTGTCGAGCCCGGCGGGCAGCGCGCGCACGAAGTCCTCGGCCTGGGCGGCCCGCAGCGCCTGCCAGATCGTCGCGTCGTCGAGGTCGAGGTCGAGCGCGACGTTGCCGCGCACGGTGTCGTCGAAGACGAAGGTGGTCTGCGGCACCAGCGCGACCGCCCCGGCGAGCTCGCCGTGCGCCAACGCGCGCAGGTCGGTGCCGTCCAGGCGCACCGCTCCCCGGTCGGGATCGACGGCCCGCACCAGCAGCGAGGTGAGCGTGGACTTGCCCGACGCCGTGGGCCCCACCAGCGCGACCGAGCGGCCGGGCTCGACGGTGAAGTCGATGCCGCGCAGCAACGGCTCGGGCTCCGCGTCGGTCGCGCCGGAGCCGGGGTGGGCGAATTCGACGTCGGCCACCTCCAGGCGCGCCGGTCCGGCCCCGTGACCGGCGGCGCTCGCCTCGCCGTACGTCATCTGACCGGTCTCCCCCAGCACGGCCGAGACCCGCCGGAAGCCCACCACCGAGCGCGGCATGTCGGCCACCAGCCAGCCCAGCGAGCGGATCGGAAAGGCGACCACCGTGAGCAGGTAGGCCACCGTCACCACGTCGCCCGCGGCGGAGTCGCCGGCGAGGTAGCGCTGGACGCCCAGGGCGAGCACGACCAGCACGGCGAGGTTCGGCAGCGACTCCATGACCGGGTCGAAGACCGAGCGCAACCGGCCGGAGCGGATGTTGACGTCGCGCAGGGCCTCGGCGCGGGCGGCGAACCGGTCGGTCTCCTCGGCCTCGCGCCCCAGCGTCTTGACCACCATCGCGCCGTCGAAGGACTCGTGCGCGATCTCGCTCAGCTCCGCGCGCAACGCCTGTGCGCGGGTCATCAGCGGTGACTGCAGGCGCTGGTAGAGCACGTTGACGACGATGACCAGCGGGAAGGCGATCAGACCGGTCAGCGCGAGCACCAGGTCGGCCAACAGCATCTGCACGATCGCCACGACCATCATCGCGACGGTGCCCACGGCCATCGGCAGGGGCGCGATCGGCATCCACGCGGCCTCGACGTCGGAGTTGGCGTTCGACAGCAGCTGGCCGGTGGGATGGCGCTGGTGCCAGGCGAGCGGCAGCTCGAGGTACTTGCGGGTGACGGCGCGCCGGTAGTGCGCCTGCATGCGGTACTGCATGATCCCGGCCCCGAGGCGGCGGGCGACGATCCCGACCGCGCGCAGGATCGCGACGCCGACGAAGAGCGCGATCACCGCGATCGCGGCGCCCGGCTTGAGCTCCCCGTCCTCGAAGGAGGGGATGACGAACCGCTCCGTCGACCAGCCCAGCACCCAGGCGTCGGCCACCGTGAGGGCACCGAACAGCACGCTGCCGAGCGTGGACCAGGTGAACACCCACGGCTCCCGGCGGATCGCGACGCCGAGGACGGCGAACCCGTCGCGCAGCGTCGCCTTCTCGGCGGTCGGTGCGCTCACAACCGCACCGGATGACCGGCCGCCGCCAGGGTCTGCTTCACCTCGCCGATACGCAGCGTGCCGAAATGGAACACGCTCGCGGCCAGCACGGCGTCGGCTCCCGCCTCCACCGCCGGCGGGAAGTGCTCGAGGGCACCGGCGCCGCCACTGGCGATCACGGGGATGTCGACGGCCGCGCGCACCAGGCGCAGCAGGTCGAGATCGAACCCGTCACGGGTGCCGTCGGCGTCCATCGAGTTGAGCAGGATCTCCCCGGCCCCGAGGCGAGCGGCCTCGACGGCCCACTCCACCGCGTCACGACCGGCGCTCCGGCGCCCGCCGTGGGTGGTGACCTCGAACCCGGACTCCGTGGTCGCCGCCCGGCGGGCGTCGACCGACAGCACCAGCACCTGGTTGCCGAACCGGTCGGCGATGTCGGCGACCAGCTCGGGACGCCGCAGCGCCGCGGTGTTGACCGCGACCTTGTCGGCACCGGCGCGCAGCAGCCGGTCGACGTCCTCGGTGCTGCCCACCCCGCCGCCGACCGTCAGCGGGATGAACACCTGCTCGGCGGTGCGCGACACGATCTCCATCGTCGTGGCCCGCGCCTCGTGCGAGGCCGAGATGTCGAGGAAGGTCAGCTCGTCGGCACCCTCGGCGTCGTAGGTCCGCGCCAGCTCCACCGGATCCCCGGCGTCGCGAAGGTCGACGAAGTTGACGCCCTTGACGACCCGCCCGCCGTCCACGTCGAGGCACGGGATCACGCGTACGGCGAGCGACACCTTGCTCCACTCCTGTCACTTGTTTCGCCACATATGTGGTGAATTCGGCACTGTGGACACGATTTCGACGACCAGAACGTCGGTTTCGCGTCAGAACATCCCGGGGACGCCCTCCGGCTCACCGCCCGGGCGGCAGCGTCAGCGCGAGCGCCTCCTCGAGCGTGAAGCGCCCCTCGTACAACGCGCTGCCGATGATCGCTCCCTCGACCCCCTCGTCGACCAGGCCGGCCAGGGCCTCGATGTCGCTGAGTTCGGTGACCCCGCCGGAGGCGACGACCGGCGCGGGGGTCGCGGCGCAGACGTCGCGCAGGAGGTCGAGGTTCGGGCCCTGCAGCATGCCGTCCTTGTTGACGTCGGTGACGACGTAGCGCGCGCACCCCTCGGAGTCCAGGCGCGCCAGGGTCTCGTAGAGGTCGCCGCCGTCACGGGTCCAGCCGCGCGCGGCCAGGGTGCGACCGCGCACGTCGAGACCGATCGCGATGCGGTCGCCGTGACCGGCGATCACCGATGCGCACCACTCGGGCTGCTCCAGCGCCGCGGTGCCGATGTTGACCCGGCGGCAGCCGGTCGCCAACGCGGCTGTCAACGACTCGTCGTCGCGGATGCCGCCGCTCATCTCGACCTTGATGTCGAGGGTGCCGACGATCTCGGCGAGCAGTTCCCGGTTGTGGCCGCGACCGAACGCCGCGTCGAGGTCGACCAGGTGCAGCCATTCCGCCCCGGCCTCCTGCCAGCGCAGCGCCGCCTGGATCGGGTCACCGAAGTGCTTCTCCGAGCCGGCCACCCCCTGGACCAGCTGCACCGCCTGCCCGCCGGCGACGTCCACCGCCGGCAGCAGCTCGAGGTAGCGCGGGGATTCTGCGGTGGTCATCGGGGGCTCCTTCGGTGGGCGAGTTTCACTACATATGTAGTGAAACTCGGGCTTTGGACACGTTTCAGCAGGGTCAGACCCAAGTTTCGTCTCCACGGTGGTACGCGTGTGACGTCGTACGCCGGGCGCGGCGCCCCACCTCTCACCGCCGGCGCAGCGAGCCGAGGACGATCACGGCGACGGCGACCGAGACGATGAGGACGGCCAGGTTGGCGGCCCAGTTGCGCCAGAGCAGTCCCGCACCCAACTGCAGGGCCAGGACGAGCGCGACGGCGAGCGCGGTGCGCCGGCGGCTGCGACGGGCGAGCTGGCCGGTGGGTCGCCCGGCCG
>JAJUGK010000158.1 GCA_029268205.1 Nocardioidaceae bacterium
ACGACGGTCGCCGTGCTGAGCCTTGCCGCCGACAACCCCCTGTTGCACGCGGTGCTCTCAGCCTCCCACGGCACCGGCAACGACCTGCTGCCGTTGCTGACCAGCCACTCGGCCGGCCTGATCGACACCGCTTCGGCGGTGCTCGCCGACAATGTGCGCCGGTTCACGATCCCGCTGACCGACGCGCAACTCGCCTTCGTGATCGACGGCGTCGTCCGGCTAGTGCTCAGCCACGTCATGCAGCCCGGCGCCGCACCGGAGGAGACCGCCGACCGGGTCGCCTGGTTGGCCGGACGGGTCGTCGCGGGCGACCCGTCACTTCGTTGACGTTGCGGCGTTAGGCTGGGTGAGGCGGTACGACGCGCCCCTCCCGTGCGTACCGTCATCGCCGCCGGCGCGCTGTGAGCCGTTTCCCCAGCCCCTGCCAGGAGGACCGATGAGGCATGCACCGAGCCGTCGGCTCCTGCGCTCGGGCCTCGCCGGCGTCGCGCTGGTGCTGGTGTCCGGGTGCGGATCCACCATGCAGGTGGGGGGTCCGGGATCCGACCCCTCCCTCGCGGGCGGTACGCCGACCGCGGCCGGGGCGTCCGGCACGCCCTCGACCGTGGCCGAGGCTGACGGGTTCATGCTGCACCGGGTCGCCGACCCGGGCCCGCTGAAGGAGTCCCTGCTCTCGGCCGACCTGCTGGTCTACAGCAACCGGACGCTCACGGCCGAGGAGCAGGCCGGCGTCGAGAACACCCGCGGCGTCGCGCACGCGCTGCCGATGGCGCTGGCCCAGGTCGCCGTCGACGGACGCACCATCCACGTCGCCGCGGCGGACCCCGGCAAATATCGCCGGTTCACGCTCCCCAACGCCGCCCGGCTCGACGACATCTGGACGCGCGTCGCCGGTGGCGAGATCGCCGTGGAGCCGGAGCTGGGGCGGCAGTTGCAGGCCGCCGACGGCGGTCTGTCGCTGGGCAACTCCGAGAACGCCCCGCGCCTGCACATCGGCGCCCTGGCCTCGATGGTTCCGCAGGTGCATGCAGTGATGAACCCCGCGTGGGGCGAGGCCGTCGGCATGGTCATGGACAACGCGCTGCTGATCTCGACCGGCCAGCGGTCGCCCCAGGTGGTCGCCGAGGCGCTGCGTACGCGGTTGGGCGCCGCGGCGTCGGTGCAGATCCTCGGCCCCGACCTCGACGTCACCGCGACCCAGACGGCCTACCTGACCGGCGGGTCGGTCGCCGAGGCGGTCGGCTCGTTCACCTACACCCCGCGTCCGGACGGCACGGTCGCGGTCGACCCCGCCTGGGTGAGCGCCAACATCCGCACCGAGACGGTCCCGATCCTCGGCACCGTGACCTGCCACCGGGCGATGCTGCCGCAGATGCGCGCCGCGCTGCAGGAGATCGTCGACCGCGGACTGGCCGACAAGATCAACCCCGGCGAGTACGCCGGCTGCTTCTATCCGCGCTTCATCGCCCACGACCCCAAGCAGGGCCTGTCGCTGCACAGCTGGGGCATCGCCTTCGACATCAACGTCCCCGGCAACCAGCGCGGCACCTCCGGCGAGATCGACCGCACGGTCGTGGAGATCTTCAAGAAGTGGGGCTTCGCCTGGGGTGGCGACTGGTCCTACACCGACCCGATGCACTTCGAGATGGCCGCGGTCGTCGAGCCGCGCTGACGGGCCGGAGGCTCAGGGGTCGATGCCGGTCCGCACCCGCCACGCGACCAGCGCGGCGGCGAGTCCGGTGCGGTGCAGCGGGTCGGCGAGGTCGGCGCCGAGCAGCGACTCGATCCGCTGGATCCGGGCATAGAGCGTCTGTCGGCGGATGCCGAGCTCGACGGCGGCCGCCTGCTTCGACCCCCCGGCGCGCAGCAGCGCGTCGAGGGTGCGTACGAGCGTGCTCGCGTGCCGACGGTCGTGCTCGACGAGCAGGCCGATCTGGTCGGCGATGAACCGCTCGAGCCGCTCGGCCGGGAGCGCCGAGAGCAACTGATGCATCGCCAGGTCGCGCGGGCGGGTCAGACGGGACCGCACGCCGAAGTCCCGGGCGTCGCGCAGCAGGGTCCGCGCGTCCTGCAGCCCGGGCCCGACCGCCGCGGGGTCGGCGACCGGCGTCGTCGCCGCGACCAACGGCCGGCGCCCCAGCCGGGCGGCGAGGTCGGCGTACCACTCCTCCGTGGCCCGCCGGATGCGGGCGGGTCCGCCGGCGACGGTGGTCACCAGCGCCCCGCCGTACGCCGTGTGCGCCGTCGCAGCGACGGCCGCGGTCTCCTCGGCGAGGGGCACGCGCGGGTCGAGGTCGACCGCCAGCGGCAGCAGCGGACGGTCGGGGCTGCATCGCCACCCGAGGTCGTCGAGGCGGCGGCGCACCTCGCCGGGGGTGTGGACCGCGTCGGCGAGCAGATCGGTGAGCAGCGACTCCGCCGGGTCGCGCACGGACCCCGGCCCCCGCAGGCGGCCCAGCTCCAGCGCCACGGCGACCGCAGCGCGGTCGGCGATCGTCCGCAGCCGGTCGGTGTCCGGGGCGCGGAACACCAAGCGGCCCAGCAGGGTGCCGGCCGCGCGGACCTGGGCGAGGGTGGTCCCCTCCGCCTCGACCGAGCGGGTGCTGCTGCGCTCGACGAGCTGGTCGTCGGGGTCGTACAGCTCGACCGCGCACCCCGCCGTACGGGACACCGCGTCGAGCAGCGCCCGCAGGCCCGCGCCCGCCAGCACCTCGGCGACGAGCTCCTGCAGCAGCACCTCCCCCTGCGCCGCCGCACCGAGGCGCCGGTGCAGCAGGAGCTCGTGGAAGTCCTCGCCGAACCGCTCGAACGGCACCACCTTCGTCAGCGCCAGCAGCACCAGGCCGGTGCGCCGGGCCTCCGCGACCATCGGCTCGGGCACCTCGAAGAACGAGCGCCCCAGCTCGATGGCCAGTGCCGCGCACCCGGCGTCGGCGAGGCGGCGTACGTAGGCCGCGAGCTGCTCCGAGGTGCGCCCGTGCAGGCCCAGCCCGGTGGTCAGCAGCAGCTCGCCGCCGGCCAGGAGGCTCCCCATCTCGTAGACCTCGCTGGAGTGCACCCAACGGATCCGCACCTCCTCCGGTGACCCGGCGAGCACCTCGATCCCGGCCGCACGGGCCGCGGGCAGCCGGAGCACCTCGGTGAGGTTGATCAGCATCGCCGCGACCGCAGATGGACGATCCGTCCGGCAACTGCACGCGCCGCGGTGACGTTGTGTCCGTTCACGGACCGCAGGTTATCTGGTGCAGTGGTCCGCATCACAGTCTGATGGCCCCGCCCGCGGGGCCCGACCCGAGGAGGACTCGCCATGGTGGACGAGGCGGACCGGTCGTACCTGAAGCTGGCCATCGAGCAGGCGCAACTGGGCTGGGAGGAGGGCGGCATCCCGATCGGTGCCGCGCTCGTGCACGACGGTGAGGTGCTCGCGGTCGGGCGCAACCGGCGCATCCAGATGGGCAGCGCGATCCGGCACGGCGAGACCGACTGCATCGAGAACGCGGGCCGACAGCCGGCGCGCGTCTACCGCGAGAGCGTGCTCTACACGACGCTCTCGCCGTGCTTCATGTGCGCCGGCACGGCGGTGATGTACGAGATCCCGCGCATCGTGATCGGCGAGAACCGCACGTTCCAGGCCTCCGAGGAGTGGCTGCGCTCGCGGGGGGTGCAGATCGACGTCGTGGACGACGAGACCTGCCGGTCCCTGATGGAGCGGATGATCCGCGAGAAGCCCGAGCTGTGGGCCGAGGACATCGGCGAGATCGGGGAGGGCAAGTGACCACCGGGGTCTCCGTCGAGGGCGAGGTCATCGACAAGGACTACCCGGTCACGCCGGTGCCCCGGCACGCCCGCAAGTCGCTGTTCTCGATGGCGGTCGTGCTCGTCGGCTTCACGATCTTCACCCCGACGATGCTGGCCGGGGCCTCGCTGGGCACGGCGTTCACCTTCGGCGACCTGCTCTGGGTGATCCTGGCCGGCTCGGCGATCCTCGGTGTGTACGTCGCGGCGCTGGGCTACATCGGTGCCCGGACCGGCCTGACGACGGTCGTCATGGCGCGCTACACGCTCGGCACCCGCGGCTCGAAGCTCGCCTCGATCCTGCTCGGCGGTACTCAGATCGGCTGGTACGGCGTCATCATCGGCACGATCGGCGCCCTCACCGCCCAGGCCTTCGACTGGGACTCCTGGGCGGCGGAGGCCGCGGTGATGATCGCCGCGAGCGTCCTGATGTGCCTGACCGCCTGCTACGGCTACCGCGGGATGTATTGGGTCTCGCTGGTCTCGACGCCGTTGATCCTGCTGCTGGCCGTGTGGGTCGTGCAGCGGTCGTTGAGCGAGGTCGGCGGGTGGGCGGGGTTGTTCGACGCCGAGCCGACCACGCAGATGACCCTCGCCGTCGCGATCACCACCGTGGTCGGCACGTTCGTCTCGGCCGGCACCCAGGCGCCGAACTGGACCCGCTTCGGCCGCTCGGGCCGCGACGCCGTCCTCGCCTGCGTGCTGGGCTTCCTGATCGGCAACGGGCTGATGATCTTCTTCGGCGCGATCGGAGCGATCACCTTCGGCGAGGGCGACTTCGTGCTGGTGCTCTATGAGCTCGGGCTCGTCGGCTGGGGCCTGCTGCTGCTCTTCGGCAACCTGTGGAAGAGCAACGCCGACACCGCGTACGCCTTCGGTGTCGCCGGCGCGGAGCTGTTCCACAAGCCGAGCAAGACGCCGTTCGTCGTCGGCGGGTCGGTGATCGGCACCGTGCTGGCGCTCGCCGGTGTCCACGGTCATCTGGTCGACTACCTGGTGCTGCTCGGCATCTTCATCCCGCCGCTGGGCGGGGTGATCATCGGCGACTGGATCGCGCGCTGGCGCGCCGGGATGCCCGAGGGCGAGGAGCTGCCGGCGGTGCACGTGGGCAACCTGGCGGCGTACGCCGTGGCCAGCGCGCTGGCGTGGACCTCCGACCACTTCGCGGTCGGCATCCCGCCACTGATCGGCATCGTGGTCGCGATCGTGCTCGCCCTGCTGGTCGCCCGTCGGACCGCGCCGGCGCCGGCCGAGCCGGTCGGGTCGGTCCCGCGCTGAGCGTCCCGGTCCGCCTAGGCTCGGCCGCATGCGTGCTGTTCAGGTGGTCGAGCTGGGCGGGCCGGAAGCGCTCGTCGTCAACGATGTCCCCGAGCCGGGGGCGGTCGGTCCGTTCGGGCCGCAAGTGTTGGTCGAGGTGCACGCCGTCGGCGTGAGCTTCCCCGACCTGCTGCTCTCGCGGGGGGAGTACCAGCTCAAGCCCGACCCGCCGTTCACCCTCGGGGTCGACGTCGCCGGGGTCGTCCGGTCCGCGCCCGAGGGCAGCGGTCTCGAGGTCGGCCAGCGGGTCGCCGCCGTCGGCGGGTACGGCGGGGCCAGCGAGGTCGCGGCGTTCGGCACCGACAGCGTCTTCGCCCTGCCCGACCGGCTCAGCTTCGACCAGGGCGCCGCGCTGCCGATGAACTACCTCACCGCGCAGTTCGCCCTCGCGACCCGCGCGCAGCTCCAGCCGGGTGAGACCGTCCTCGTCCACGGCGCCGCCGGCGGTGTCGGCACCGCGACCATCCAGGTCGCCAAGGGGTACGGCGCCCGCACGATCGCGGTCACCTCGACCGAGGAGAAGGCGGCGTACGCCAAGGCGGCCGGGGCGGACGAGGCCGTGCTGGTCGACGGGTTCAAGGACGCGGTCAAGGACCTGACCGACGGCCGCGGCGTCGACGTCGTGATGGACGTCGTCGGTGGTGACCTGATGACCGACTCGCTGCGCTCTCTGGCACCGCTGGGCCGGCTGCTGGTCGTCGGCTTCACCCAGGGATCGATCCCGCAGGTCCGGGTCAACCGGCTGCTGCTCAACAACGTCGACGTGCGCGGCGTCGGCTGGGGCGCCTACGCGATGGCCCGCCCCGGCTTCATGCACTCCCAATGGGCCGACCTGGTGCCGATGATGGAGTCCGGTGTCATCGACCCGCCGATCGGCGCGACGTACGCCCTGGAGGACTTCGGGCAGGCGCTGCTCGACATGGACGCGCGCCGCGCGCTGGGCAAGCTGGTCGTCCACGTCCGCTGAGGTCGATCTGTCGGTCGGCCGGTTCTTGTCGGTCGGGCCCAGTCCCGTCGG
>JAJUGK010000159.1 GCA_029268205.1 Nocardioidaceae bacterium
CGGATGCGGACCACATCGTCCCCTACATCCCGCTCGACGAGGGCGGACCACCCGGCCAGACCTGCCTGGCGAACCTCGCGCCGCTGTGCCGTAGCCACCACCGGCTCAAGACCCACCGCGGTTGGGACTACCACCGCCGCACCGATGGGACCTATGCCTGGACCGACCGGTGGGGACGACCCGTCCGAGACGTCCACGAGCCCGAACCGCCGACCGTGGCATCACGGATCGAGTTCCACCTGCACGACTTCCTGATCGAGTACGCCGGCGACGGCCCCGACCCACCCACCTCACCACCGCGCCCCGGCGCCCGCGTGCAGCACCATTCGCGCGGGCGTACCAGCATGCTCGGACCGCGCCCGATGGCCGATCTGCCGCGCCTACACCGCTACCCCTCGGCGCAGAGCACCAGCGCGCCGGCGTGGGCGGGCAGGCTCAGCAGGTCGCCGTCGATCCGGACGCCGTCCCCGGTGGTGAAGGCCAGGTCGGGCGCGTTGCCGTCGAGCGCGACGGTGGTCTCCTCCTCGCTGGTGTTGACCGCGATCAGCGCCTCGGGGCCGGGCACGGTGGAGCGGCGGCGCAACAGGAACAGGCCGCGCTCCTCGTCGGCGGTCGCGTGCAGGTTGGTGAAGTGCGGGTCGGTCAGCGCCGGCACCGTGCGGCGCAGGTCGGCCAACTGTCGATACCGCGCGAGCACGCGGGCGCCGCGGCCCTCCTCGGCCTCCGACCAGTCGAGCTTCGACGCCTCGAACGTCGCCGGGTCCTGCGGGTCGAGCACCTGGCCGGGGTCCCAACCCATCCGCTCGAACTCCTTGATCCGCCCCTCGGCCGTCGCCCGGCCGAGGTCCTCCTCCGGGTGGGAGGTGAAGAACGCGAACGGCGTGGTGGCGGCGTACTCCTCGCCCATGAACAGCATCGGCGTGAACGGTCCGGCGAGGGTCAACAGCGCCGCGCAGCCCAGCTGGTGCTCGTCGAGGTGCTCGGTCAGCCGGTCGCCGCGCGCGCGGTTGCCGACCTGGTCGTGGTTCTGGTTGCTCACCACGAGCCGCCAGGTCGGCATCCGGTCACGATCGATCGGCACCCCGTGGTCGCGCCCGCGGAACGACGAGTACGTGCCGGCGTGGAAGAAGCCCTCGTTGCACACCTTCGCCAGCGCCGACAGCGGCGCGAAGTCCGCGTAGTAGCCGGTCGTCTCCCCGCTCAGCGCGACGTGCACGGCGTGGTGGAAGTCGTCGCTCCACTGGGCGTCGAGCCCATAGCCGCCGCCCTCCCGCGGAGTGATCAGCTTGGGGTCGTTGAGGTCGGATTCCGCGATCAGCGTCAACGGCCGGCCCAGGTGCGCCGACAGCGCCGCCGTCTCGATCGCCATCTCCTCGAGGAGGTGAACGTCGGAGCCGTCGTCGAGCGCATGCACGGCGTCGAGCCGCAGCGCGTCGACGTGGAAGTCGCGGAACCACATCCGCACGTTGTCGAGGATCAGCCGCCGCACCTCCGCGGAGTCCTCGCCGTCGAGGTTGATCAGGTCGCCCCACGTGTTGGCGCCGCTCTTGAGGTACGGCGCATAGCGCGGCAGATAGTTGCCGGATGGTCCGAGGTGGTTGTAGACGACGTCCTGCACCACCCCGATGCCGGCCGCATGGCAGGCGTCGACGAACCGCTGGTACGCCGCCGGCCCGCCGTACGGCTCGTGCACGCTGCCCCACAGCACCCCGTCGTAGCCCCAGTTCCAGGTGCCGTTGACGGCGTTGACCGGCATGACCTCGACGAAGTCCACCCCGATCGAGGCCAGGTGCGGCAGTTTGGCGATCGCCGCGTCGAGCGTGCCCTCGGGGGTGAAGGTGCCGACGTGGAGCTCGTAGATCACCGCGCCGGCGAGCTGGCGACCGCGCCAGTCGGTGTCGTCCCACCGGTGGGCGTCGAGATCGAACGTACGGGAGGGTCCGTGCACCCCGGAGGGCTGGCGCAGCGACCGCGGGTCGGGCAGTGCCTCGAGCGGGTCACCCGGGTCGGAGGCGTCGCCGACCAGGAAGCCGTAGTCGACGTCGCCGTCGGCCAGCACGGGTACGGCGGGCGACCACCACCCGTCGTCGTGGCGGGTCATCTCCAGCACCTCGTAGGTCACCGTCTCCTCGTCCGGATCCGGGTCGACGTGCTGGAGCACCAACCGCACGCGTTCGGGCGTGGGCGCCCAGACGGAGAACGGGCCGTGCACGGGGTGCGGGGTCACAGGTTCTCCTCGACGAGCGGTTCGATCGGTTGGTCGGTCCGCGCCAGCAGCGCCACCGGCAGGTCGGCGAGCAGGTCGGCCAGCGGGGTCGCGCCGGTGAAGACCCGGCCGCTGACGGCGTCGCGCCAGGTGCCGGCCGGCAGGCGGAGCACCGTGTCGCCCCAACCGCCGCGTGCGGCGAGTCCGACCGGCAGCCGTGTGACGACGGTGATCGCGCCGCCGCGATCGAAGGCGAGCGCATGGCCCGCGTCCTCACCCTCGGCCGCCAGCGGGGCGTAGGAGCCGAACAGCTCCGGACGCTCGCGGCGCAGCCGCAGCGCCGCGTGGACCACCGCGAGCTTCGCCACCCCGGGGTCCGACGGGCTGGCCGTGAGCGTCGGCCGGGCACCGTCGCGGACAGCGGCCAGCAGGTCGGCGCGCCGGTCCAGGTCGACCGGCCGGCGGTTGTCGGGATCGACCAGGCTCTGCTCCCACAGTTCGCTGCCCTGGTAGATGTCGGGCACCCCCGGAGCGGTCAGGGTCACCAACTTCGCCGCGAGCGCGTTGCTCCAGCCCGGACCGGCGGTCCGCTCGACGACCTCGCGCAGCACCCGTGCCACCTCCGGGTCGTCGAAGGCGGCGTCGACCGCGTGGTGCACAGCGGCCTCGAAGTCGGCGTCGGGCGCGGTCCAGGTCGTACGGTCGCCCGCCTCCCGCATCGCCTTCTGCGCGTACGCGTGCAACCGCGCGCGCCAGACCGCCGGATCGGCGTCGTCGCCGGGCCAGGCCCCGACCGCGGCCTGCCACAGCAGGTTGCCGAAGTTCGGATCGGGCAGCGGCGCCAGGGCGAGCAGCCGCTCGAGCGCCCGCGACCACAGGTCGGGCAACTCGGCGAGCACGTGGATCCGGGCGCGGACGTCCTCGCCCCGCTTGGTGTCGTGGGTGGAGGAGGCCGACATGGCATGCGGCCAGGCGTGCAGGCGCGCGCCCATCGCCGCATGGAAGTCGACCGGCTCGCACGCGAACACCGACGGATCGCCGCCGACCTCCGACAGCGAGGTCAGCCGCGAGGTGCGGTAGAACGCGCAGTCCTCCACACCCTTGGCCATCACCATGCCGCTGGTCTGCTGGAAGCGCGCCGCCGCCGGGTGGTCGGGATCGCCGAGCAGCGGCTCGAGCAGGTCGAGCGCCGCGGCCGCGTCGTCGCCACTGCGCTGCCTCGCCCGCACGAACGCATGCTCCAGGTGCTCCCGCCCCTCGGGCAGGTAGGAGCGGTAGACCCCGAACGCTGCCAGCAGCTGGGCGACCGCCTCCTCGAGCTCCTCGTCGGTGACGGAGCCCGTCTCCGGGCCCGCGGCCCGGACCTCGCGGACGATCCGCCGCACCTCCGAGCGCAGGATGCCGCGCGCGACCTCGAGTTTGCGGTCGTGGACGAACGTCTCCCAGTCGAGGTCCGCGCCGCGCAGGTCGCGCTCCAGCGCGGTCAACGGCGCCTCGCCCGCGGGGTCGACCAGCACCCGGTCGACCAGCGCGAGCAGGTCGTAGCCGGTCGTGCCCTCGGTCGCCCAGGACTGCGGGAGCTCCTCCCCGGTCTCGAGGATCTTCTCGACCAGCACGTAGGCGTCGCCGGTCAGCTCGGCCAGGTCGCGCAGATAGCCGGCCGGGTCACGCAACCCGTCGGGGTGGTCGACCCGCAGTCCGTCGACGAGACCCTCGTCGAACCAGCGCTCGATCTCGACGTGCGTGTCGGCGAACACCTGCGGGTCCTCGACCCGCACGGCCGCGAGGGTGTTGACCGCGAAGAACCGGCGGTAGTTGAGGCTGTCGTCGGCGACCTTCCAGTGGACGAGTTCGTAGTGCTGCTCACTCAGCTCGCGCGTGCCGGGAGCCAGCGGGAACCGGTGATCGTGGTAGCGGACCTCGCCCGCCTCGGCGTCGACCCGGACGGCGTCGAAGTCGTCGTCGCCCACGATCGGGATGCGCAGCTTGCCGCCGCCGAACTCCCAGTCGACGTCGAAGGCCCTCGCGTACGCCGATGCGGGTCCGTGTGTCAGCAGGTCCCACCACCAGGCGTTCTCGATGGGCGTGGCCACCCCGACGTGGTTGGGCACGATGTCGACCAGTACGCCCATCCCGCGCTTGTGCGCCTCGGCGGCGACGGCCTCGAGTCCGGCCCGCCCGCCGCGGGCCGCGTCGACGTCGTCGTGGGCGACCACGTCGTACCCGTGGTCGCTGCCCGGCTCCGACGGGAGGATCGGCGAGAGGTAGACCCAGTCGACCCCGAGGTCGTCGAGGTAGTCGAGTCGCCGCGCGACCGCGGGCAGGTCCTGGGTGGCGTTGACCTGCATCCGGTAGGTGCTGACGGGCACGCGCGGGGCGCGCTCGGGGCGAGCCGTCACTGCTCCTCCCGGGCGGCCCGTGCCTCGATCGACGCCTCGACGGAGCCGTCGGCGACCTCCTCCGCGCCGCGGTGCTCACGCAGTACCACCAGGCTGCGCTCGGCCAGCGACAGCCGGTCGCCCGCGGCGTAGGACTCCTCGGCGCTGCCGCCGGTGTCGACGACGACGTCCCAGCGGGGGGCGAGGTCCTTCGGCAGCGTCGCCTCGGTCGCGCCGTTGGCGTTGAAGTAGAGCAGGAAGTCGTCGTCGACGACCCGCTCGCAGCGCGGGTCCCGGCCGCCGATCCGATCGCCGTCGAGGTAGGCGCCGATGGCCTTCGCGTCGGTCTCCCAGTCGCCGTCGGTCATCTCGGCGCCGTCGAGCCGGAGCCAGGTCAGCGAGTTCTCGGTGAGGAAACGCCGCCGGCGGAAGGTCGGGTGCTCGGCGCGCAACCGGGAGACGGCCGCGGTGAACTCGATGAGCGGCTCGTCGGCGGCCTCCCAGTCGACCCAGCTCAGCTCGTTGTCCTGGGCGTAGGTGTTGTTGTTGCCCTGCTGCGTACGCCCGAGCTCGTCGCCGTGCAGCAGCATCGGCACGCCCTGGCTGAGCAGGAGCGTGGTGATGAAGTTGCGCTGCGAGCGGGCGCGGGACCGGAGGATCTCCGGGTCGTCGGTGGGGCCCTCCGCGCCGTGGTTCCACGACCGGTTGTGGCTCTCGCCGTCCTGGGAGTCCTCGCCGTTGGCCTCGTTGTGCTTCTCGTCGTAGGAGACCAGGTCGGCGAGGGTGAACCCGTCGTGGGCGGTGACGAAGTTGATGCTCGCGACCGGCCGCCGGCCGGTGTGCTCGTAGAGATCGGACGACCCGGCCACGCGGGTGGCGAACTCGCCGAGCGCCGGCTCGCCGCGCCAGAAGTCGCGCACGGTGTCGCGGTAAGCGCCGTTCCACTCCGTCCACTGCGGCGGGAACCCACCGACCTGGTAGCCGCCGGGGCCGACGTCCCACGGCTCGGCGATGAGCTTGACCTGGCTGACGACCGGGTCCTGCTGCACGAGCTCGAAGAACGTCGAGAGCCGGTCGACGTCGTAGAACTCGCGCGCCAGCGTGGAGGCCAGGTCGAAGCGGAAGCCGTCGACGTGCATCTCGGTGACCCAGTAGCGCAGGGAGTCCATGATCAGCTGCAGCGAGTGCGGGTGCCGGACGTTGAGCGTGTTGCCGGTGCCGGTGTAGTCCATGTAGTACTCAGGCTCGTCCTCGACCAGCCGGTAGTACGCCGGGTTGTCGATGCCCTTGAAGCTCAGCGTGGGCCCGAGGTGGTTGCCCTCGGCGGTGTGGTTGTAGACCACGTCGAGGATCACCTCGATGCCCTCGTCGTGCATCGCCTTGACCATCGCCTTGAACTCCTGCACCTGCCCGCCGGCCTC
>JAJUGK010000160.1 GCA_029268205.1 Nocardioidaceae bacterium
CACCGGCGGCGGCCGTACCCCCGCGCCCGGTCCGACCTCGGCGCCCGCACCCACCGGTTCGCCCACCGCCTCGCCCACCGCCTCCACCAGCACCGCACCGCCGACCGCGACCCCCGGCGACCCGTGCGGAGAGGAGGCGCCGTGAGCATCCCGGCCGTCACCCGCGCCGGCAACCGCACCGGCTTCATCCACCGTCGCCGCCGCGGCGCCGAGCTGGTCCTGCTCCTGCTGAGCCTCGCCGTCGGCGTCGGCGGGTACGCCGCGGTGGGCCTGGGCATGGAGGGCGAGGTGCCGGCCGACATCGTCGGGTACGGCGGCTGGCTGGCCGCCCTGGTGCTGGCCTGCCACGTCGTCATCCGCCGCACCGCGCCGTACGCCGACCCCGTCCTGCTGCCGATCGTCAGCGCGCTGAACGGCCTCGGGCTGGCGATGATCTACCGCATCGACCAGGCCAACGGCGGCACGCTCGCCGCCCAGCAGCTGACCTGGATGAGCGTCGGCGTCGTGCTCTTCGTCGTGGTGCTGATCGGGCTGGGCGACCACCGCCGGCTGCAGTCGTTCACCTACACCAGCGGCCTGGCCGCGATCGTCCTGCTGCTGCTCCCGCTGGTGCCCGGCATCGGCACCGAGATCCGCGGCGCGCGCATCTGGATCAGCGTCGCCGGGTTCAGCCTGCAGCCGGGCGAGATCGCCAAGGTCCTGCTGGTGATCGCCTTCGCCGGCTACCTGGTGCTCCACCGCGACGCGCTCGCGCTGGCCGGCCGGCGGCTGCTGTTCATCGACCTACCGCGCGGACGCGACCTCGGCCCGATCCTCGGCATGTGGCTGATCAGCCTCGGGATCCTGGTCTTCCAGCGCGACCTCGGCTCCAGCCTGCTGTTCTTCGGGCTGTTCCTGGTGATGCTCTACATCGCCACCGAGCGGCCGGGCTGGATCGTCGTCGGCGGCGTGCTCTTCCTCGCCGGCGCGGCGATGGCCTACCAGCTCTTCGGCCACGTCCGCACCCGCGTACTCGTATGGCTCGACCCGTTCGACTACGACTCCGGCTACCAGATCATCCAGGCGATGTACGGCATGGCGTGGGGCGGCCTGGTCGGCCGCGGCTGGGGGCTGGGTGACCCCATGCAGACCCCGGTGCGCGAGTCGGACTTCATCGTCGCCGCCCTGGGCGAGGAGCTCGGCCTCACCGGCATCATCGCGATCATCCTGCTCTACGCCCTGATGGTCGAGCGCGGTCTGCGCGCGGCGCTCGTGTGCCGTGACGCGTTCGGCAAGCTGGTCGCCAGCGGTCTCGCACTGGTGCTGGCGCTGCAGGTGTTCGTCATCATCGGCGGCGTCACCAAGCTGATCCCGCTCACCGGTCTCACCACGCCGTTCCTCTCCTACGGCGGGTCCTCGCTGGTCGCGAACTGGGTGATCGTCGCGCTCCTGCTGCGCATCTCCGACCAGGCGCGACGGCCGCTGCCGGACTTCACCGCTCCCGACGCCGACGAGGACGCCACCCAGGTGGTGAGGATCCGATGAACCAGCCGATCCGGCGCATGGCCGTCGCGTGCGTGGTGCTCTTCCTCGCGCTGCTGCTGAACGCGACCTACCTGCAGTTCTGGCAGGCCGACGACCTCAACACCCGCGCCGACAACAAGCGCGTGCGCGACGCGGAGTTCTCCCGCGAGCGCGGCGCGATCCTGGTCAACGGCCGGTCGATCGCCGAGAGCCGGCCCACCGACAACGAGTACGAGTACCAGCGCGTCTACCCCCAGCCGCACAAGTACGCCCCGATCACGGGCTACTACTCCTACATCTACGGGCGCTCGGGGATCGAGCAGACCCAGAACGAGATCCTCTCGGGGTCCGACTCGCGACTGTTCGTCAACCGGGTCATCGACATGCTCGGCAACCAGCAGCCCGCGGGCGGCAGTGTCAGCCTGACCATCCGGCCCGCCGCGCAGAACGCCGCCTGGGACGGCCTGGCCGCGCTCGGCGGGGACGCCAAGGGTGCGGTCGTGGCGCTTGAGCCGTCGACGGGCAAGATCCTGGCGATGGCGACCTCCCCGTCGTACGACCCCAACCGGCTCGCCTCGCACGACTTCCGCTCCGTGCAGCGGGCCTGGGAGCGCCTCAGCGACAACCCCGCCAAGCCGACGGCCAACCGCGCGGCGCAGGAGCTCTTCCCGCCCGGGTCGACCTTCAAGCTCATCACCGCGGCGGCGGCGCTGGACAACGGCTACGACCCCGACTCCACCGTGCCCGGCGGCTATCGGCTCGAGCTGCCGCAGACCGACCGCACGTTGCCCAACGACGGCGGCGGCAACTGCGGCGGCGACCGGATCACCCTCTCCCGCGCGCTCCAGGTCTCGTGCAACGTGTCCTTCGGCGCCCTGGGCGTCGAGCTCGGACCCGAGGTGATCGCCGAGCAGGCCGAGGCGTTCGGCTTCGGCGAGCGCCCGATGAGCGACCTGCCGGCAGTCGCCGCGAGCCAGTTCCCGACCGGCGAGGGCAACACCGACGGTCCGCTGATCGCGTACGCCGCCATCGGCCAGCAGAGCGTGCAGACCAGCCCGCTGCAGATCGCGATGGTCGCGGCCGGCATCGCCAACGGGGGCACCGTGATGAAGCCCTACCTGGTCGACGAGGTCACCTCGCCCGACCTGGAGGTGCTCGACAAGACCGAGCCGGAGGCGCTGCGCAGCGACGCGATGAGCCCGGCCAACGCCCGCGCGCTGACCCAGATGATGGTCGCGACCGTCGACTCCGGCACCGGTACGCCGGCGCAGATCCCCGGCGTCGCGGTCGCCGGCAAGACCGGTACGGCCCAGCGCGGCGACGACCAGAACCCGCTGGCGTGGTTCGTCTCCTTCGCCCCGGCCAACGACCCGAAGGTCGCGGTCGCGGTGATGATCGAGGACGCCGGCGTCGCGCGCACCGACATCGCCGGGGGCCGGTTGGCGGCCCCGATCGCGAAGGCGGTCATGGAGGCGGTGCTGCGATGACGACGCCCACCCGCGCCCGCGCGCCCAGACACCGCGGCGCAGCACCCGACACCCAACCCGACACCCAACCCGACGCAGAACTCCTCGACGCAGAACCCGACGCAGAAGGCAGGCACGGCGGATGAGCCACGACGCAGGCAACGGCAACGGCGGCAGCAACGGGGGCCACCGCGTCGGCGGACGCTACGAGCTCGGCGAGCTCCTCGGCCGCGGTGGCATGGCCGAGGTGCGCAAGGGCAACGACATCCGCCTCGGTCGGGTGGTCGCCGTCAAGCGACTGCGCACCGACCTCGCGAGCGACCAGACCTTCCAGGCCCGCTTCCGCCGTGAGGCGCAGTCGGCCGCGTCGCTGAACCACCCCGCGATCGTCGCTGTCTACGACACCGGCGAGGAGCTGTCGACCGACGGCACCGACGTCGCGCAGCCCTACATCGTGATGGAGTACGTCGCCGGCCGTACGCTGCGCGACATCCTGCGCGAGGGCCGCAAGATCCTCCCCGAGCGGGCCCTGGAGATCACCTCCGGCGTGCTCTCGGCGCTGGACTACAGCCACCGGGCCGGGATCATCCACCGCGATATCAAGCCCGGCAACGTCATGCTCACCCCCGCCGGCGACGTCAAGGTGATGGACTTCGGCATCGCCCGGGCGATCTCCGACGCCTCGTCGACCATGACCCAGACCGCCGCGGTGGTCGGGACGGCGCAGTACCTCTCGCCCGAGCAGGCACGCGGGGAGACCGTCGACTCGCGCTCCGACGTCTACTCCACCGGCTGCCTGCTCTACGAGCTGCTCACCGGCCGGCCGCCGTTCGTCGGCGACAGCCCGGTCGCCGTGGCCTACCAGCACGTGCGCGAGCAGCCGACCCCGCCGTCGGCCCACGACGAGGACCTGACGCCCGAGATCGACGCGATCGTCATGAAGGCGCTGGCCAAGCGGGTCGAGGACCGCTACCAGAGCGCCGCGGCGATGAAGGCCGACATCGACCGCTACCTCGCCGGGCTCCCGGTCCAGGCGACCCCGCCGCCGGCGCCGGTCGAGGACGCGACCAGCGTGCTGCCGGCCGGTGCGGTCCCGGGGATGACCAACACCAGCTCCGGGACGATGACCGCACTGCCCGCCGCCGAGGAGGAGGGGCGCAAGAAGTGGCCCTGGGTGGTGCTCGGGGTCGTCCTGCTGGTGCTCGCCGTCCTCGCCGCGGTCTTCATCCCGCGGTTGATGGACAACGAGCCCGACACCGTCACCGTGCCGGACGTGACCGGCTTGAGCGAGCGGGCCGCGAAGCGGGAGATCCGCCAGACCGAGGGGATCGTCCTCGGCGACGTCGAGCGCCAGAACTCCACCGAGGTCCCGGCCGGCGAGGTCATCAGCCAGAACCCGGAGGGCGGCGAGGCGGTGCCGTTGGAGACCACGGTCGACCTGGTCGTCTCCGCGGGCCCGGCCGACGTCGTGGTCCCGAACCTCTTCGGGCTCACCGAGGACCAGGCGAGGGCCGCGGTCGACGGCGCCGGCCTGCAGATCGACGTGCGCCGCGAGACCAACGACGCGGATGCCGGCACGGTGTTCCGCTCCGAACCCGAGGCCGGCACCCAGGTGGAGTTCGACTCCGAGGTGGTCGTCTACGTCTCCACCGGTCCCAACGAGCTGCCCGACGTCACCGGGCGTACCGAGGAGGACGCCAAGCGCATCCTCAAGGAGGCCGGCTTCGAGACCGTCGTGGTCACCTACGACTCCAGCGAGGTGCCCGAGGACGAGATCGGCACGGTGCTGCGCCAGAGCCCGAAGGGCGGGGAACCGACCCGCTCGGACCAGCAGATCACCATCGTGGTCTCGAACTACCAGCCCCCGGAGCCCGACCCCGAGCCGGAGCCGACCGACGACCCGACCGACCTGCCCACCGACCCGACGACCCCGCCCGAGGACGACGGGGAGGGCTGATCGCCGGTCCCGATCGGTTGCGCGCTCCGAGCGGCTACAGGTCCTCGTCGGCGACCGCGCGGCGACCACCGGCGGGGCGGGCGTACCCGAGCTCGGTGCTGCCCTCATAGGCCGGCATCTGCAGGTTGCCGTCGACGGCGACGCCGTAGCCGAGTTGGTAGCGCTCGACGTACTGCCGGTAGGTCGCGATATAGGGGTTGGTGCTGAGGCTGCCCAGCAGCGCCTCGGTGTCGCCGATCGCGGAGATCTCGTACGGCGGGGCGTACTGGATGCCGTGCAGGATGACCACGTTGCCGACGCACTTGATGCCGGTGGTCGACACGATCCGCTGACCCTGGATGGTCATCGCCTCGGCACCGCCCTCCCACAGCGCGTTGACCACCGCCTGGATGTCCTGCTGGTGGATCACCAGGTCGTCGAGGGTCACCGACTCCCCGTCGACCAGGTCGCGGGCCGAGGACGGCGCGTCGTCGAGGGTCACCGTCACCCCGGGCCCCTCGACCGGGAGCAGCCCGGCCGGACCGCGCAGCAGGTCGATCTGCTCCTCGAGCTCGTCGAGCCGGCTGTCGTCGATCGCCTCGGTCAGCCGCTCGACCTCGGCCCGCAGCTTCGTCGCGCGCTCCTGCAGCGCCTGCACCTGGCGGGTCTGCTGTCGGGCGAGGGAGCCGAGGTCGCCGTACCGCTCCGGTCGCAGGTCGGTGCCGTCGGCGCTGATCGCACTGGTCACCGCCAACGCACCGGCGGCGGCGAACACCGCGGGGACGGCGAGCCGCCAGCCGACGCCGCGCTCGCTGCGGGTCGTACGGCGCCGGTCCCAGGCCTCGCCGAACCGCCGTCGCCAGCGGTCGCGGCGGACCGGTGCGGGTGCCGACACGGTCGACCTCTCGTCAGGATTCGCGGGTCAGGAACAGGACGTGGTGATGGGGAGGTGCGGCCCCGGCGGGCCCCACCAAAAACCCAGCCCACCGTTACGGGGCCCACCGGCGCGCCCCCCGCCCCGCGGACCCCCCCCCCCCCCACCCCCCCACCCACGCCAGGCGGACATCCGAGGCCGACGCCCCCCC
>JAJUGK010000161.1 GCA_029268205.1 Nocardioidaceae bacterium
GAGCCGACGCCAGCGAACCCCTCGGCAGTGCCGCCAGCCGGGCCGACGGCGCCCCCCGGCCCGGTGATCATCACGGTGCCCGACCACCTCAGCGGCAACCCGTTCGGCGGGGCCCCCCGGGCCGACCTCGGCGGTCCGCCCGAGCTCGCCCTGCCCGGGCGCCTCGGCGAGGTGGGCCGGTTGCCCGGCAGCGAGGGCGTCGCCACGCGGCCGCGGCCGTCCCGGCCGCCCACGCCGACCCCCACCCCGACGCCGACCCCGGACGAGGACCCCGCGGTCACGCCGAGCCCGACCCCCGACGAGACCCCGGCGCCGTCGCCGACGGAGCCGACCACGCCGGAGGCGTCGCCGGACCCCACCCCGGACGACGACCCGACGGCATCGGGGAGCGCGTCGTCGGATCCGTCCGCGGACTAGCCGCTCAGCCCTCGGCGGACTCCGCCACGACGGCGGCGACGGTGATCTCCTCGTCGTCGGTCGCGGTGAAGGTCACCGGTCCCTCGACCCGGCCCACGGCCCGCAGGTCGTCGGCGGCCTGCTCGGCCTGGGCCACGACCGCGGCGGGCCCGCGCACCTCGGCCGAGGCCAGCGGCGTCCGCATCGAGACCTTGGCCTGCGACTTCGCGCCCCGCAGCCCGTGCAGGGTCGCGGCGACGGCATCGATCAGGTCCGGGCTGCTGGCCGCGGCCGCGCCGAGGTCGGCCTGCACCGGCCAGGCCGCGCGGTGCACCGAACCCTCCTGCCACCAGGACCAGACCTCCTCGGTCACGTACGGCAGGAACGGCGCGAGCAGGCGCAGCAGCACGTGCAGCGCGATGGCCAGCGCGGCCTTCGCCGAGGCCGCACCGTCGGCACCGGCCTCGCCGTACGCGCGCTGCTTGACCAGCTCGAGGTAGTCGTCGCAGAACTCCCAGAAGAACTTCTCGGTGACCTCGAGGGCCCCGGTGTAGTCGAAGGCCTCGAAGGAGTCCGTGGCGCTCTCGATGACCCGGCTCAGCGCGCCGAGCATCGCCAGGTCGACCGGTTGGGTGACCGCAGCGGGGCTGGTTGCGGACGCCCCGACGCCGCCGAGGACGAACTTCGAGGCATTGAGCACCTTCATCGCCAGCCGCCGGCCGACCTTCATCTGGGTCTCGTCGAAGGGCGAGTCCAAGCCCGGGCGGGCCATCGCGGCGCGCCACCGGACGGCGTCGGCGCCGTACTTCTCCAGGATCTCGGTCGGCACGACGACGTTGCCCTTGGACTTCGACATCTTCTTGCGGTCCGGGTCGACGACGAAGCCGGAGATCGCGGCATGCGACCACGGGACGACGCCGTTCTCGTGGTGGGCGCGCACCACGCTCGAGAACAGCCAGGTGCGGATGATGTCGTGTGCCTGCGGGCGCAGGTCCATCGGGAACGTGCGGCCGAAGAGGTCCTCGTCGCGCTCCCAGCCGCAGACGAGCTGCGGGGTGAGCGAGGAGGTGGCCCAGGTGTCCATCACGTCGGGGTCGCCGACGAAGCCGCCGGGCTCACCGCGCTGGGACTCGTCGTACCCGCGGGGCGCCTGGGTCGAGGGGTCGACGGGGAGCTCGGCCTCGGTGGGCAGCAGCGGGTGCTCGTAGTCGGGCTCGCCCTCGTCGTCGAGCGGGTACCACACCGGGAAGGGGATGCCGAAGAACCGCTGGCGCGAGATCAGCCAGTCGCCGTTGAGGCCGCCGACCCAGTTCTCGTAGCGGTGCTTCATGTGGGCGGGGATCCAGCTGATCTCCGAGCCGCGGGCGATGAGCTCATCACGCAGGTCGGTGTCGCGCCCGCCGTTGCGGAGGTACCACTGGCGGGTGGCGACGATCTCGAGCGGCTTGTCGCCCTTCTCGTAGAAGTTCGTCATCCGCTGCGTCGGGCTCGGGTCCCCGACCAGGTCGCCGCTCTCACGCAGCTTGGCGACCATCGCCTCGCGCGCGCTGAAGACGGTCTTGCCCGCCAGGTCGGCGTACGCCGCGGCCGCGGGCTCCGCGGCCAGCCAGGCCGGCGTCTCCCGGGTGAACCGTCCGTCACGGCCGATGACCGTGCGCACCGGCAGCCGGAGCTCGCGCCACCACTGGACGTCGGTGAGGTCGCCGAAGGTGCAGCACATCGCGATGCCCGCACCCTTGTCGGGCTCGGCGGCGGGGTGGGCGAGGACCGGGATCTCGACGCCGAAGATCGGGGAGGTCACCGTGGTGCCGAACAGCGACTGGTAGCGCTCGTCGTCGGGGTGGGCGATGAGCGCGACGACCGAGGCGATCAGCTCCGGTCGGGTCGTCTCGATGTGGACCGGGCCGTCGGCGCTGTGGAAGGCGACGCGGTGGTAGGCGCCGGCGTACTCGCGGGCCTCGAGCTCGGCCTGGGCGACGGCCGTCTGGAAGGTGACGTCCCACAGGGTGGGGGCCTCCTGCAGGTAGGCCTCGCCGCGGGCGAAGTTGCGCAGGAACGCGCGCTGCGACACGGTCTGCGCGTCCGGCCCGATGGTCGTGTAGGTGTGGCTCCAGTCGACCGAGAGGCCCAGGGTGCGCCAGAGGTCCTCGAAGACCTGCTCGTCCTGCTCGACCAGTTGCTCGCACAGCTCGACGAAGTTGGGGCGGCTGATCGGGATCTGCCGCTTGGCGTCCGGCTTCTCCGGAGGGGTGAAGTCGGGGTCGTAGGGCAGCGAGGGGTCGCAGCGCACGCCGAAGTAGTTCTGCACGCGGCGCTCGGTCGGCAGGCCGTTGTCGTCCCAACCCATCGGGTAGAAGACGGCCTTGCCCCGCATGCGCTGGTAGCGCGCGAGCAGGTCGGTGTGGGTGTAGGAGAAGACGTGACCGACGTGCAGCGAACCCGACACCGTCGGGGGAGGGGTGTCGATGGAGAAGACGTTCGCCCGCGGCTGGGTGCGGTCGAAGGCGTAGGTGTCCTGCTCCTTCCAGCGCTGCGACCAGGTCGCCTCGAGGCCCTCGAGGGCAGGCTTGTCCGGTACGACGACGGCCGGGGCGTCCGGGGTCGTCGTGGTCGGGGGCGTGCCAGGGCTCTCGGTCATGGGGCGAATGTTACGGCGGACACCGGCCCGTCGCCGCGTCGGGCCCGCGCGCACGGGCACCTAGACTCGTCCCGTCATGGACACCTCCCACGCGCGCCCGGCCGCGACCCTCGCCGAGGCTGAGGACGCCCTGCTGTCCCGATGGCCCGAGACCCGGCTCGAGCCGTCGCTGGACCGGATCCAGGCCTTCGTCGAACTGCTCGGCGATCCGCAGTTCGCCGCACCGCTCATCCACCTGACCGGGACCAACGGCAAGACCAGCACGAGCCGGATGATCGACACGCTGCTGCGGGGGCTGGGGCTGCGCACCGGGCGGTTCACCAGCCCGCACCTGGAGTCGATCACCGAGCGGATCTCGCTCGACGGTGAGCCGTTGAGCCCGGAGCGGTTCGTCGAGGTGTTCAACGACGTCGCGCCCTACACCCACCTCGTGGACGAGTCCGAGTCCCACCCGTTGAGCTTCTTCGAGACGGTCGTGGGAATGGCCTACGCCGCCTTCGCCGACGCGCCGGTCGACGCGGCCATCGTCGAGGTCGGCATGGGCGGGTCGTGGGACGCCACCAACGTCGCCGACGCCCGGGTGGCGGTCATCACCCCGATCGACGTCGACCACGCGCGCTACCTCGGGGAGCGGCCTGCCGACATCGCGGTCGAGAAGGCCGGCGTCATCAAGGCCGGCACCGTGGTCGTCAGCGCGGCCCAGGCTCCCGAAGTGCTGGACGTGCTGGTCGACCGGGTGCAGGAGGTCGGAGCCACCCTTCTGGTGGCGGGTCGGGACTTCGGGCTCGAGAAGCACGCGATCGCGCACGGTGGCCAGCTGATCCGGGTCGCCGGGCTGCGCGCCACGTACGACGAGCTGTTCCTGCCGTTGTTCGGCGCGCACCAGGCCGAGAACGCCGCGCTCGCCCTGGCCGCGGTCGAGGCGTTCGCCGGCGGCGAGGCGATCGCCGGCGACGCGATCGAGCAGGCCTTCGCGGAGTTCACCTCGCCCGGGCGGCTGGAGGTGGTGCGCCGGAGCCCGACCATCCTGCTCGACGCCGCCCACAACCCGCACGGCGCCCGCGCGCTCGCGACGGCCCTCGAGGACGCCTTCACCTTCCACCCGCTCGTCGGGGTCGTCGGCGTGATGGGCGACAAGGACGCCTCCGGTGTGCTCGAGGAGCTGCAGCCGGTCGTGCACCACGTGGTCTGCACCCAGAACTCCACCGCGCGCTCGATGCCGGCCGAGGAGCTGGCCGAGACCGCACGCGGCATCTTCGGCATCGACCGGGTCGACGTCGAACCCGACCTGGCGTCCGCGATCGATCGGGCGGCCACGCTGTCGGAGACCGGCACCGCCATCGGCGAGTCCGTCGGGTCCGGGGGAGTCCTGGTGACCGGGTCGGTCATCACGGTGGGGGAGGCGCGGGCGATGCTGCGGCGCACCGAGAGGGGTCGCGATGCGTGACCCGAAGCGGGCGATGGCCGCGGCGATCCTGGCCCTGCAGGCCGTCGTGCTCGGCCTGACCACCCCGGTGATGATCTCGGTCGAGGACGTCTCCACCCCGCTGGCCCTGAGCATCGGGCTCGGACTGTGCGTGCTGTGCATCCTGACCGCCGGGATGCTCGGTCGACGCTGGGGCTACGCGCTGGGCTGGGCGATCCAGGTCGTCTCGATCGCACTCGGCGTGGTCGTGCTGACGATGCTCGCCCTCGGCGTCATCTTCGCCTCCCTGTGGGCCGGTGCGGTCCTCCTGGGCGACAAGATCGCGCGGGAGCGGGCTGCCTGGGAGGCGGCGGCGGAAACCGAGTGACACGGCGCCGGGTTGCCGACAGGGTTGGCCCGTGACCGGACCGCTCAGCCCTACCGACCGCACGACCGTACGCCGAGGTCGCATCCGCGCCGTCGAGGATCGCCGGGCGTTGCACGACCTGCTGGCCGAGGCGAAGGTGTGCCACCTCGGCGTCGTGGTCGGTGAGGGCGACGATGCGCATCCCGTCGTCCTCCCGACCGTCTGTGCGGCCGACCCCGACGGTCCCGACGAGGGCGGCACCCTCTATCTCCACGGTTCCGTCGCCGCGCGGTCCCTCGTCGCCGCGCTGGACCGGACGATCTGTGTCACCGTGACACTGCTCGACGGGATCGTGGCTGCTCGCTCGGCGTTCCACCATTCGATGAACTATCGCTCCGCCGTCGTCATCGGCCGCCCGCGGGTGGTGACCGAGGAGATCGAGCGAGCTCGTGCCCTCGACCTCATCGTCGATCAGGTCGTTCCTGGTCGTGCCGCGACGCTGCGTCCCCACACCCGCAAGGAGCTGGCTGCCACGGTCGTCCTCGCCCTCGCGCTGCACGAAGCGTCGGTGAAGATCCGCGCCGGTGGACCCGGCGACGAGCCCGCGGACGTCGAGGCCGGCACGTGGGGTGGGCACATCCCGCTGCGCCTCGTCGCAGATGCTGCGATCCCTGCACCCGAGTGCGGTGACGCGCCGGTGCCGGACGACATCCGCACGCTCGTCCAGCGTCTGGGTCGAGCCTGATCCGTCCGGGCATGCCGGTACGCCCGCGGGGTGTTGGTCGAGCGACGTCGAGACCGCGGGCGCCGGGGCGCGGTGGTCAGGTGGGTGGGTCGGGGCCGTCGCCGGCGTACTCGATCAGGAAGTCGTGCAGGTGGAACTCGATCCGTGATGCCACGGTCGGCGGGTCGGGTTCTCGGTCGTCTTGGACGGGTCGTCCCCATCGGTCGGTCCAGGCATAGGTCCCATCGGCGCGGCGCCGGTAGTCCCAGCCGCGGTGGGTCTTGAGGCGGTGGTGGGAGCGGCACAGCGGAGCGAGGTTCGCCAGGCACGTCTGGCCGGGTGGTCCGCCCTCGTCGAGCGGGATGTAGGGGACGATGTGGTCCGCATCCGAACTACGTGCCGAGATGGTGCAGCCGGGGAACACACAGACCGGGTCGCGCAGGACCATCGCCTCACGCA
>JAJUGK010000162.1 GCA_029268205.1 Nocardioidaceae bacterium
CACCCGCGGCGCGGGGCCGGCCGGGTCCTCGGTGGGCCGCAACAGCCGCGCCGCCCCGGCGTACCGATCACCGGCTCGACGGCCGGGTGCTCCGGACTGCCGCGCGGACCCGACGACCAAGCCGGCGGCGCGCAGACGGCGCCCGAGCGGGTGGTCGTGGAGCAGCTCGCGCAGGTCGCCGCGCTGCCAGGCGGTCAGCAGGCCGCGGTGCTCGGGGGTGTCAGCGACGACGAGGGCGTGGGCGGGGTCGAGGCCCAGTTGCAGGTGGTCGGCGTCGCGGCGCAGCAGGCGGGCGCCGGGACGCAGCAGCGGCGTACCCATGACCGGCAGGCTGGCAGAACCCGGGCCGGGGCGTCCCCGGTCATCCACAGCCGGGCCTCCCTCGAGGGGGCAGGACGCACGACGGGCCCCGGACGTCGTCCGGGGCCCGTGCGGAGGTCTCGGTGGGTCAGGCCTTGCCGAGGATCCGGTTGAGGTTGGTGCTGCAGACCGGGCAGACGGCCTTGGCCATCTTGGTGCCCTTGTCGTTGACGCGGACCTCGCCCTCGGCCTCGCGCTTCTCCTTGCACTTCACGCAGTAGAACTCGCCGCTCCAGGTCTCCGCCATGACGGCCCTCCTTGTCTCGTGCGCCCGCCATGAGGAGGGCGGCTGGTCGTCGCGGCGGGGGACTTCGGGGGAAGCCCCGCCGGGATCCGGCCACCGGCGCGACCGAACCGAGTCGCACATTACGCCACCGGCGGCCCCGCGGTGTGTGATGCGCCACTCCCGCCAGCGTGTCGGGTCCGCGTCGTACGCTCCGCTCCATGAGCGCCCCGAGCACGCCCCACGTCCGTCTCGACCGCCCCGCGCCCGGCGTCGCGGTGATCACCCTCGACGACCCCGACCGCCGCAACGCGATGTCGACCGAGATGACCGCCTCCTGGGTGGCCGCCATCGACGGCCTCGCCGCCGATCCCGACCTGCGGGTCGTCGTGGTCACCGGCGCCGGGAGCGCGTTCACCTCCGGGGGCGACACCGCGTGGCTGGCCGCCGAGCCCGACGCGACCGTCGACGAGCTGCGCACCCGGATGCTCGGCTTCTATCGCGCCTGGCTGTCGATCACGAAGCTGGAGGTGCCGACGATCGCCGCGATCAACGGCCCCGCGATCGGCGCCGGGCTGTGCCTGGCGCTGGCCTGCGACATCCGGTACGCCGCACCCGCCGCCAAGGTCGGCGCGCCGTTCGTGAAGCTCGGTCTGCACCCGGGCATGGCCGGCACGTTCCTGCTCCCCGACGCCGTGGGCGCCGCGCAGGCACGCGAGCTGCTCATCACCGGTCGCGTCGTCGGCGCCGAGGAGGCGCTGCGTCTCGGTCTGGTCTCCCGCGTCCTCGCCGGCGAGGGCTTCCTCGACGAGGTGCTCACGATCGCCCACGACATCGCCGCCACCGCACCGATCGCGCAGCGGCTCACCACGCTCGCGCTGCGCGGGGGCGGGCACGCCGACCTGGAGACCGCGCTGCAGTGGGAGGCGCTCGCGCAGCCGGTGACGATGGCGACCGACGACCTGCACGAGGGCATCGCGGCGGTGCGCGAGAAGCGCGCGCCGCGGTTCACCGGCCGCTGATCCGGGGCCGGACGAAGGAGAGGCCCCCTGCCACTGTCGACAGCGCGAGCCTTCCCCTTGCCCACGCCGCCCACCGTGACCGGGGGCCTCTTCTGGGCGTGAACGCTAGGGGAGCCGCGCCCCTGCGGTCAACGCCGTCCCACGAACTCATCCGCAGCCTGTGGACAACCGTGTGGACAACCGGGCGCGAGGTGTTGAGAACACGTTCTCGGTCGGGGACGACGCGCCGTGGGCATGTGTACGGTGCTGAGGACGTCGCACCGCGGCCGGGACCGCCGGGTGGCCCCTGACCTGCGACGACGTGTCCGAGGGACCTGTGGAGGAAAGAAAGCCGTGGCGCGCGAGTCCGACAAGTCGCCCGAGTCCGGCACCGAGCCGCTGGGCCCGGTGGCGGCGCTGCGCCGGATCGCGTTCCTGCTCGAGCGACGGCTCGCCGAGACCTACAAGGTCAAGGCGTTCCGGTCGGCCGCGGCGACGCTGCTGCCGCTGGGGGAGGAGGAGGTACGCCGCCGGGCCGAGGCCGGCACGCTGCAGGAGCTGCCCGGCATCGGCGCCTCGACCGCCGGGGTCATCACCGACGCGGTCGCCGGCCGGGTGCCGGACTACCTCGCGAAGCTCGAACGCGACGCCGGACCGCTCGCGCCGGGCGGGGAGGACCTGCGCGCGCAGCTGCGCGGCGACCTGCACACCCACTCCGACTGGTCCGACGGCGGCTCCCCGATCGAGGAGATGACCTTCACCGCGGTCGAGCTCGGCCACGACTACGTGGTGCTCACCGACCACTCGCCCCGCCTCAAGGTCGCCAACGGGCTGTCGGCGGAGCGGCTGACCCGCCAGCTCGCGGTGATCGACTCGATCAACGACCACCTCGGTGACGGCTTCCGGCTGCTGAAGGGGATCGAGGTCGACATCCTCGACGACGGCTCGCTCGACCAGAGCGACGAGATGCTCGCCCGCCTCGACGTCCGAGTCGCCTCGGTGCACTCCAAGCTGCGCATGGAGGCGGCGGCGATGACCCGGCGGATGCTCGCGGCAGTCGCCAACCCCTACACCAACGTGCTCGGGCACTGCACCGGCCGGATGGTCACCGGGCGCCAGGGGCAGCGCAGTACCGGACGGCCGGAGTCGGAGTTCGACGCCGAGGCGGTGTTCGCCGCGTGCGTGGAGCACGACGTCGCGGTGGAGATCAACTCCCGGCCCGAGCGTCGCGACCCGCCGTCCCGGCTGATCGAGCTCGCGCTGGAGGCCGGCTGCCTGTTCGCCATCGACTCCGACGCGCACGCGCCGGGGCAGCTGGACTTCCTCGACCACGGGTGCGCGCGGGCCGTCGAGCTCGGCGTACCGGCCGAACGGATCGTCAACACCTGGCCGATGGAGGACCTGTTGGCCTGGGCGGCGCGGTAGCGTCCCGACATGGCCGAGCCCGTGGTGGAGGTACGCCGCTCCCGCAAGCGGCGGCGCACTGTGGGTGCCTACCGCGAGGACGGCAAGGTGATCGTGATGATCCCCGCGCGGTTCACCCAGGCCGAGGAGCGGGAGTGGGTCGCGACCATGCTCGCGCGGCTCGAGCGGTCCGAGAAGCGCCGGCGACCCTCCGACGAGGCGCTGAAGCGGCGGGCGCTGGACCTCAACACCCGCTACCTCGGCGGGCTCGCGGTGCCCGACAGCGTCCGCTGGGCCGACAACCAGAACTCCCGGTGGGGCTCGTGCACCCCGGCCGACCGGTCGATCCGGCTGTCGTCGCGGCTGAAGGGGATGCCCGCGTGGGTCGTCGACTACGTGCTGGTGCACGAGTTGGCCCACCTGCTCGAGCCCAACCACACCAAGGAGTTCTGGGCGTGGGTGGAGCGCTACCCGCGTACGGAGCGGGCGCGGGGCTACCTCGAGGGGGTCTCGGCCGCCGCCGGCCTCGACATGGAGTCCGACACCGACTGAGCGACCAGGTCCCGCGCCCGGCGGACCAGGTCGATCAGGCCCGGCTCACGCGTCGGCAGCGCGTCGACCGGCCACCAGCGCACGTCGAGCGACTCCTCGCTGACCGCGTGCGTCGCGGCGGTGGGCGCGACCGCGACGTAGCGCACGTCGAGGTGGGCGACCGTGCCGCGCGGGTGGCAGAAGTCGACGTCGTGGGCATCGAGCTGCACCGGCCCGGGCAGCAGGCGCAGGTCGGCGATCCCGGACTCCTCGCGCGCCTCCCGCAGGGCGGCGCCGGCCAGCGTGGTGTCGGCGTCCTCGCAGTGCCCGCCGAACTGGAACCACTCCCGCGCCTTGGCGTGCAGCGTCAGCAGCGCCCGCTCGGCCCGCTCGTCGACCACCAGGGCGGAGGCGGTGAGGTGCGCGGGGAAGCAGCCGCGCGTCATCGCGTCGTCGTAGGCCGTGAGGTGGTCGAGGTAGCGGGTCCGCAGCGTCTGCTGGGCGGCGTCGTCGGGCGCCCACGCGCCGAGGGTGGTGCGGGCGTCGGCGTGCAGGCTCAGGACTCGTCCCCGGGCCCGTCGTCGGACGCGTCACCGGACTGGCCCCCGGGCTGCTCGCCGTCGAGCAGCTTGGCCAGCTCGGCGTCGAACTCGGCGTCGGTGAGCTCGGTGGGGGTCTCGACGTCCTCGCGGAAGCCGAGCGGGTCGTCGAGGTCGGCCGCGGTGGGCAGCAGGTCGGGGTGGGTCCACACCGCGTCGCGGGCCTCGATGCCCTGACGGGTGCGCAGCGAGCCCCACAGCGTAGAGGCGTCGCGCAGCCGGCGCGGGCGCAGCTCGAGCCCGACCAGCGCGCCGAAGGCCTGCTCGGCCGGGCCGCCCGAGGCGCGCCGGCGGCGCATCGCCTCGTGCAGCTTGCCGGCGTGCGGCATCCGCTCGGCGGTGGCCTGGCCGACGACCTCGTCGACCCAGCCCTCCACCAGCGCGAGGGTGGTCTCGAGGCGCGACAGCGCGGCCTGCTGCTGCGGCGACTTCTGCGGCTCGAACAGCCCGCCCTCGAGCGCCTCCTGCATCGCCTGCGGGTTCATCGGGTCGATGCCGCGCATGGCCTCCTCGATCCCGGACAGGTCGAGGGAGACCCCGCGGCCGTACTCCTCCACGGCGCTGATCAGGTGGCTGCGCAGCCACGGCACATGGGCGAAGAGCCGCTGGTGGGCGGCCTCGCGCAGCGCGAGGTAGAGGCGTACGTCGTCCTCGGTGACGTCGAGTCCCTCGCCGAACGCGGCGACGTTGGCGGGCAGCAGCGCGGCGGCGCCCTCGGGGCCGAGCGGCAGGCCGATGTCGGAGGCGCTGAGCACCTCCTGGGCCAGCGCGCCCAGCGCCTGGCCGACCTGGACGCCGAACATCGCGCCGCCTGCCTTGGTCAGCATGCCCAGCAGCGGACCGGCCATCGTCTTGGCCTCCTCCGGCATGGCGTTGGCCAACGCGGCGCTGACGTGCTCGGCGACCGGCTCGACCAGCACCTTCCACACCGGCAGGGTCTGCTCGATCCATTCGGCGCGGCTCCACGCCGGGGTGGTGCGCACCCCGGAGGCGAAGACGGTGGTCTCGTCGAGCCAGTGGTCGGCGAGCCGGAGCGCGTCGGCGACCTGGTCGCGGTCGCGGCTGCTCGGGGAGGGGTCGGCGTGCTGGGCGACGGTCTTGCGGGCGGTGTCGCGTCCGAGCTCCCAGTTCACCGGACCGTCGAACGGCGTCATCATCGCCTGCAACTGACCCATCAGGGCCGACAGGTCCGGCATGCCCTGGCCACCGGGACCGCCGGCGAGCCCGCCGAAGAGCTGCTCGAACGGCGTGCCCTTGAACGGGTTCTCGGGTTCGTTGCCCTCGCTGTCGGTCATGACTCCACGGTACTCGCGCCCCGATGGGTCGACTCGTCGCGCCTCACGAGCGCCCGCGCGCGCCGGTCGTATCGTGGGAGCCGTGGAGATCCTGCTCTGGCTCGTGCCGCCGGTGGTCGTGACGGTGCTGACTGCCGGCTGGGTCACGTGGGCCGAGCGCCGGGCCGCGCGCGGCGTCACCCGGACCGAGGCCGACCATGCCCGGTTCGCCGCCGCTGTCCAGCGCCCGCTGAGCGGTCGGGCTCGCCGGCCGCACGCGCGGCGGGTGTCCATCCGCGGGGCCGACCGCAGCACCGGCGTCGCCGTACGCCCCTCGCGCCGGCAGGCCCTCGACCCGCGGCGCCGCTCGGCCTGACCGTCCCGACCCCGCTCGATCGGCCGGGGCAGCGCGACCGGGGGTCGGCGTGTTGGCGGGCAATGAGAGGGTGATCCCATGGCCCGCCGTACCGTCTCCGGGATCATCGCCGCCTGCCTGCTGGTGGTTCTGGTGATCGTGGCGGCCGTG
>JAJUGK010000163.1 GCA_029268205.1 Nocardioidaceae bacterium
CGAGGAGTTGTTCCCCGCTGAACCCCACCGCCGGCACCTCCCCCGACGCGCTGCTGGAGGGGCTCGACCCCGAGCAGCGCGCGGTCGCGACGACCCTGCGCGGGCCGGTGCGCGTGCTCGCGGGTGCCGGCACCGGCAAGACCCGCGCCATCACCCACCGGATCGCGTACGGCGTGGCCAGCGGCGTCTACGTGCCCAGCGAGGTCCTCGCGGTCACCTTCACCACCCGCGCCGCGGGGGAGATGCGGGGCCGGCTGCGCGGGTTGGGCGCCGGCGGGGTCCAGGCCCGCACCTTCCACTCCGCCGCGCTGCGCCAACTGCGCTACTTCTGGCCGCATGTCTACGGCGGGGAGCCCCCGCAGCTGACCGAGTCCAAGCTCGGGATGCTCGCCCAGGCCACCCGCGGCCTGCGGCTGCGCGTCGACCAGGCCGAGCTGCGCGACCTGGCCGCAGAGATCGAGTGGGCCAAGGTCTCCAACGTCCGCCCCGACGACTACGAGCGGGCGGCGAAGGCCCGCAAGCGCGAGGTCAGCGGCCACGCGCCGACCGTCGTCGCCCGGGTGTTCGCCGCTTACGAGGAGGTCAAGCGCGGGCAGGGCCGGATGGACATGGAGGACGTCCTGCTCATCACCGCGGCGCTGCTGGAGGACGAGCGGGTCGGCGCGCAGGTCCGCCGGCAGTACAAATGGTTCGTCGTCGACGAGTTCCAGGACGTCAGCCCCATCCAGTGGGCGCTGCTCGAGCTCTGGCTGGGCGGGCGCGACGAGCTGTGCGTGGTCGGCGATCCCGCGCAGACCATCTACTCCTTCGCCGGTGCGCGCGCCGACTACCTGCGCGACCTCGGCAGCCGGTTCCGCGACGTCACCACCGTTGAGCTGGTGCGCAACTACCGCTCCACGCCCCAGATCGTCGAGGCCGCCAACACCGTCCTCGGCACCGGCCCCGAGCGCGGGGGAGCCGTCCGGCTGGTCGCCCAACGCCCCGCGGGCGTCGACGTCGCGTACGCCGAGCACCCCGACGAGGTCGCCGAGGCCGAGTCCACCGCCGCCGAGATCCTCGCCCTGCAGCGCCAGGGCGTGCCGTTGCGCGAGATCGCGATCCTGTTCCGCATCAACGCCCAGTCCGAGGCGTTCGAGGAGGCGCTGGCCGCACGCAACATCGCCTACGTCGTCCGCGGCGCGGCGCGGTTCTTCGAGCGCCCCGAGGTCCGCCAGGCCGTCACCCTCCTGCGTGGACGCGCGCGCGGCGGGGAGCCAGTGGCCGCGACCGAGCTGGTCGAGGAGACCAAGGCGGTGCTGGCCGGCATGGAGTGGACCGAGCAGGCGCCCACCGGCCGCGGGGCGAAGCGCGACCGCTGGGAGTCGCTGCACGCCCTGGTCACCCAGGCCGAGGAGTTCGCGCAGGACCCGGCCGCCACCCTCGACGCCTTCGTCGACGAGCTCGACCGACGCGCCACCGAGCAGCACGCCCCGGTCGCCGAGGGCGTCACCCTGGCGACCCTGCACGCCGCCAAGGGCCTGGAGTGGGACCGCGTCTTCCTGTGCGGGATGCAGGAGGGCTCGATGCCGATCACCTACGCCGAGGGGCCCGAGCAGATCGCCGAGGAGCGCCGGCTGCTCTACGTCGGGATGACCCGCGCCCGGCTGCAGCTGACGGTCTCCTGGTCGCAGGCGCGCTCGCCCGGCGGCCGGGCCTCGCGCAAGCCCTCGCGCTTCCTGGCCGAGGTCCGCCCCGAGGTCGGCTCCGACCGGGCGCCGGGCCGCCAGCGCACCCGCCGCAAGGGGCTGGCCACCTGTCGCTCCTGCGGGGTCGCTCTCACCACCACCGCCGAGCGCAAGGTCGGCCGCTGTGAGGACTGCCCGGCCACCTACGACGAGGCGCTCTTCGAGCGGCTGCGGGAGTGGCGCGTGGAGCGCGCGGGCGCCGACAAGGTGCCGGCTTTCGTCGTCTTCACCGACCTCACGCTGCAGGCGATCGCGGAGCAGAAGCCCGCCGACGAGCGCGCGCTGTTGAAGATCAACGGCGTGGGGCGGTCCAAGATCGAGAAGTACGGCGCCGAGGTGCTCGCGATCGTCGCGGAGGCCTGAGTAGGTTGGCGCCCATGCGTCGCACTCTCTACAACGAGGACCACGAGTCCTTCCGCCAGACCATCCGCCGGTTCATCGAGGCCGAGGTGGTGCCCCACTACCCCGACTGGTTCGAGGCCGGCCAGGTCCCCACCGAGCTCTACCGCAAGCTCGGTGAGCTCGGCGTCTTCGGCATCGAGGTCCCCGAGGAGTACGGCGGGGCCGGCATCGAGTCGTTCAAATACAACGCCATCCTCACCGAGGAGGCCTGCCGCGCCGGGGTCAACCTCGGCTCCGCCGGCGTGCACACCGAGCTCTGCCTGCCCTACCTGATGAAGCTCGGCACCGAGGAGCAGAAGCAGCGCTGGATGCCCGGCTTCATCAGCGGCGAGACGATGTTCGCCATCGCGATGACCGAGCCCGGCACCGGCTCCGACCTCGCCGGCATGCGCACCACCGCGGTGCGCGACGGCGACCACTACATCCTCAACGGCGCGAAGACCTTCATCACCGGCGGCGCGCTCGCCGGCCGGGTGATCGTGTGCGCCCGCACCGCCCCGCCGCGCGAGGACGACCGCCGCTTCGGCATCTCCCTGCTGGTCGTCGACACCTCGCTGCCGGGCTGGGAGGTCGGCCGCAAGCTCGACAAGATCGGCCTCAAGGTCTCCGACACCGCCGAGCTGTCCTTCACCGACGTCCGCGTCCCCGCCGAGGACCTCCTCGGCGAGGAGAACATGGGCTTCTCCTACCTCGGCCAGAACCTCCCCCAGGAGCGGCTCGGCATCGCGGTCGGCGCGTACGCCCAGGCGGCGGCGGCCCTGCGGTTCGCGGTGGAGTACACCAAGCAGCGCGAGGTCTTCGGCCGTCCGGTGGCGTCGTTCCAGAACACCAAGTTCGAGCTGGCCGCCTGCAAGGCCGAGCTCGACGCGTGCGAGGCCGTGGTCGACCGGGCGATCGAGGCCCACGACGCCGGCGAGCTCACGGCGGTCGAGGCCGCCTCGGCGAAGCTGTTCTGCACCGAGACCGCCAACCGGATCATCGACCGGTGCCTGCAGCTGCACGGTGGCTACGGCTACATCAACGAGTACCCGATCGCCCGGCTCTATGCCGATAACCGGGTCACCCGGATCTACGGCGGCACCTCCGAGGTGATGAAGATGATCATCGCCAAGGACGTCCTGGGCTGACCGCCCGATCCCGACGCCGGTCTCAGCGCCGGGCCAGCGCAGCGCGCGCGGCCCGGCGCACCGCGTCGGTGAGGTCGTCCAGCGCCGGGCTCTCCAGCCGCCACCGCTGCCAGTGCAGGGGTACGCCGCTCCACGTGCTGCCCGGCAGCCGTACCAGATCACCGGTCTCCTCGGCGCCCGCGAGCTGCGGCTCGGGGACCATGCCCCAGCCGAGCCCGCGGCGTACGGCCTCGAGGAAGTCGGCCGAGCTGGGCACCCGGTGGACCACCGCGGGGCGGCCCAGGCCGCGGGCGGCCAGCGCCTCGTCCTGGAGCCGGTCCTTCTCGTTGAACACCACCACCGGCAGCGCGCCCCAGTCGACCCCGCGACCCGTGCGATGCCGCTCGACCAGCCACGGCGCCGCCGCCGGCCGGTAGCGCAGCGTGCCGAGCGGCTCGACCGAGCAACCCTGCACGGGCTCGTCGCTGGCGGTGACCGCGGCCTGCACGTCGCCGCGCCGGAGCAGGTCGCTGGAGTAGGCCTGGTCCTCCACGTGCAGCCGCAGCGCGGTTGCCGGTCGTCGCGCCACCGCCCCGAGCACGGGGTGGAACCAGGTCGCGAGCGAGTCGGCGTTGACCGCGACGGCGAGCTCGGTCACCGGGGCGCCGGGCAGCAGCACCCCGGCCTCGGCCTCGAGCAGGCGCAGCTGTCGGGCCAGGCGGAGCAGGGGAGCGCCGGCCGCGGTCACTGCCGCCGGCGCCGTCCGGCGTACGAGCACCTGGCCGGCGGCGCGTTCGAGCGCCCGGATCCGCTGGCTCACCGCGCTCGGGGTGAGGGAGAGCCGGCGCGCGGCGGCCTCGAAGCTGCCCTCGTCGGCGATCACCCGCAGGGTCTCCAGGTGGTGGGGGTCGAAGCGCACGGACCCAGTGAACCAGCAGATGAAGCAGCGCTTCATGATCTGTAGGAACATTCGCTGGCTTGATCGTGGCGCCGCGGTTAGGTTTCGACGGTGCCCGCCGCCCTGACCACCTCGCTCGCCGGCTTCCTCACCGGCGGTTCCCTGATCGTCGCGATCGGAGCGCAGAACGCCTTCGTCCTGCGGCAGGGCCTGGCCCGTCACCACGTCGGGGCGGTGGTGCTGCTGTGCGCGCTCTCCGACGCGGTGCTGATCGTCGCGGGCGTCGGTGGGTTGGGGGCCGTCGTCGACCGCGCGGGGTGGTTGGTCGACGTCGTGCGTTGGCTGGGGGTCGCGTTCCTGCTCTGGTACGCCGCCGGCTCGCTGCGCCGGGCGCTGCGGCCGGGCGCGCTGGGCGCGGAGACCGGCGCGCGAGCGGAGTCGCGGCGGAGCGTGCTGGCCCGCGCCGCGGCGCTGACCTGGCTCAACCCGCACGTCTACCTCGACACCGTGCTGTTGGTCGGCTCGATCGCGGCGACCTACAGCGCGGCCGGTGCCGCCGGTCTCGACGGCCGGTGGTGGTTCGCCATCGGCGCCGTCGCCGCGAGCGTCGCGTGGTTCACCGGTCTGGGGTACGGCGCCCGGGCGCTCGCCCCAGCGCTGGCGCGGCCGCGCGCGTGGCAGGTGCTCGAGATCGTCATCGCCGCGACGATGATCGCGATCGCGGTGAAGCTCGCGACCGGCTGATCGGGGGCGCGGCAGAAATTTTCGCGTAAGGGGCAGAAAATCAGTTGGCACTGACGCGGTGGGGTGGAGTAAGTTTCCGCACATCGAGTCCACGCGCATCACGGTCCTGGCAAGACCGGCGCCCGAAGAACGAGAAGGAGGTGCGGAGATGACCACGTTCAACACCTGGCTCACCGGCGGTACGCCGGCCCTTGGCATGTCCGCGCCCGCGTACGCCCAGGGGACCACCGGCGGCGATCTCGCTGCCGCCCGCGTGCGCCACTTCGCAGCGCCGGCCATCGCCGACGCGACCTCGGGGACCACTGTCTGGAGTCCACCCGACTGGTGACATCACCAGTTGCGCCTCCAGGCCGCGGAACCCGATCCGGGATCCGCGGCCTTCGTGTTTCTCGGACCAAGAACCACCCGACCGCCATCGAGAAACCCACGCACAGGAGGTGCGACACACATGACCATCAGTGTCCTGACCCCGCCGATCGGCAGACCGATCGCCGGGTCGGGGGAGGCACGGGAGCCGGCCCGCGAGCTGCCCTGCCGGATGGCCGACGCGGAGCTCTGGTTCGCCGAGTCACCGGCGGACGTCGAGACGGCGAAGGCACTGTGCCTGGACTGCCCGGTCCGGGCCGAGTGCCTCGCCGGGGCGCTCGAGCGCCGCGAGCCGTGGGGTGTCTGGGGCGGAGAGCTGTTCCTGCAGGGAGTGGTGATCCCCCGCAAGCGCCCGCGTGGCCGTCCGCGCAAGAACGACGTCGCCGCGTAGCCCGCGCCGCACCCGACCCGAGGAGGTACCCAGACCATGACCCAGCCGATGACCCAGCCGATGACCGGGAACGCCCGTAGGACCAGGAGAACTCTCATGCATTTGCTCAACGAAGAACTCGCCCGCGCTCAACAGCGCGAGCGGCTGGAGGCCGCCCATCAGGCACAGCTCGCCCACCGTGCGCGGTTGGCTCGCCGGGCCGAGCAGGCCGCCC
>JAJUGK010000164.1 GCA_029268205.1 Nocardioidaceae bacterium
CCAGCGGCACCGGCTCCGGGCCCTCGTCGTCGGCCGGCATCGGCCGCAGCCACCGCAGCGTGCCCGACCCCTGCTCGACCAGGGCGCGGTGCAGCCCCGGCAGGTCGATGGCCGGCACGACCTCGCCGACCACGGGCCGGCTGGACGTGCCGACGGAGTCGAAGTGCTCGGCCTGCAGCTGCGGGACCATCGAACGCAGCTGCTCGAGCTGCTCGCCGACGGTCGCCAGTCGCCGCTCCTCCTCGGAGATCAGCCGGTTGAGCACGACCTGCGGCATCGCTGCGGTCACCCGGTTGCGGACCACCCGGACCAGACCGACGGCCAGCAGCGGCGTCAGGTCGTGCTCGAGGCCCTCGGGCGTGCGCTCGACCAGGGCGGCCATCTCGTGCACGCGCAGGCCGGAGTAGCGCAAAACCCGGCGGTAGAGCTGCTCGGTGGCGGCATCGAGGCCCAGGACCGCCAGCGGGTGGGCGGTTCCGGCGGATACGCCGGGGCGGGGACGGCGGGCCAGCGGACGCGGGGAGGTCACCGTGTCACGATAGTGCCGTTGGCAGGAACATGCCACGACATGGCCCGAACGGGCTACTAACGTCTGCTCCATCGAGATCGGGACCGCCCCGCGGAGGACTACTTCGGGGGGATCCGGACGGGGGATACCGACGGGGGCAGCCACGGGGGACGTGGGCTGGTCGGTACGGCCGGATGGTCGCACGGGGGACGTGCCGGGGCGGCCCGACTCGAAGACCTCTCGGGACATGAGCAGCGGGGCATCGGAAACGCGTCGGGGGACGGTTCCGGTGCCCCGCTGCTGTCGCTGACGGGTGCTGCCGATGCCGGGGCGCTCAGCCCAGCAGCGCGTCGTACGCCGCCTGGCTGGAGTCGCGCAGGAACTCCCGGCAGCGCTCCTCCTCGGCGGTCTCGCCGATCGCCCCGGCCGCCTGCGTCAGCAGCGCGAGGGCGCGGAGGAAGCCCCGGTTGGGCTCGTGCTCCCACGGCACGGAGCCGTGGCCCTTCCAGCCGTTGCGGCGCAGCATGTCGAGGCTGCGGTGGTAGCCGACCCGGGCGTAGGCATAGACCGTCACGTCGTCGGCGCCGTCGTCCCGCGCCTGCTCGGCCAGGGTCGCCCAGGCGATCGGCGACTCGGGGTGGGCACGGACGACGTCGACCGGCGCGGTGCCGCGAGCGAGCTCGGCGGCAGCGGGGTCCTCGGGCAGGTGGGTGGGCGGGGGACCCGCCATCAGGTCAGGGAAGGACATGGCACCACTGTGGCATGCGCCCTCGGACGGTTTGGGACGATACGGGCATGAGCACCCCGCCCGCGAGCAGTTCCGAGACGAGCCCGTCCCCCGCCAGCACGACCTGGTGGCGCGACGCCGTGATCTACCAGGTCTACCCCCGGTCGTTCGCCGACGGTGACGGCGACGGCATCGGCGACCTGCCGGGCATCACCGCCCGCCTCGACCACCTCGCCGGCTTGGGCGTGGACGCGGTGTGGCTCTCGCCGTTCTACACCTCCCCGATGGCCGACGCCGGGTACGACGTCGCCGACTACCGCGACGTCGACCCGCTGTTCGGGACCCTCGCCGACGCCGACCGGCTGATCGAACGCGCGCACGCCCTCGGCCTGCGCGTCATCGTCGACCTGGTGCCCAACCACACCTCCGACCAGCACGCGTGGTTCCGCGCCGCCCTGACCGCGGGACCGGGCAGCCCGGAGCGGGAGCGCTACATCTTCCGCGACGGCCGCGGCCCCGACGGGGCCGAGCCGCCCAACAACTGGAAGAGCGTCTTCGGCGGACCCGCGTGGACCCGGGTGACCGAGCCCGACGGGACGCTCGGACAGTGGTACCTCCACCTCTTCGACTCCGGCCAGCCCGACCTCGACTGGAACCACCCCGAGGTGCGCGCGGAGTTCCTCGACGTCCTGCGCTTCTGGCTCGACCGCGGCGTGGACGGGTTCCGGGTCGACGTGGCCAACGGCCTGGTCAAGGCCGAGGGGCTGCCCGACTGGGACGAGGAGCTGGCGCTGCTGTCCGGCGCCACCGAGGACGGCCCGACGCCGCCGATGTGGGACCGCGACGAGGTCCACGAGATCTACCGCGAGTGGCGCACGGTGCTCGACTCCTACGAGCCGGCGGGCTCGCGGATGATGGTGGCCGAGGCGTGGGTGGAGCCGCCCTCCCGCCTGGCGATGTACGTCCGACCCGACGAGATGCACCAGGCGTTCAACTTCACCTACCTCGGTGCGGCCTGGGAGGCACCCGCCCTGCGCGACGCGGTCGACCGGTCGATGAGCGCCAACGAGGCCGTCGGCGCCCCCACCACCTGGGTGCTCAGCAACCACGACGTGGTGCGGCACGCCAGCCGGCTCGGCACCGGCAAGCCCGGGTCGTTCGTCGGGATCGGACTCGGGCCCGACGACCCGCAGCCCGACGCGGAGCTCGGACTGCGCCGCGCGCGTGCCGCCACCGCCCTGATGCTCGCGCTGCCGGGGTCGGCCTACCTCTACCAGGGCGAGGAGCTCGGGCTGCCCGAGCACACGACCCTGCCCGACGAGGCCCGGGAGGACCCGACCTTCCACCGGCACAACGGCCAGGTGGTGGGCCGCGACGGGTGCCGGGTCCCGATCCCCTGGGTCGCCGACGCCCCGGCGTACGGCTTCAGCCCCACCGGGGAGTCGTGGCTGCCGCAGCCGCCGGAGTTCGGCGAGCTGGCCGTCGACCGCCAGGAGGGCGTCGAGGGGTCGACGCTCGAGCTCTACCGGAGGGCGATCCGGCTGCGCCGCGAGCTCGGCCTCGGGCAGGGCGAGCTCCGCTGGGACCCCACGCTCGGGTCCGACGACGTGCTGGCGATGCGCCGCAGCACCCCCCTCGGCGAGGTGCTGGTGCTCACCAACCTCGCCCCCGACCCGGTCGCCGTGCCCGACGGCGTCCGCGTGGTGCTCTCGACCGAGGACGGCCCGCACCCCGAGCGGGAGCTGGCCCGGACCGGCACCATCGCCACCGACGTGACGATCTGGGCCCTGCTCGACTGACCCGCCCCGCCGCCTACTCCCCTACGTCAGCGTCGTCGCGCGGCTCGCGCGGGAGCGCTGGCGTAGGGGAGTACGAGGGTCGGGGGCGTCAGGCGCTGACGGAGCGGCCGGTCGAGCGGAGGTTCTCGCAGGCCTCGACGATGCGCTCGGCCATGCCGGCCTCGGCGGCCTTGCCCCAGGAGCGGGGGTCGTACATCTTCTTGTTGCCGACCTCGCCGTCGATCTTCAGCACCCCGTCGTAGTTGCGGAACATGTGCTCCACGACCGGGCGGGTGAAGGCGTACTGCGTGTCGGTGTCGATGTTCATCTTCACCACGCCGTAGTCGACCGCGGCGGCGATCTCCTCGGCGCTGGAGCCCGAGCCGCCGTGGAAGACCAGGTCGAGCGGGAGCGCGTCGGGGCCGAAGCCGGAGCCCTCGCCGTACTTCTCGATGATCGCCTGCTGGGCATCCTTGAGGATCTCCGGACGGAGCTTGACGTTGCCGGGCTTGTAGACGCCGTGCACGTTGCCGAAGGTCAGGGCGGTCATGTAGCGGCCCTTCTCACCCAGGCCGAGCGCGGCGACGGTGGCCAGCGCGTCGTCGGGGGTGGTGTAGAGCTTCTCGTCGATCGCCCCGACGATGCCGTCCTCCTCGCCGCCGACCACGCCGACCTCGATCTCGAGGATGATCTTCGCCTCGGTGCAGGCGACCAGGAGCTCCTCGGCGATCTGCAGGTTCTCCTCCAGCGGTACGGCGGAGCCGTCCCACATGTGGGACTGGAACAGCGGCGCCTCGCCGCGCTTGACCCGCTCGGCGGACAACGCGATCAGCGGCCGGACGAAGCCGTCGAGCTTCTCCTTGGGGCAGTGGTCGGTGTGCAGCGCGATGTTGACCGGGTAGTTCTTGGCGACCTCGGCGGCGTACGCGGCGAACGCGGCCGACCCGGTGACCATGTCCTTGACCGTCGGGCCGGAGAGGTACTCCGCACCACCGGTCGAGATCTGGATGATGCCGTCGCTCCCGGCGTCGGCGAACCCCTTGAGCGCAGCGTTGAGCGTCTGCGACGACGTCACGTTGATCGCGGGGAAGGCGAAGGACTCGCGCTTCGCCCGGTCGAGCATCTCGGCGTACACCTCGGGGGTGGCGATGGGCATCGGTGTGGCTCCTCAGGCAAGGGATACAGACGACGCCGCCCAGCCTAGTCCTCCCGCTGCACCCAACTCGCGGTGCCGACCACGGCGTCGAAGAACTCCACGACCTGGTCGCGCCAGGTGACCAGACCGGTCGAGAACGACAGTTGCGCGAGACCGCTCCCGTCGGGGATCGGCACCCAGTACTCGGCCAGCAGCACGGGCACCGTGGCGGCGGCCTCGTACGCCGGCAGACCGGTCCCGATGTCGTCCCCGCCGGTCGCCTCGGTGACGCGGCGCAGCACCGGACCGGCGGCGACCTCCGACCGGGCCAGCCCCACCTCGGGCACCTGCGGCACCGGCCGGCCGTCTGCCAGGGCCGCCTCGGCGTCCTCGGCCTCCTCGTCGAGCTCCCGGAGGAACGAGACGTACAGGTCGGCGAGGTGGTCGGCACCGTACGGCGACCCGAGCTCGTGCCAGTACATCGTCATGGTCGCGGTGAACGGGAGTCCCGCGAGCGACATCAGCGAGTAGGCCATCCGCCGTCCGCCCAGCTCGGTCGCCCGCCGGGCGTTCGCGCCGATCTCCTTGCGGGCGGCCTCCTTGGCCAACGGCTGGTCGTCGAAGCCGGCGTACTGCTGGTCGACGATCCCCGCGATGGCCGCGTCGCGGCGCACGGCGTCGTCGAGCGGGATGAACCACCACTCGCGCGGCAGCACCACCCGCAGGTCGCGGTAGCCGGTCGTCGCGGTCATCGCGCCGCTCCGGCCTGCAGCCGATCGGCCATCGCCAGCACGTCGGCGAGCAACTCGTCCTCGACGAAGAGGTGCTGGCTGAGCACCTCGAGGGCCAGCCCCTCGGCGCAACCGTCGGGGACGACGGCCACCTCGATCCGCTCCTGGGCGGACCCGCCGTCGGAGAAGGTCAACAGGTCGCGGGTGACCAGTGCCGGCCCCAGCGGGACCTCGGTGCGCTCCTGCTCGCGGCGGGCGATCTCGGTGGCGGGCTCGGGCTCGGCGAGCTCCGCCTCCCGGCGCTCCAGCGTGTAGGCCTCCTCCTCCGAGGGGGAGACGAGCAGGTGCAGGCGCATCACGCCGGCGATGGCCGCGGTGCGGGGTTCGGGGATCCACACCGCCGCGGCGAGCAGGGGCGCGCCATCGCGCAACCGGGTCCGCACGAGCCCGAGGTTGTGCCGGAGCGCGGCGGCGTCCTCACCGACCGCCCCGACCTCGCCGACGATGTCGTCGCGCCAGGCATCGGGGGCGTCCGCACCGACGGGTACGCCGTGCCAGGTGACGGGCACGTCGACGCGGTGCGGACCGATCCGCCAGCCGGCCCCCCTCACTCGACGTCCGAGTAGTCGGGGATCTCGGCGTCGCCGTAGGAGATGCTGTAGTCGGCATCCGGCGAGAGCGCGTCGACGACCCCGGAGATGGTGCCGTACACCTCGTAGCCACCAAGTACCAGACCGGGTCCCTGCGCCCCGAGCGCGAGGTTGGTCGCGTTGCGGACGACGGGGTCGGCGAGCAGCTCCGGCGATGCCTTGCCGACGCTGACCAGGTCGTCGACCAGCGACCCGTGACCCAACAGGTCGCTGGCGGCGTTGATCGGCCCCAGGCCACGCAGTCGGGCCGCCAGATCG
>JAJUGK010000165.1 GCA_029268205.1 Nocardioidaceae bacterium
GACGAGCACCGCGAGATGTTCGGCCTGCAGGCCCGGCTGCTCGCGGAGTGGCAGGGCGTACGGAGCGGAGAGGAGATCCGGTGAACGCCGGGGAGGTGGCGACACTCGTCGTCGCCGGTCTCCTGGTCGCACTGGCCGGGCTCACCTCGGCCGTGGAGGCCGCCCTCTCGTCGTTCTCCAAGGCACGTGCCGAGGAGATGGAGTCCGAGGGACGGGCCGGCGCCGGCCGGGTGCTGCGGGTGCTCGAGGACCCGCCCCGCTACCTCAACACCGCGCTGTTCCTGCGGATGTTCCTCGAGGTCACCGCGATCGTGCTCGTCGGTGTCGTGCTGCTCGACGTCGTCGGTCGGGTGCGGCACACCTCCGACGTCGCGGCCAGCGACCGGTGGTGGTCGATCGCGCTGACCGTCGTGGTGATGCTGCTGATCCTCTTCGTCCTCGTCGGGGTGGGCCCGCGGACGATCGGTCGCCAGCACTCCGAGCGCGTCGCGCTGCTGGCCGCGGGTCCGCTGCACGCGATCACGACGGTGCTCGGGCCGATCCCGCAGTTCCTCATCGTGATCGGCAACATGGTGACCCCCGGGCGCGGCTTCAGCGAGGGGCCGTTCGCCTCGGAGGCCGAGCTGCGCGAGCTGGTCGATCTCGCGGAGGCCAGCAGCCTGATCGAGTCCGGCGAGCGCAAGATGATCCACTCCGTCTTCGAGCTCGGCGACACGATCGTGCGCGAGGTCATGGTGCCGCGCACCGACGTGGTCTTCATCGAGCGCACCAAGACCCTGCGCCAGGCCATGTCGCTGGCGCTGCGCAGCGGCTACTCGCGCATCCCGGTGATCGGCGAGAACCTCGACGACATCGTCGGCTTCGCCTACCTCAAGGACATCACCAAGCGGGTCTTCGACAACCACGAGGCCGAGACCACCGAGAAGGTGGACTCCGTCATGCGCCCGGTGATGTACGTCCCCGACTCCAAGCCGGTCGACGACCTGCTGCGAGAGATGCAGTCACGCCGCCGGCACGTCGCGGTCGTGGTCGACGAGTACGGCGGCACCGCCGGGCTGGTCACCATCGAGGACGTCCTGGAGGAGATCGTCGGCGAGATCACCGACGAGTACGACGAGGCCGAGATCGGCGTGCAGAAGCTCGCCAGCGGCTCCATCCGGGTCAGCTCGCGCTTCCCGGTCGACGACCTCGAGGAGCTCTGCGGCATCGCCGTCGAGGACGACGACGTCGACACCGTGAGCGGGCTGATGGCCAAGTACCTCGGCCGGGTCCCGATCCCCGGCTCGGAGGTCGAGGTGCACGGCATGCGCTTCGAGGCCGAGGCGCCCACCGGACGCCGCAACCGGGTCGGCACGGTGCTGATCACCGTGCTGGATCCGGCGCTCGCCGACGAGGACGACGAGGAGAACGTGGAGACCCATGCCTGAGCTCACCGACGCCGAGGACCGGAAGCTGGTCGTCCTCGCCCGCTCCACCGGTGCTCGTGCCGGCGCGACCGGCGCGGCCGTGCGCGACCTCGAGGGCCGCACCTACGCCTCCGCGGCGGTGGCGCTGCCCTCGCTCGCGGTCAGTGCGATCGCCGGCTGCCTCGCCATGGCGATCTCGGCCGGCAGCCGCGGGCTCGAGGCGGTCGTGGTGGTGGGGGACGACGACATCGACGCGGCCGACCTGGCCGCGGTCCGGGAGTTCGCCGGCAGCGGGGTCCCGGTCCACCGCGTCGACCGGCGCGGAGAGCTGCTGGGGACCACGGGGAGCTGACGCCATGCGGTCGGACGTACTGGTCGGCGCGACAGCGCACGAGGCGGGCGTGCGCCGCCTGCGGGAGTCCTTCGCCGCCGTCCCGGCCGGCGAGCCGGTGCGGCTCGCCAAACGGACCTCCAACCTGTTCCGGCCCCGCGGCCGGGTCACGACGCCGGGCCTCGACGTCAGCGGTCTCGACGGCGTCATCGCCATCGACCCGACCGCGCGCACGGCCGACGTCCAGGGCATGTGCACCTACGAGCGGCTGGTCGCCGCGACCCTGCCGTACGGCCTGATGCCGCTCGTGGTGCCCCAGTTGCGCACCATCACCCTGGGCGGGGCGGTCACCGGACTCGGCATCGAGAGCACCTCGTTCCGCAACGGGCTGCCCCATGAGTCGGTGCTCGAGATGGATGTGTTGGTGGGGTCCGGGGAGGTCGTGACGACCAGCCCGACACACGAGCCGGAGCTGTTCGCGGCCTTCCCGAACTCCTACGGCAGCCTCGGCTACGCCACCCGCCTGCGGATCGAGCTCGAGCCGGTGCCGGGGCACGTCGCGCTGCGGCACGTGCGCTTCACCGATCGCACCGCGCTCGCCGAGGCGATCGCGGCGATCAGCCTCGACCGTTCCTACGACGGCGGCCGGGTCGACGCCGTCGACGGCACCGTGTTCGCGCCCGACGAGGCCTACCTGACGCTGGCGACCTGGACCGACGAGCCGCCGGCCACGCCGACCAGCGACTACGCCGGCCAGCAGATCTACTACCGCTCGATCCGCGAGCGCCGCGACGACCTGCTGGCCACCGAGGACTACCTGTGGCGCTGGGACACCGACTGGTTCTGGTGCTCGGGTGCCTTCGGGGTGCAGCACCCCGTCGTCCGACGCCTCTGGCCCCGGCGGTGGCGCCGCAGCGACGTCTACCACCGGCTGGTGGGCTGGGACCGGCGGTTCGGGATCGTCGACCGGATCGACCGCGCGCGCGACCGTCCCGCCCGCGAGCGGGTCGTCCAGGACATCGAGGTCACCGTCGAGCGGCTCCCCGCGTTCCTCGACTGGTTCGACGAGCACGTCGGCATGACGCCGGTGTGGTTGTGCCCGCTGCGGTTGCGCGAGCCCGACGGCCCCGGCAGCGGCCGCACCTGGCCGGCGTACCCCCTCGAACCGGGGCAGACCTACGTCAATGTCGGCTTCTGGGGCACGGTGCCGGTCGGTGCGGGCGCGGCCGACGGGGTCGTCAACCGCGCCATCGAGGAGCAGGTGCACGCCCTGGGCGGACACAAGTCGCTCTACTCCGAGGCGTTCTACGACCCCGACACGTTCGCCGCGCTGTACGGCACCGCGGCCCTTGACGCCGTGCGGGCGACCTACGACCCTGACGAACGGTTCTCCACGCTCTACGAGAAGGCGGTGCGACGGCGATGACGCTGACCCCGGACCGGACCCGTGACACGACGACGCTGCGCATCGGCGACGCACTCGCCTCGCTGATGCCGCACGGGCTGCCCTTCCGCTTCACCGCCTACGACGGCAGCGAGACCGGCCCCGAGGACTGCCCGATCCGGCTGCACCTGGCCACCGAGCGCGGGTTGGCCTACCTGCTGACCGCACCCGGCGACCTGGGGATGGCGCGCGCGTACGTCGCCGGTGACCTGGAGCTGCACGGCGCCCACCCCGGGGACCCCTACCCGGCGATGGTGTTCCTGCTCAACAATCTCCGCTTCCGCCGTCCGCGCCCCGCCGAGGCGGTGCGGCTGCTGCGCGGACTCGGCATCTCGAACCTGCTGCCGCCCCCGCCACCCCCGCAGGAGCACCTCCCGCGCTGGCGACGGACGGTCGAGGGCCTGCGGCACTCGCGCAGCCGCGACGCCGCGGTCATCCAGCACCACTACGACGTCTCCAACGCGTTCTACGAGATGGTCCTCGGGCCGTCGATGACCTACACCTGTGCGCTCTACCCGCACGAGGCGGCCACCCTGGAGGAGGCCCAGACCGCGAAGTACGACCTGGTGTGCCAGAAGCTCGGGTTGCGCCCCGGCCAGCGGCTGCTCGACGTCGGCTGCGGGTGGGGCGGCATGGTGCGCCACGCGGTACGGGAGTACGGCGTCCGCGCGATCGGGGTCACCCTGTCGGCGGCGCAGGCCTCCTGGGCGCAGGAGGCGATCGCCGCCGAGGGGCTCGAGGGCGCCGAGATCCGACACGCCGACTACCGCTCGGTCACCGAGTCCGGCTTCGACGCGGTGAGCTCGATCGGTCTCACCGAGCACATCGGCGTCCGCAACTACCCGGCCTACTTCGGATTCCTGCGCGAGCGGCTGCGCCCGGGCGGGCGGTTGCTCAACCACTGCATCACCCGGCCCACCAACCAGGCCACGGCGACCGGCGCCTTCATCGACCGCTACGTGTTCCCCGACGGCGAGCTGACCGGATCGGGGCGCATCGTCACCGAGGTCGAGGACGCCGGGCTCGAGGTGCGCCACCACGAGAACATCCGCGAGCACTACGCCCGCACCCTGGCCGGGTGGTGCCAGAACCTCGTCGACAACTGGGACGAGGCGGTCGCGGAGGTCGGGATCGGCACCGCGCGGGTGTGGGGGCTCTACATGGCCTCCTCACGGCTGGCCTTCGAGCGCAACGAGATCCAGCTCCACCACGTGCTCGCGGTGCGCACCGACGAGCGGGGCGGCGCCGACTTCCCGCTGCGGCCCGACTGGCGGGGCTGAGCCCGACCGGGGGTCATGCCCTAGCCTGGACCCCCGTGACCAGCCGAGCCGACGCCACCTCCTGGACCGCGGAGGTCCGCGCCCGGACCTCGTTGTCCGAGCACCTGCTGCGCCTCGAGCTCGGCGGCCCCGGTCTGGCGGGGTTCGCCTCCACCGGGATCCCCGACGAATGGGTGCCGCTGGTGGTGCCCGGGCAGTTCCAGAGCCGCTACTACACGGTCCGCTCCTGGGACGGCGAACGGCTCGTACTCGACGTCGTGGTCCACGACGAGGGGCTGGTGACCGGGTGGGCGACCGGCGACCCCGTGGGCGACGTGGTCGGCATCGGCCCCGCCAAGGGGTCGTTCGACCCGCCGCCGGACGCCGCCTGGCTGATGCTCGTGGGCGACCTGACCGCACTCCCGGCGATCGCGCGGATCCTCGAGACCCGCACCGACCTCCCCACCCGGGTCTGGGTGGAGACGCCCCCGGGCCACGAGCACCTGCTCCCCGCGACATCGGCCGAGGTCACCTGGACCTCGCCGCCCGGCCCCGCCGAGAGCGGGCTGGCCGCCGTGGTCGAGGGCATCGACTGGCCCGACGGCGAGGGCTACTTCTGGATGAGCGGGGAGTCCTCGCAGATGCGGGCGATCCGCAAGCACCTCATGCGCGAGCGGCGGCTGCCGAGCGCGGCGTACGACGTGATGGGCTACTGGCGCAAGCCCGGCGGCCGCCGGCGCCCGGTCGATCCGGGCCCGATCTACGCGGCCGGCAGGGCCGCAGGGGAGAGCGACGCGGAGATCTGGGCGCGGTACGACGCGGCCCAGGAGGCCGGCGACGAGGGGAGCGGGCAGTGAGCGAGCACCGGTCGGGTTTCGCCTGCTTCGTCGGGCGGCCCAACGTCGGCAAGTCCACGCTGACCAACGCCCTGGTCGGCACGAAGGTCGCGATCACCTCCTCCCGTCCGCAGACCACCCGGACGGTCGTGCGCGGGATCGTCCACCGCCCCGACGCGCAGCTGATCCTGGTCGACACCCCGGGCCTGCACCGGCCCCGGACGCTGCTGGGCGAGCGGCTCAACGACCTGGTGGTCACCACCTGGGCCGAGGTCGACGTCGTCGTGGTGTGCTTCCCGGCCGACGAGCGGATCGGGCCCGGGGACCGGTTCCTGGTCGGCGAGCTGGGCAAGGTGCGGCGCACGACCAAGGTCGCGGTCGTCACCAAGACCGACAAGGTCGACCCGGCCCGGCTCGGCGAACAGCTGCTCGCGGTGCAGGCGCTGGGGGAGGAGACCGGCACCGACTGGGCCGAGATCGTCCCGGTCTCGGCCGTC
>JAJUGK010000166.1 GCA_029268205.1 Nocardioidaceae bacterium
CGGCGGCGAGCCCGGCCAGCACCCGTGCCGCGCCCGTACGACTGTCGGTCAGGGCGCTGAACAGGTCGAAGGTGACGATCATCGTGCCGACGCTACCGGCGGTCCCCGCCTCGAAGGGGGTGCCTAGGCTGACGCGCGTGCGCATCGCCACCTGGAACGTCAACTCCGTCCGCTCCCGCATCGACCGGCTCGAGGCGTTCCTGACCCGCCACGACATCGACGTCATCTGCCTCCAGGAGACCAAGGCCCGCGACGACCAGTGGCCGACGATGGGTCTGCAGGCGCTGGGGTACGAGGTGGCGACCTACGGGTTGAACCAGTGGAACGGGGTCGCGATCGCCTCCCGCGTCGGCCTCGCCGACGTCGCGACGGGGTTCCCGCAGATGCCGGGGTACGGCGACCCGGTCGTGCCCGAGGCGCGTGCCATCGGCGCCACCTGCGCCGGCGTCCGGGTGTGGTCGGTCTACGTCCCGAACGGCCGCAAGGTCGGCGACCCGCACATGGACTACAAGATCGCCTGGCTCGGGGCGCTGCACGCGCAGGCCGAGTCGTGGCTGCGCGCCGACCCCGACGCGCAGGTCGTGATCGCCGGGGACTGGAACGTCGCGCCGTTCGACGAGGACGTCTTCGACATCGAGCAGTTCCGCACCAGCACCCACGTGACCGAGCCCGAGCGGGCGGCGTTCCGGGCCTTCCTCAACAGCGGGTACACCGACCTGGCCCGGCCGTACACCTCCGAGCCCGGCACCTTCACCTACTGGGACTACTACCGGCAACGCTTCGAGCGCAACCGGGGGATGCGCATCGACTTCCTGCTCGGCACGCCCGCCGTCGCCGCCCGCGTGACCGGGGCGTTCGTCGACCGCGAGGAGCGCGCCGGCAAGGGGGCCAGCGATCACGCCCCGGTGGTCGTCGACCTGGCGACGACCTGACCGGCGGGCCGGTCGGTCAGCAGCCCCCGCGGACCACGTAGCGGTTCGTGGTGGCGACGTCGAAGTCCTCGCCGCCGCTGGAGTAGCGGATGCGGATGCCGCCGATCTCCCCCGACCCGCCCTGACGCAGGTGGGTGAAGAGGTGGTAGGCCGACCCGCCGCTCAGCTCGGCGCCGGCGGCGGGCTGCCGGTCGGCCCAGCGGTAGGCCGGGGCCGTCCCCTCCCCGCTCGGCGGCATGGTGTCGAAGAACCCGCCGGGGTCGCCCTCGGCCGGCGCGACCCAGGCGTCGACCAAATCGATGCCCTGCGCCCCGACCGGCTCGACCGCCTCGATCGTGAGGTCCTCGGTGGGCTCGAGGTACTCCTCGCGCACGAGGACCTCCTCCGACAGCGCCCCGATCGGCAGGCAGACCCGGTAGGTCTCCAGCTCCAACGGCGCCGTCTCGCCCTCGGGCAGCGGCACCGCCTCGCCGGAACCGCTCGGGGTGGCGAGGCTGGGCTCGGGGTCGCCATCGGGAGTCTCCTCGCCGCTGCTGCACGCCACGAGGACCGACGACACCCCCAGGGCGAGCGCAGGCAGGAGGAGCCGGACCGGGAGGGAGGGACGGGGCTGCATGCCCCTTTTGTATCCGATCGCGACGACATTGGGCGATGCGGTCCGTGCCGGGCCGGTCTTGGGAGTGGCGCCGGGGGGTTGTCGGTGCCGGGGTCCACGATCTCCCCATGAGCATCTCCCAGGTCCTCGTCGTGGTGGTCGTGGTCGCCGTGGTCGCCGCCCTCGCGGCGGCGGTCGGCTACCTCGCCGGGCTGCAGCGCGCCCGCCGTACGCCCGAGATCGCCGTCCCCGACGTGCAGGCCGGGCTCGACCGGCTCAGCGCCCAGATGCACGCGCTCGAGCGCGACCGCGCCGGGCTCCAGGGCGAGCTGCACGCCCAGGTCGACCTGCTGCGCCGCGAGACCGCCGCGCTGGCGACGGCGCTACGCCGCCCCGCGGTGCGCGGCAGGTGGGGCGAGCTGCACCTGCGCCGCACCGTCGAGCTCGCCGGCATGGTTCCCCACTGCGACTTCACCGAGCAGCTCGGCGTCGAGGACGCCGAGGGCGCCCGGTTGCGGCCCGACCTGGTGGTGCACCTGGCCGGTGGCCGCAGCGTGGTCGTCGACGCCAAGGTGCCCCTCGAGGCGTTCTTCGACGCCACCTCCGCGGTCGACGAGGACGAGCAGCAGGCCCACCTGCGCCGCCACGCCCACCAGTTGCGCCGCCACGTCGACCAGCTCTCGGCGAAGTCCTACTGGCGCGCGCTGCCCGACGCCTGCCAGTTCGTCGTCCTCTTCGTGCCCGGCGAGTCCTTCCTCTCGGCCGCCTTCGAGGGCGACGACGGCCTGCTGGAGTACGCCGCCGCGCGCAACGTCGTGATCGCCACGCCGACCACGCTGATCGCCCTGCTGCGCACCGTCGCCCACGCCTGGACGCAGGAGTCGTTGGCCGAGACCGCCCGCGAGATCCACGCCCTCGGCAGCACGCTGCACGCCCGGCTCGCGACCCTGTCGGGGCATTTCGAACGCCTCGGCCGGGCGCTCGGCTCGGCCGTCGGCAGCTACAACGACGCCGTCGGCTCCTACGAGCGACGGGTGCTGGTGACCGCCCGCCGGTTCGGCGAGCTCGACCCGAGCGCGGAGGAGCTCGACGCGCCTGCGCCGATCACGCAGGTCACCCGCGTACGGTGACGCCGTGAGCGTCCTGGCGCACGCCGCTGCGGTCCTGGTGACCGTCGCCGCGCTCGACATCGCCCTGACCGACGAGCTGGGCCTGCTCTTCGACCTGGTCTTCATCGCCGTGTGCTGGATCGGCGCCCTCGCGGCCCGTGCCGAGGACTTCTTCGCCGTGGGGATCGCCCCGCCGCTGGCGATGCTCGCGCTGTGCGGCGTGCTCGCGGTGGTCGCGCCCGGCACGGTCGCCGACCCGACCGACGGACCGGTCCAGGCCACCGTGACCGGATTGGCCCAGCACGCGGTCGCGCTGACGGTCGGCTATGCGCTCACGCTGGTGACCCTGGCGGTACGCCGGCGGGACCCGCGCCCGGTCTTCAGCCGAACCGGCTGACGTCGCCCGCACCCTCCCGGACGACCTCGGGGACGCCGTCGGAGAGGTCGACCACGGTGGTGGGTTCGGCGCCGCAGTCGCCGCCGTCGATCACCGCATCGAGCAGGTGTCCGATCTCGTCGTCGATCTGCCAGGCCTGGGTCATCGGCTCCTCGGCGTCGGGCAGCAGCAGGGTCGAGGAGAGCAGGGGCTCCCCCAGCTCGGCGAGGATCGCCTGGGTGACCCGGTGGTCGGGGATCCGGACCCCGACGGTGCGCTTCTTGGGGTGCATCAACCGCCGCGGCACCTCGCCGGTCGCAGGGAGGATGAAGGTGTAGGACCCCGGGGTCGCCGCCTTCACCAACCGGAACGAGGCGTTGTCGACGTGCACGAACTGGCCCAGCTGGGCGAAGTCGGCGCACACCAGGGTGAAGTGGTGCTTGGCGTCGAGGTGGCGGATCGCCCGGATCCGCTCGAGGCCCTCGCGGTTGTCGAGCGCGATGCCCAGGGCGTAGCAGGAGTCGGTCGGGTAGGCGATGAGCCCCCCGTCGCGCAGCAGCTCCACCACCTTGCCGACGAGCCGCGGCTGCGGATCGACCGGGTGGATGTCGACGTAGCGGGCCACGGCGCCGTCCTCAGCGGACGCCGGCGGCGCGCAGGTCGCGGCGCAGCTCGGGCGGGAGGGCGAAGATCAGCGACTCCTCCGCCGTGCGGACCGACTCGGCGTCGGGATAGCCGCGCTCGGCGAGGTAGTCGAGCACCCCCCGGACCAGATCGTCGGGCACCGAGGCACCCGAACTGATCGAGACCGTGTTGACGCCCTCGAGCCACGCCTCGTCGATCTCGCTGGCGTCGTCGACCAGGTAGGCCGCCTTCGCCCCCTGCTCGAGCGCCACCTCGACCAGGCGGACGGAGTTGGAGGAGTTGCGCGACCCGACCACGATCACCAGGTCGGCGTCGGGCGAGATCGCCTTGACCGCCTGCTGCCGGTTCTGGGTGGCGTAGCAGATGTCGTCGGACGGCGGGTCGAGCAGAGCCGGGAAGCGCTCCCGGATCGCGGCGACGATGGTCATCGTCTCGTCGACCGAGAGCGTGGTCTGGGAGAGCCAGGCAACCCGCTCGGGGTCGCGCACCTCGATGCTGGCGACGTCCTCGGGGGTCTGCACGAGCTGGATGTGCTCCGGCGCCTCCCCGGCGGTGCCCTCGACCTCCTCGTGGCCCTCGTGTCCGATCAGCAGGATGTCGTAGTCCTCGCTGGCGAACCGGCGCGCCTCGTGGTGGACCTTGGTGACCAGCGGGCAGGTCGCGTCGATCGTCTTCAGGCTGCGCTCGGCGGCCTGACGGTGCACCTCGGGCGAGACGCCGTGGGCGGAGAAGACCACCGTCGCGCCCTCGGGCACCTCGGCGACCTCCTCGACGAAGATCGCGCCGCGCTTCTCGAGATTGGCGACGACGTGCTTGTTGTGCACGATCTGCTTGCGCACGTAGACGGGCGCGCCGTAGAGCTCCAGGGCCTTCTCTACCGTTATGACCGCGCTGTCGACGCCCGCGCAGTAGCCCCGGGGCGCGGCCAGCCGCACCGCGCGATCGGCGCTCACCGGGTCGAGGACAGGGGGCATGCCCAGATCGGAGGAGGTCATGGGCCCATCGTAGGTCGCCGGGGACAATCCTCGACCCCGGCCGCGATCTCGTAGGCTCCCGCAGGTGGCCCTGGAGACCTCGCTCGCCGCCCCGGCACCCGTGCGCCAGATCGCGCTCGCCGTCGGCCAGTGGATCGACCGGCTCGGGGTGGTTTGGGTCGAGGGGCAGGTCGCCCAGGTCAACCGGCGCCAGGGGACGCAGACGGTCTTCATGACCCTGCGGGACCCGCTGGCCGACATCTCGCTCACCGTGACCTGCCCGCGCTCGCTCTACGACGCGCTCAATCCGCCCGTGGTGGAGGGCGCCAGCGTGGTGGTGCAGGCGAAGCCGTCGTTCTACCCCAACCGGGGTTCGTTCTCGATGGCCGCCCGCGACATCCGCACCGTCGGCCTGGGCGACCTGCTCGCCCGGCTCGAGCAGCGCCGTCAACTGCTCGCCGCCGAGGGACTCTTCGACCCCGCGCGCAAGCGGCAACTGCCGTTCCTGCCCGGGACCATCGGCCTGGTCACGGCTCCGTCGTCGGCCGCGGAGCGCGACGTGCTCGAGGTCGCCCGTCGCCGGTGGCCGGCGGTGCGGTTCGCCGTGCGGTACGCCGCGATGCAGGGCCCCCGCTCCGCCGCCGAGGTGATCGAGGCGGTGCGCGCGCTCGACGCCGACCCGGCCGTCGAGGTGCTGGTCATCGCCCGCGGCGGCGGGTCGGTGGAGGACCTGCTGCCGTTCTCCGACGAGGGACTGCTGCGGGTCGTGTCCGCCTGCCGCACCCCGATCGTGTCGGCGATCGGCCACGAGCAGGACAGCCCGCTGCTCGACCTCGTCGCCGACGTGCGGGCGTCCACGCCCACCGACGCCGCCAAGCGGGTCGTCCCCGACGTCGGGGAGGAGCTGGAGCGGGTGCAGTACGCCCGCGACCGCGCCCGCCGCGCGGTGGCGACGCTGGTCGACCGCGAGCAGCGGCGGATCGCCGATCTGCGCAC
>JAJUGK010000167.1 GCA_029268205.1 Nocardioidaceae bacterium
CGGATGTGCCCACGGGTGCGGACGCGGTCGGCGGAAGCGAGGTTCCCCCGCGCGGGCCGGTCAAACCCGGCAGTCGCGGCGCCGGCCGGGACCAGTGATCGGGCCCAATGATCGGGGCTCAGTCGGTCAGTGCGGTGTGCAGCCGGACCTGCTTGACGGTGACCGTGCCGTCGCCGTGCAGGTCGAGCTCGCGGTGGGCCCCGTCGGCCGCCCATCCGGCCGCGGTCAGGAACGCCCGGCGCGCGTCGTCGGTCGAGTTCAGCCAGCACAGTCCGCGGACGAACCGGTCCGCGACCAACGTGTCGACGCAGGCCTGCAGCAGTCGCGAGCCGTGACCGTGGCGCTGGTCGCCCGGGTCGACGACGAACTCGCTGATCTCGCCGTCGGAGATCGGGTCGCTGTCGTCGTCGGCGGTCGGACCGGTGACCGCGAAGCCGACGATCCGGTTGCGCTCGAGGGCGACCAGCACCCGGTTGCGGGCATCCTGCGGGCGGGTCAGCGACTGGTGCCACACCCCCGCGAGGTGCTCGGGGTCCATGCTCGCCAGCACGTCGGCGGGCAACAGGTCGGCGTACGACTCCCGCCACGCGCGCACCTGCACCTCGGCGATGCCGCGGGCGTCCTCGGCCCAGGCGACCCGGCAGGAGACGTCGGCGGAGGGACGGCCAGGCTCGGTGCTCATGGCGGCCATCCTCGCAGGCCGGTCAGCGCTCGCCGCGCGAGCACCGGGTCCGGGTGGCGACGGAGCGTGCTATGACAGGTCACCGTTATCAGTGCGCATTCGTGTCACAGGTCGGGTACGCTCGGCCCATGGTGACCCCGATCACACCTGTGTCCGACGAGCCGGCATCGTTCACCGCGCTGCTCGCGGCCGAGGAGCGGGTCGAGCCCCGCGACGAGATGCCGGAGGGCTACCGCCGCACGCTGGTGCGGCAGATCGCCCAGCACGCCCACTCCGAGATCATCGGGATGCAGCCCGAGGGGGAGTGGATCTCGCGCGCGCCCAGTCTGCGGCGCAAGGCGATCCTGCTGGCCAAGGTGCAGGACGAGGCGGGCCACGGGCTCTACCTCTACAGCGCCGCCGAGACCCTCGGCGCGAGCCGGGAGGAGCTGCTCGACGCGCTGCACACCGGGCGCCAGAAGTACTCCTCGATCTTCAACTACCCCACCCGCACCTGGGCCGACGTGGGCGCCATCGGCTGGCTGGTCGACGGCGCCGCGATCGTCAACCAGGTGCCGCTGTGCCGCTGCTCCTACGGGCCCTACGCCCGGGCGATGGTGCGCATCTGCAAGGAGGAGTCCTTCCACCAGCGGCAGGGGTTCGAGATCCTGCACACCCTCGCCCACGGCACCCCCGCCCAGCACCGGATGGCCCAGGACGCCGTCGACCGCTGGTGGTGGCCGAGCCTGATGATGTTCGGGCCGCCCGACGACGCCTCGGAGCACTCGCAGCAGTCGATGAGGTGGGGGATCAAGCGGTTCTCCAACGACGAGCTCCGCCAGCGGTTCGTCGACATGACCGTCCCCCAGGCCGAGGCGCTGGGGCTGACGCTGCCCGACCCCGACCTGCGCTGGAACCCCGAGCGCGGCTCCTATGACTTCGGCGAGATCGACTTCTCCGAGCTGTACGCCGTGATCCGCGGCGACGGGCCGCTCAACCGCCAGCGGATCGCCCACCGCGTCGGCGCCCATGAGCGCGGTGCGTGGGTCCGGGAGGCGGCGTCGGCGTACGAGGCCAAGCGGGCGGACGTGCGCGGGGAGGTGCCGGCGTGAGCGACTGGCCGCTGTGGGAGGTGTTCGTCCGGCCGCGACGCGGGCTGGCGCACCAGCACGTCGGATCCCTGCACGCACCCGACGGCGCGCTGGCCCTGCGCAATGCCCGCGACCTCTACACCCGCCGGGGTGAGGGCGTCTCGATCTGGGTGGTCCCGGCCGACCGGGTCGTCGCGTCCAGCCCGGAGGAGAAGGACGCGTTCTTCGACCCGGCGGCCGACAAGCCCTATCGCCACCCCACCTTCTACGACGTGCCCGAGGGGGTGCCCCACCTGTGAGCACCCCACCGGCGCCGAGTCCGCCCGCGACCGACCGGAGCGGCCCAGCGCTCGACGACCTGCTGGGCATCGCCGACGACGCGCTCCTCGCGGCGCAGTGGCTGGGCGGCTGGATCGCCGAGGCCCCGGTGCTCGAGGAGGACGTCGCGTTGGCCAATATCGCCCTCGACCAGCTCGGTGTCGCGCGCGCCCTGCTGGCCCACGTCGGGGAGCTCGAGGGTGCGGGGCGGGGTGAGGACGACCTGGCCTACTGGCGCGGCCCGGAGGAGTTCCGCAACGCGCTGCTCGTCGAGCGACCCGACAAGCGGGACTTCGCCGTGGGCGTGGTGCGCCTGCTCCTGCTCAGCACCGCCCAACTGCACCGGTACGCCGCCCTGCGCTCCTCGCCCGACCCCGTGGTCGCGGCCGTCGCGACCCGGGCGGTGACCGAGGTGTCCTACCACCGCGATCACGCCCGCGGCTGGTTGCTGCGGCTGGGCGACGGCACCCCGGAGTCCCACGACCGGGTGCAGGCGGCGCTCGACGCCGAATGGCCCTACCTGGCCGAGGTGCTCGAGCCGACCACCGACGAGGAGGTCCGGGCCGTGCTCACCCGTGACATCGCCGACGCGACCCTGCGCGTGCCGGCCGACCCGCCGAACCCGACCCCGTACGCCGGGGGCCGGGCCGGGCGGCACACCCCGCACCTGACCGCGGTACTCGAGGAGCTCCAGCAGGTCGCCCGCGCCCACCCGGGGGCGTCATGGTGAGCGCGACGGTCCTGACCCGCGAGCGGGCCCGGGAGATCGCCGGCCAGGTGCGTGACCCGGAGCTGCCCGTGCTGACCCTGGCCGACCTCGGCGTACTCCGCGACGTGGAGGTCCTCGGCGACTCGGGCGTCCGGGTGCGGATCACCCCGACCTACCTCGGGTGCCCGGCCGTGGAGGCGATGGCGGCGGACCTGCGCGCGGCCTTCGCCGCGGTCGGCGTCGAGGCCGCGGTCGAGACCGTGTGGTCGCCGCCGTGGACGACCGACGACATCACGCCCGCCGGCCGGGAGGCGCTGCGAGCCGCGGGGATCGCCCCACCGTCGGCGGCCGGGCCCGAGCGGTCCGCGCCGACGCCGCTCACCCTCGCCCCCACCCGGTACGCCGACCCCGGCTGCCCGCGATGCGGCGATCAACGCACCCGCGAGGTCTCGCGGTGGGGGCCGACGGCCTGCACCTCGCTGTGGGTCTGCGAGGAGTGCAGCGAGCCGTTCGAGCACCTGCGGACCCGGCGATGACGGCCGCCGGGTTCCACCCGCTCACGGTCGCCGACGTCACCCCGCTGACGGCCGACGCGGTCAGCATCGGCCTGCGGGTCCCCGTGGCGCTCGCCGGGACCTTCGCCTACCAGCCCGGGCAGCATCTGCCGGTCCGGGTGCCGCCCGCCCTGCTCCCGCCCGGCGCGGCGGAGGAGCGCCGCACCTACTCGGTGTGCGTCCCGCCCGGCACCGCTGCGCGGGACGGCCTGCTGCGCATCGGCGTGCGCCGGGTGGAGGGCGGGGCGCTGTCGACCCACCTGGTCGAGCGGCTCGGCCCCGGCGACATCCTCGAGGTCGGTGCGCCGACCGGTCGCTTCGTCCTCGCCCCCGGCGCCCGGCACGTCGTCGGGATCGTCGGCGGCTCCGGCGTCACCCCGGTGCTCGCGATCGCCGGTGAGCTGCTCGCGACCGATCCGGCCGGACGGGTGACGCTGGTGGTGGTCAACCGCACCGCTGCGACGGTGATGTTCGCCGAGGAGCTCGCCGACCTCAAGGACGCCCACCCGACGCGGCTGCTGCTCACCCACGTGCTCACCCGCGAGCCGCAGACCGCCCCGGTGTTGTCGGGGCGTCCCGACGCCGAACGCTGGAAGCTGCTGCTCGACGGGCTGCTGGCCGGTGCGCCGCCGGTGACGGGCTGGTACCTCTGCGGACCCCGCGACCTGGTGACCGCCGCGCGCGCGGCCGTGCTCGACCGCGGTGCCGAGCCGACCGAGGTGCACGTCGAGCTCTTCCACGCCGGCGACCCGCCGCCCGTCCCCGCCGCGGCACCCGGTGCCGCCGGCGCGACGATCACCGCTCGGCTCGGCGGCCGTCGCACCACCGTCACCGCGGAGCACACCGACGCCAGCGTGCTCGACGCGGTCCTGCGTGTCCGCGCCGACGCGCCCTTCGCCTGCCGCGGCGGGGTCTGCGGCACCTGCCGGGCCCGCGTGGAGGATGGCGAGGTGGCGATGAGCGAGCAGTGGGCGCTCGAGCCGGCCGAGCTCGCGGCCGGGTATGTCCTGACCTGCCGCTCGCGCGCCGCCGGCCCTCGCCTGGAGCTGGACTACGACGCGTAACCCCCGACCCGCCGCCCTCGTTGAGGGGGTCAGTGCCGGCGCCGGGCCGGCTGCTGGGAGGGCCCATGTCGTCGGTCTCGCGGTCGTCGGTCTCGCGCCGCTGCCGCCGCACCCGCCGGGGCACCCGGTCGGCCGGTGTCATCGGGACCCTGCTGGCGACCATCGTGGCGACCGTCGTGGTGGGGACCGCCGTGCTCACCCCGCCGGCGGCCGGCATCGTCGGCGGGCGGGCCACCCAGCCCGGCGAACTGCCGTTCATGGTGTCGGTGCAGTCGGCCGACCGCACCGGACCCGCAGCGCACTTCTGCGGCGGGTCGGTGCTGCGCAAGCGGCTCGTACTGACCGCGGCGCACTGCGTCAGTGACCGACGTCCCCAGGACCTCCGGGTCGTCGTCGGCGACCACCGCCTCGACGGCTCCGTCGGCCGGGCCCATGCGGTCGACAAGATCCGCGTCCACCCGCGGTACGCCGCCACGGGCACGCACGACGTCGCGATCCTGCGGACGACCACGCCGATGCGGGTGCCCCGCCTCCGGATCGTCGGAGCCCGCAACAACGCCTTCGAGACGAACGGCGCGCGGCTGACCGTGGCCGGGTGGGGCGCGACCTTCTTCCTGCTCGGCCCGCTGTCGAACGTGCTGCGCGCGGTCGACGTCCGCGCCGTCGCCGACCCCGCGTGCCTGCTCAACGGGCTGATGGGCTTCCGCCCCGGCACCGAGATGTGCGCGCAGACCCTCGCCGGCGACTCCTGCCAGGGCGACTCCGGCGGCCCGCTGTTCGGGCGCCGCGCCGATGGCCGCCCCGTGCAGGTGGGCGTCGTGAGCTACGGCCTGGGCTGCGCCACTCCGCTGTTCCCCGGGGTGTACGCGGAGCTCAACAGCCCCGCCATCCGTCCGTTCCTGGTCACGACGGTCAGGGCCGAGGCGGCCGCGCTGCGCAAGGCCGCCAGGCGTGCGGCCAAGCGGGCGCGCGCCCGGGCCCGCGGGTGAGCCGAGCGGCTCCGACCCCTCCCAGGCTCCGGTCGTGGGGGGGGGCCCCCCCCCCACCCCCCCCCCCCCCCGACCACCCCCCCGGGGGGCAGCAAGGCGCGGGGGCCGGCAGGGCCGGGGTGGTGGCCGGGGGGGGCCCCCCCC
>JAJUGK010000168.1 GCA_029268205.1 Nocardioidaceae bacterium
TGCTCGCGGTCTACAACCCCGCCTCACGCAGCCGCACCGAGCAGGTCGGCATCGCCCGCAGTGTGCTGCTCGAGCACCGCCGGCCGGAGACGGTCGTGGTGGTCGGGCGCGATGTCGGACGGGCCGAGGAGTCGTTGACGGTCACCACCCTTGGCGAGCTCGACCCCGCATCAATCGACACGAAGTGCCTGCTGATCGTGGGCTCCTCGAGCACGCGCGTCTCGCCCGCGGGCGTCTGGACCCCGAGGTACGTCCGATGACGGTTCACTTCGTCGGCGCCGGTCCCGGCGCCGCCGACCTGCTCACGGTGCGGGCGACGCGTCTGCTGGCCGAGGCCGAAGTGGTGCTCTACCCCGGCACGTACCTCGACTCCGAGGTGTTGGCGCACTGCAGCGCACGGGCCCGGCTGGTCGACACCCAGAGCCTCGACCTCGAGGCGATCACCAGGACGATCGTCGAGGCCGACCGTGACGGTCGCCGCGTTGTGCGGCTGACGTCGGGAGACCCGTCGCTCTACTCCGCGCTGCACGAGCAGACCCGCCGACTCGACGAGGCCGGCGTCTCCTGGGAGGTCTGCCCGGGCGTCCCGGCGTACGCCGCCGCGGCGGCGCTGGTCGGGCGCGAGCTCACGGTCCCGCACGTCGCACAGTCAGTCGTGCTGACCCGCACGCAGGCACGGTCCACACCGATGGGCGAGGGTGAGCGGCTCACTGACTTCGCCGCCACCGGCGCGACCCTGGTGCTCCACCTGGCGATCACCCGAACGCGGTCACTGCTCGAGGAGCTGGCGCCGGTCGTCGGTGCCGACTGCCCGGTCATCGTCGTCCACCGCGCGAGCCAACCGCAGGAGCAGGTGCTGCGCGGCACCGTCGCCGACATCGCCGACCAGGTCGAGGAGGCAGGTCTGCGACAGGCTGCAGTGATCCTCGTCGGGCGAGCCCTCGCGCGGGACGGGGGCGAGTCGTTCCTCTACAGCGCTGATCGACCCCGCAGCGCCGGCCAGAGCTGAGGGGAGGGTTCAGCGGGTCAGCGCCCACTGCGTCACCGTGCGCGCGGGCGTCCACCCGCTGAAGTTGCCCACGGGGGCAACGGACTCGACCGCGATCCGGGTCAGCTCCCCGCCGTGGGTGCGGTAGGAGTCGGCCAGAAGGGCTTCGGTCTCCAGGGTCACGCCGTGCACGACGAGCCGGCCCCCGGGTGCCAGGGCCGCGAGGCAGGTGTCGAGGACTCCGGGGCGGGTGGCGCCACCGCCGATGAAGATCGCGTCCGGGCGCGGCAGATGGGCCAGCGCGTCGGGCGCGCGCCCCTCGACCACGACGAGGTCGGGCACGCCCAGCCGAGCGGCGTTATCGGCGATCCGGGCTGCGCGGTCGGGATCGGACTCGACGGCCGTGGTGTGGCAGGTGGGGTGAGCGCGCATCCACTCGATGCCGACCGAGCCGGCGCCGGCGCCGACGTCCCACAGGTGGTGCCCCGGTGCCGGCCGGAGGCGCGCTAGTGCGGAGGCGCGCAGGTCACGCTTGGTCAGCTGTCCGTCGTGGTCGAAGGCGTCGTCCGGGAGTCCGGCGACCCACGTCGAGTGCCAGTCGCTGATCGACGTCGGGATCTCGACGGCGAGGACGTGCAGCGGTGGCACGTCCGCGGCGGGGACGGCAACCCACTCCCGTGCCGTACGACGTGCGCGCGTCTCGTCCGCCGAGCCGAGATCGCCCAGCAGGGTGACCGCCGCATCTCCGCATCCGGCCTCGACCAGGAGCGCCCCGACGATCGCGGGGGTCGCGGCACCGGAGGTGAGCAACAGGATCCGACGCCCGGGAGCGATCTCGCGCACGAAGCGAGACTCGTGCCGGCCGACGAGACCGACGACGACGGACTCCTCGGCCGACCATCCCATCCGGGCCCGCGCCAGCGCTGCGGAGGAGATGCCCGGGATGATGCGGACCGCAGCGGCCCCGAGCGCGCGAACCAGGGTGGTGCCGATCCCGGAGACCATCGGGTCACCAGAGGCCAACGCGACGGTCCGACGACCACGCACGCGTTCGAGCAGCGACGGAAGATGCTCGGCCAACGGTGAAGGCCACGCGAGGCGCTCCTGTCCCGGCACGACGGGGACCGCGGCCAGGTGGCGGTGTCCCCCGAGCACCACCTCGGCGTCCCGTACGAGAGCCTCGGCCGCGTCGTCGAGGCTGCCGTCGGCGCCGATCCCGATCACGGTCACTGCGGCATCGGACGGGGGGTCTGCGAGGTCGGACACGGACGGGACGCTATCGTCCTGTTCTGCGTGAGGTGCCCCTGCGGCCCAACCATCGCCCAGCGGTGGGGGTGGCCTACGGGGAGAATCTGGGAAGCCGGTGAGATTCCGGCACAGGCCCGCTGCGGTGAACCAAGCACTCCTATCGGGAGTGACTCGGCAAGTCCGAAGACCGGCCTCGCGTCGACCTATCCAACGGCCTTGCGAGCGGGAGCCTCACGTGCCAACGATCTATCCCTTTTCTGCCGTCGTCTCCTCCGGTGATGATCACCTCGGGCTCGCGCTGCTGTTGACCGCGATCAGCCCGTCGATCGGCGGAGTTCTCGTCCGCGGTGACAAGGGCACGGCGAAGTCGACGGCGGTGCGTGGCCTCGCGGAGATCCTGCCGTGGATCGAGGTGTACGACGGGGACCGCTACTCGATCGACCCGCGGGACCCGGCGACCACTTCGCCGGACGGGCCCTTCACCTCCGGGCCGGTGACCCGCCCGGTCCGGCTGGTCGAGCTGCCCGTCGGTGCCACCGAGGACCGGTTGCTGGGCTCGCTGCACCTGGAGAAGGCGCTCACGGCAGGAGCTGTGGAGTTCGAGCCCGGATTGCTCGCACGCGCGCATCGCGGCGTGCTCTACGTCGATGAGGTCAACCTGCTGCACGACCACCTGGTCGACCTGCTCCTGGACGCCGCGGCGACCGGAACCGTCACCATCGAGCGTGACGGCGTCTCCTTGAGCCACGCCGCCCGGTTCGCCTTGATCGGCACCATGAATCCGGAGGAGGGCGAGCTGCGCCCGCAGCTGCTCGACCGGTTCGGGCTCACCGTCGAGGTCGCCGCCCCCCGTGATCCGGCCCTGCGCGTCGAGGTCGTGCGGAGGCGGCTGGCCTTCGATGAGGATCCGACGGGCTTCGTGGCGCGGTACGCCGACGAGCAGCAGAACCTCACCCGCCGAATCGCCGCGGCCCGAGACCTCGTCGGCCGCGTGCGGGTGAGCGAGGCGGCGATGCTGAAGATCGCCGAAGTCTGTGCTGCTTTCGAGGTCGACGGCCTCCGTGCCGACATCGTCACCACCCGCGCGGCGATCGCCCACGCCGCCTGGGCCGGTCGCGACCGCGTCACCCGGGCCGACATCCGGGTCGCCGCACTGCTCGCGCTTCCGCACCGCCGCCGCCGCAACCCCTTCGACGCCCCCGGCCTCGACGAGGACCTGCTCGACCGGATCCTCGGTGACGACGAACTGCCCGACCCGCCACCCGAGCCGGATCCGGGCCGACCCGACGACCCGGCCGATCCGGCCGATCCGGACGTCGAGGCGCCGGCGCCCTCGCCGGATGGGGGACCGGACTCCTGCGACTCCGGGCCCGACGCCTCGGAGACCGGGACGGGGGGCAACGACGCGCCCGCCGACGAAGCGCCCAGCGACACGACTCCCCAGGACCCACCTGTCGGACCAGGAGCACCCACGCCTGAGCCAGCCAGGGCCGGCACGCCGTACCGACCTCGGCTGTTCACCGTCGAGGGCACCGGCGAAGGCGCTCCGGGTCGCCGCAGCCGCGCCCTGGGGGCCAGCGGTCGGCGCATCGGCAGCAGCCGCGGCCGTGGTTCGCTGCACCTGGTCGAGACGCTGCGCGCCGCAGCGGAGCGGCAGGCCGTCCGGGGCACGGGTCTGCTCGATGGGCGTCTTCGTCTGGATCCCTCCGACCTGCGCACCGCGATCCGGGAGGGTCGCGAAGCCAACCTGTTGATGTTCTGTGTCGACGCCTCGGGGTCGATGGCCGCTCGCCGGCGGATGGAGCAGGTCAAGACCGCAGTCCTCTCCCTGCTCACCGACGCCTACCGGCGGCGCGACCGCGTGGCGATGGTGGCATTCCGCGGAACCAGCGCCGACGTGGTGCTGCCTCCGACCGGCTCGGTCGAGGTCGCAGCCGCGCGCTTGGCGGAGCTGGCCACCGGCGGTCGCACTCCTCTCGCTGAAGGCCTGTTGGCCGCCAGTGAGGTACTGCGCCGGGAGCGGTTGCGCGAGCCCCGCGTGCGGCCCCTTCTCGTCGTGGTCACCGACGGGCGGGCCACCGCAGGTCCCGGCGCCGTTGGCCGCTCCCGTGCGGTGGCCGATCACCTCGCCCGCCTCGCAGTCCCGTCGGTCGTCGTCGACTGCGAGCAGGGACCGCTGCGGCTCGGGCTCGCGACGTCCCTCGCCGCGCACCTGCGTGCGGAGCACGTGCCCATGGCGCAGGTCAGTGCCGACGGGCTCGTCGACGTCGTGACGGGTCGGGTGGCATGAGCAGCCTGGCGCCGCTCGAGCCCGGCTGCGTGGCCCTTGTCGGAGGCGGTCCCGGAGATGCCGGACTCATGACGGTGGCGGGCCGCGCGGCGATCGAGCAGGCCGACGTCCTGCTGGTCGACCACCTGGCGCCCACCGGTGCGCTCGCCTGGGCCGGCCCCGCGGCCGAGGTGATCGACGTCAGCAAGCTGCCACGCGGCGCCTTCACCCCCCAGGAGCGGATCAATGAGCTCCTCGTCGAGCATGCCCGGCGCGGGCGGCGGGTTGTTCGGCTCAAGGGCGGCGACAGCTTCGTGTTCGGCCGGGGGAAGGAGGAGGTGCTCGCCTGCGCCGAGGCCGGCGTCCCCACCCGCGTCATCCCGGGCGTCACCTCCGCGGTCGCGGCCCCGGCCCTCGCCGGCATCCCGGTCACGCACCGGGGCCTGGTGCACGGCTTCAGCGTCATCTCCGGCCATGTGCCACCCGATGATCCCACCTGCGGTCTCGACTATGCCGCCCTCGTCGGTGCCGGGACCAGCCTGGTGGTGCTGATGGGCGTGGCCAACCTGCCGGCGATCGCTGACGAGCTTCTCGCCCACGGCATGCCTGCGGACACGCCGGCTGCGGTGGTGGCGCGCGGTGGCCACCCGGATCAGGAGGTCCGCGCTGCGTCCCTGGACCGGATCGCCGCTGCTGCAACCGGGATCGAGCCGCCCGCGGTGACCGTGATCGGCGAGGTCGCACGGTTCGCCGTACCCACCCTTGCTCCGACCCACCCCACCCTGCTCGAGGAGATCCGCTGATGCCCAAGGGACAGCCGCTCACCATCCCCGACGACGGACTCACCACCCGCCAGCGTCGCAACCGGCCGCTGCTGATGGTCCACACCGGTGAGGGCAAGGGGAAGTCCACCGCCGCCTTCGGGCTTGCGCTGCGCGGGTGGAATCAGGGCTGGAACATCGGGGTCTTCCA
>JAJUGK010000169.1 GCA_029268205.1 Nocardioidaceae bacterium
CCCGCCGTCCTGCTCTTCCTCGGAGCCCTCGTGGCGCCCATGACCGGCGGGTTCCTCGCCGTCATGGTCGCCGTCTCGGCGGTGCTCCTGTGGTCCCGTCCGGCCAACGACTGGTTCGCCGGTCGTCCACCCCTCACGCGAAAGGCTCCGCAGATGTCCGAGCAGTACCCCGGCCAGCGCCCCGACCCCTACTCCGGCGGCTCCGGCGACCCGGGCGGCTCCGGTCACCAGCCCGAGCAGCCCGGCGCGGGCGGGCAGGACCAGCCGCCGGCCCACCCCGCGTACCCGCAGCCGTACCCCCAGCAGGACCCCCAGCAGGACGCCCAGCAGTACCCCCAGCCCGGGCCGGAGCCGACGGCGCCGTACGGCCAGCCCGCCGGCCAGCCGTACGGGCAGCCCTACGGCCAGCCGGGCCAGCCCTACGGCCAGCAGCAGCCGTACGGTCAGCCGGGGCAGCCCTACCAGCCGTGGCCCGGGGCGCAGACCCCGCAGAACCCCGACAAGCGCCCCGGCACCGTGACCGCGGCCGCATGGCTGACCTGGATCTTCAGCGGGATCACGGCGTTCTTCGCCACGATGATCGTCGGCGTCTTCGCCGCCGCCTCCGACGAGATCGTCGACGAGCTGCGCTCCGACGCGGTCTGGTCCGACTTCGAGAGGCAACTGGACGCGGCCGGCCTGACCGTCGACGACTTGACGACCATGATGCTCATCGGCGGCATCATCATCCTGATCTGGTGCGTGGTCGCCTTCGTGGTCGCGATCTTCGCCTTCCGCCGCCACAACTGGGCCCGGATCGTGCTGGTCGTCTCGGCCGCGATGAGCGCCCTGCTGTGCCTGGTGACCATCGCCTCGGGCGTCTCCGCGGTGCCGCTGCTGGCCTCGATCGCCACGATCGTGCTGCTCTTCGTCGGCGGCGCCAACGGTTGGTACGCCCGCCGATCCCCCCAACAGATGCAGCAGCCGCAGCAGCCCTGGTGACCGCCCGCCTCAGGCGTGCAGGTCGGCGGCGAGCAGTCGCTCGATCCCGGCGTCGATGACGTCAGGGTCCTTGCAGAACGCCCACCGCACCAGGTGTCGGCCCTCGCCGAGGTCGTCGTAGAACGCCTGGGCCGGGATCGCGACGACCCCGGCACGCTCGGGGAGGGCGAGGCAGAAGTCGCGGGAGTCGAGATGGCCGTAGCGGCGGACGTCGGTGAGCACGAAGTAGGTCCCCTGCGGGATATGGACGTCGACGTCGAGCTCCCGTAGCCCCGCGCACAGCCGGTCCCGCTTGTGCGCGAGTTCGGCGGCGAGGGCGACGTGGAACCCCTCCTCGGCCCGCAGCGCGTGCGCGATCGCGGGCTGCAGCGGTGCACCGGAGGTGAACGACAGCCACTGCTTGGCCCCCTCCACCGCGCGGACCAGCTCGGCGGGTCCGGTGACCCAGCCGATCTTCCAGCCGGTGAAGGAGAAGGTCTTGCCGGCGCTGGAGATGCTCAGCGTGTGCTCGGCCATGCCGGGCAGCGTCGCGAGCGGGACGTGCCGATGCTCGTCGAAGGTGAGGTGCTCGTAGACCTCGTCGGTCACCACGACCAGATCGTGGGCCTGCGCCACCTCGGCGATGACTGATCGCTCCTGAGCGTCGAGCACCCGCCCGGTCGGATTGTGCGGGGAGTTGACCAACAGCAGCTTCGCCCGCGGGCCGACCGCAGCCTCGAGGGCGCCCCGCTCGACGCGGAAGTCCGGGGCCCGCAGGGTCACCGGCCGGCGGACCCCGCCGGCCATCTGGATCATCGCGGTGTAGGAGTCGTAGTACGGCTCGAGCACCACGACCTCGTCGCCGGGATCGACCAGACCGAGCATCGCCGCGGCGATCCCCTCGGTCGCACCCGTGGCGACGGTGACCTCGGTGCCGGGGTCCCAGCGCAGCCCGTAGTGGCGCTCCTGGTGCTCGACGATCGCCTCCCGCAGTTCGGGGACACCGGAGCCCGGGGCGTACTGGTTGCGCCCGCCCCGCAGCGCATCGACGGCCGCCTCGACCACCGACGCGGGACCGTCGACGTCGGGGAAGCCCTGGCCGAGGTTGATCGCGCCGGTGCGGGCGGCCAGGGCGGACATCTCGGTGAAGACGGTCGGCCGGATCCCGGCCAGGCGGGCGGCGGCACGTGCGGTCATGTCTCCCGACTCTAGGGTCACAATAGGGACGTGACCACGGCCGCGACCCCTTCTCGGATGCCACCCCGCACCCGACGCCGTGGGCCGTCGTACTGGCTCGGCGTCGCGCTGGTGCTCGCCGGTCTGGGCATCCTCGGCTACCTCGCCTGGCAGTTGTACGGCACCAACGTGCTCGCCGAGCGCGAGCACCGTCGGCTGATCGAGCAGGCGGAGCGGGCGTGGGCCGACGACGAGGCGAGCGGTCCGGTGGCAGCGGTCGTCCGCATCCCGCGGTTCGGTCCCGACTACGCCGTCCCGGTGGTCGCGGGCACCGACGACGACGCGCTGCGGCGCGGGTTCGGTCACTTCGCCCACAGCGCCGATCCGGGCGAGGTCGGCAACTTCGCGCTCGCCGGCCACCGGATCACCCACGGCGAGCCGCTGGCCGACATGCCCGAGCTCCGCCCCGGCGACGAGGTGATCGTCGAGACCCGCGACGCCACCCACACCTACGTCCTCGACACCGACCCGCGCGCGTTGATCGTGACCTTCGAGGACACCTGGGTCGTCGACGCGCTGCCGACCAACCCCGACCCGGGTGGCGTCCAGCCGGACCAGTCGGCGGGACAGCGGCTGATCACGCTGACCACCTGCGCGGAGCTGTTCCGCACCGCCGACCGGATGATCGCGTTCGGGCACCTGGTCGACACGGTGCCGCGGGCGTCGTAGCCCGGACGCGCCCGCCGCGGTCAGGGCAGCTCAGCGGGCGGTGTGCCGTCGCCGGGCTGGGGGCCGTAACGCTCCTCGATGCTCCGCAGGTTGGTCAGCCCGAGCTCGTTCGCGTGGTACGCGGCGTGGTCGGCCGGGTCGATGACCCCGACACCGAAGGTCGCGCGGGGCTCGCCCCGGCGCAGGATCGCGTGCACGGCGTCGAGGGTGCGCAGGGGATCGGTGCCGGCGTCCGCGGCGAGGCGCACCTCCCCGCGGTATTTCGGTCCGGTGCCGACGTCCTCGGTGAAGGTGAGCGAGACCGACGCGACCCCGGGCAACTGCTCGATCTCGGCGGTCAGCTCGTCGACGGTGCGGGGGGTGTAGGCGGGCACGTACTCCTCCTGGTCGGGCTGGCAGCCGGTCAGCGCGGCGACCGCGAGGATCAGGGTGAACGCGGCGGCGAGGGCGCGCACGATCATCGCGCGGCCGGCGGGATGTCGTAGCGGATCGCGGGGTCGCTGCGGCCCGAGTCGGGGACGAATCCACGGTTCGCCTCGAGCCACGCATCGACCGATGCCTGGACGTCGGGCGGGAGCTGACCCGGCTGCTGCACCGCGGCGCCGGTGTCGGCGTACTCCGCGATGTGGTGCGCCTGGCCGACCGGGACGGGGGCGTCGTCGAGGACGCTGTCGGGCAGGTCGCGGACGATCGTGGTCCAGTGGGGCCGGTCGGGGTTGTCGCGGGCGTCGAGCTTGGGGACGGCATCCTCCGCGTGCTCGATCGCGAGGACGGCGACGTCGTCGGGGATGGCGAAGCGCCCGATCGGGGCGCCGGCGACGAAGACGCTGTCGATGTCGAGCGCCTGCTGCAGCTCGGGGTCGCTCGCGATCGCCGCCGCGATGATCCCGCCCTGACTGTGGCCCACGAGCATCACCGCGTCGTCGGCGGTCAGCCCCGCGTCGCGGATCGCCTGCGCGACCGCCTCGGTCACCACGGCGCGCTCCTGCTGTGACATCAGCGCGACGTTGCTGGTGAGGTCGTACGGGTTGTCGGCACCCCGCTCCGGCGACCAGACCTGGGTCCCGGGGATCTGGACGACATACGACGTCACGCCGTCGCGGGTCACGGGCAGGATGTGCACCCGCGGGACCTTCACCACGGTGCCGTCGGGCAGGGTCCGGGTGGCGTACGCCTCGGCGTCGACGTGCTGGAGCAGGTCGGTGAGGAAGGTGTCCTCGCCGACCCGCAGGCGGCTGCCGTCGGGCCCGCGCTCGAACCGGAACTCGCCGGTGTCCTGCAGCCAGCCGAACCTCGCCGCCAGCGCCTGCAGCCCCACCAGCGCCTCCTCGTAGTCGCCGGTCGGCCAGTGGCCGTCGGTGCCGAGCAGGACCCCCAGCGGGCCGAGCAGCGTGAGCGCGGTGCCCTGCAGCAGACCCGGCGCCATCCGGGTCAGCGCGTCGAGCAGCCACGGGTGGTCGTCGAGGTTGTCGTAGAGCAGGTAGCCGGCGATGCCCGTGCCGAGCGGGTTGAGCAGGGCGGAGGCGAGCAGGGCCGGACCGGCCAGGAACCCGGCGGCGGTCCACAGATCCTCCTCGAGCTGCGCGAGCAGCTCGTCGGTCGCGCGGTAGAGCTCGACGCCGGAGCGGACGACCGTGGCGAACGCCTCGAGCTCGACGCCCTCCCAGTCGGCCCCGCCGGGGGCGATGGTCGCGAGGGTCAGCGCGCCCTCGACGACGGCGACCCGGTCGGCGGCGATGACGAGCGCCTCGGCCAGGTGCGGGCTGAATGCGACGGCGCGCACCTGGCTGCCGGCTGCGCGCAGGACGTCGGCGCTGACGTCGAGGCGGTCGGCCACCGCGAGCATGTCGTCGTAGCGAGCGGTGATCCCGCCGGCGCCGCCGTAACCTCCGTACTCGCCCATCAGGTCCCCCGTTCCTGATCCATCAGGTGTGCGGTGCGTGCGGCGCGCTCGGCCGCGCCGGCGATCGCGTCGGTCAGCGTGTTGCGCAGGTCTTCGAGGTCGACGCGCCGGTGGTGGACCCCGGTGGCGTCGATGCGGCTCTCCACCCAGCCGTCGGTGCCGAGCAGCAGATGCACCACCTGAGAGGGGGTCCCGGGTGCGTTCAGGAGCAGGCTGAACTCCCCGCGCAGGTGGGCCAGCGAGGCGAGCAGGGCGGGGGGCTCGTCGGTGCCGAGCTGCACGCAGGCGGCGCGGACGAGGGCCGGGTCGTCGGCGCGCAGCGCGCGGACGAGGGTCGCGGCCACCTCGGGTGGGCAGCTGACCGGCGTGGCGTCGGGCCGGGCCGCGGTGGGGGCCTCCGCGCGGGCCGGGAGCAGTCGCAGCACCTCCTCAACCAGCTGGCTCGCCGGAAGCAGTGAGATCTCGGGGTCGGGCACCAGCCCCAGCGGTCGGTCGGGGTCGGTCGTCGACGTGACCCGACGGACGAGGCTCGCCGCGCCGCTCAGGTCGGAGGCGATCGCGAAGGTGAGGCCGGCCGGGCCGCGGGCGGCCTGACCATGGATGCGCAGCCAGCCGCCGGCCAGCAGCCGGGCGGCCGCGGCCAGATCCTCCTCCG
>JAJUGK010000170.1 GCA_029268205.1 Nocardioidaceae bacterium
CACCGACCCCGAGCGGATGGAGACCGTCCTCGAGGACCCCTACATCCTCGTGGCCAACCAGAAGATCTCCAACGTCAAGAACCTGCTGCCGGTCCTGGAGAAGGTCATGCAGTCGGGCAAGCCGCTGCTGATCATCGCCGAGGACGTCGACGGCGAGGCGCTCTCGACCCTGGTCGTCAACAAGATCCGCGGCACCTTCAAGTCCGTCGCGGTCAAGGCGCCCGGCTTCGGTGACCGCCGCAAGGCCATGCTGCAGGACATCGCGATCCTGACCGGTGGCCAGGTCATCTCCGAGGAGGTCGGCCTCAAGCTGGAGAACACCGGCATCGAGCTGCTCGGCCAGGCGCGCAAGGTCGTCATCACCAAGGACGAGACCACCATCGTCGAGGGTGCCGGCGACGCCGACCAGATCGCCGGCCGGGTCAACCAGATCCGCGCCGAGATCGAGAACTCCGACTCCGACTACGACCGCGAGAAGCTGCAGGAGCGGCTGGCCAAGCTCGCCGGCGGCGTCGCGGTCATCAAGGTCGGTGCGGCCACCGAGGTGGAGCTCAAGGAGCGCAAGCACCGCATCGAGGACGCCGTGCGCAACGCCAAGGCGGCCGTCGAGGAGGGCATCGTCGCCGGCGGCGGCGTGGCCCTCGTCCAGGCCGGCGCGGCCGCGTTCGAGAAGCTCGAGGTCGCCGACGACGAGGCCACCGGTGCCAACATCGTCAAGCTGGCCATCGAGGCTCCGCTGAAGCAGATCGCCATCAACGCCGGCCTCGAGGGCGGCGTCGTGGCGGAGCGCGTGCGCAACCTGGAGGCCGGTCACGGCCTCAACGCCGCGACCGGGGAGTACGTCGACATGGTCGGCGCCGGTATCCTCGACCCGGCCAAGGTGACCCGCTCGGCGCTGCAGAACGCCGCGTCGATCGCCGCGCTGTTCCTCACCACCGAGGCGGTCATCGCCGACAAGCCGGAGAAGGCTCCGGCCATGCCCGACCCGTCGGGCGGCATGGGCGGCATGGACTTCTGATCCACCGTTCAGCTCCCCGCTGAGGCGCACGCCACAGCACTGTACGCAGGCCCCGAGGTAACTCCTCGGGGCCTGCGTCGTTTAGCAGATCGAGCAGTCCTGCGTGACAAGTTCGACAAAACGTCCACTAGGCTGTGGTGCACGTCATCCGATGCGCACCCTCCAGTGCGTCGTAGACAACAGCGCCGCGGTGCGGCGCAGGGGAGATATACCGTGAAGATCAAGTCCAGGGCCGCGATGCGCGTGGCCGCTCTCGGGGCAGCAGGTGCCCTCGTCTCGCTCTCGATCTCCCCGGCTGCGGCCGCGGACGTCGTGGCGCAGTCGAGCGCCAACGCGCTCACCATCGGAATCGCCGGCAACGCCCAGGGCACCGGGTTCGTCACCGCCACCCACACCGGCACCGGGCAGGAGAACGTCGAGGGCATGGTGAACCCGCCCATCGCCGTGCTCGGCAACCAGGGTCTGCTCAACGTCGGCGTCCTGGCCCAGAACGCCACCGCCGGGGTCGAGGGCCGCCGCGGCATCTCCGCCGCGTGCGCCGGGGTCGCCGGTGACGGCGGCGCGATCGCCGAGGTCGGCGACTCCGACTGCATCACCCCCGGCCAGCCGGTGGGCATCTCGATCGCCAACCTCGACCTCACCGGGGCCCAGCTGATCAATGAGGACGCGGTCGAGAACGCGCTCGCCCCGCTCGCCCCGCTGAACGCCATCATCGACGTGCTGGTCGGTCCGCTGACCAACGCCATCGTCAGTGCGCTGGCGCCGCTGGCCGACGTCGGCCTCGGCGGCACCCTCGGCGCCGTGCAGGCCAGCTGCGAGGCCGAGCCCGGCCGGGCCAACGGTACGGCCAACATCGTCGACGGTCGCCTGTCGGTGACGCTGCCCGGCGTGGGCGAGGTCGTCCTCGTCCGGCTCCCGGTCAACCCGGCACCCAACACCCACGTCGTGACCGACCTCGACCTGGTGCTCGACGCGGTCCTCGAGGCCGTCCGGATCCAGCTCGAGGAGGCGCTCGACGGCTTGGCGGGTCCGCTCGCGGGGATCACTGAACAGGTCCGCAACCAGATCGTGCCGCTGTTGATCGCGCCGCTGGCCGACGCGCTCGCCCCGCTCGAGGACAACATCCTCGACATCACCCTCAACAAGCAGACCCGCCCCGAGCAGGGCCGGGTCGAGGTGACCGCGCTCGACCTGCAGGTCCTGCCGGCTGCCCAGCAGTTCGTCGACGCCTCGCTGCTGGAGGCGCAGATCGCCACCGTCACCTGTGGCGTGAACTCGACCTACAACCCGACCCCCGACCCGCAGCCGGAGCCGCAGCCCGACCCGGAGCCGGAGCCGGAGCCCGAGCCCGAGCCCGACCTGCCCGACATCCCGACCGAGGTCGACGCGGGCGCCACCGGCACCGGCGTGAGCCTCAACGGGGGCGCGATGGGTGCGGCGTTGCTGACCCTGACCGCTGCCGCGGGCCTGGCCGGCTACCGCCGACTCGGAAGCCGCTGAGCCTGGCCGGATGAACGCGCCCGAAGTCGACGGCCAGCGGCAACCGGCCTCCCTCCCCGCCGTCATCGCGGGGTTGGCGCTGGTGCTGCTGGCCGCCGGCTTCCTGTGGCCCTCCCTGCCCTGGGTGGGCGAGGGCAATGGCCCCGATCGGCCGGCGATCACCCTCCCCGACGCCGCCGGCACCGATCTGCTCGAGATCCCCTCGATCGAGCTCGATGCGCCGATCGACCCGATCGAGCTCGACCCCGGCGGGGTCCTCACCCCGCCCGCCGACGTCCAGCGGGTCGGGTGGTGGCAGCGCAGCGCGGAGCCCGGCGCGCGCCGCGGCCAGACCGTGATCACCGGTCACACCGTCCACACCGGTGGCGGGGTGATGAACAGGCTGAAGAAGGTGCGCAAGGGCGACGAGATCCTCGTGCACTCCGGCGACGAGGTCGCGATGTACGCCGTGCTCCGCGTCCGGACGTTGAGCCGGGAGCAGGTCTCGCAGCGCGCGGAGCAGCTCTTCGGTCAGGACCGTAAGGACGGCCGCCTGGTGCTGGTGACCTGCGAGGACTGGGTCGACGGCGTCTACCAGTCCAACGTGGTCGTCTTCGCCGAACGGATCGCCTCCTCCCTCGACGCCTAGCGGGACTCGAACACGCGTTCGATCTCGGCTAGTCTCGGCCCATGACCGCCGAGATCCAGGGACTGCTCTTCGCCGACCCCGCCGCCGACGCGGCGCCGGCGTTCCGGCGTACCCCACTCGCGCACGGCGCGTGGGTCGACGTCGCGCCGGGCTGGGCCGGTGACCCCGACGAGGTGTTCGCCCGGCTGGTGCGGGAGGTCGACTGGCGCGCCGAGCACCGGGCGATGTACGACCGCACGGTCGCGGTGCCGCGACTGACGCGTTATTACCGCGCCGAGGAGCGGTGGCCCGACCCGGCCCTGCGCGCCTGGTGCGCCCGACTCTCGGAGCACTACGCCGTCGAGCTCGGCGAGCCGTTCACCACCGCCGGCTGCTGCTACTACCGCGACGGGCGCGACTCGGTGGCCTGGCACGGCGACACCTTCGGTCGCGGCGCCACCCACGACACCATGGTCGCGATCGTGTCGCTGGGCGACCAGCGCCGGCTGTCCCTGCGGCCGCGCGGTGGGGGCCCGTCCCTGTCGTTCGCGATGGGACACGGTGACCTGGTGGTGATGGGCGGCTCGTGCCAGCGCACCTGGGAGCACGCCGTCCTGAAGACGGCGAAGCCGGTCGGGCCGCGGATCAGCGTGCAGTTCCGTCCCGCCGGGGTTGCCTGAGCCGACCCCGAGCTCCCTCCGGGTCGGGTCGGGGAGAATCCCGGTAGCGCCCGCCGACGTGCCGGGGAAGAGTGACGTCATGACCTCGGCACCCCCTGTCTCCGCCTCGCGCACCGTCGCCGCCCGCATCCGGGATCTGACCAGGACCTACGGGTCCGGGCCCGCGCGCGTGGTCGCGCTCGACGGCGTCTCGGTCGACCTCCACTCCGGTGAGTTCACCGCGATCATGGGTCCCTCGGGATCGGGCAAGTCCACGCTCATGCACTGCGCGGCCGCGCTCGACTCCGCCGACAGCGGCTCGGTCGAGATCGACGGCACACCGCTGGCCGGGATGACGGACAAGCAGCTGACCCGGCTGCGCCGGGACTCTCTCGGCTTCGTCTTCCAGGCGTTCAACCTGGTGCCGACGCTGACCGCGGAGGAGAACATCCTGCTCCCGTTGGCGATCGCCGGCCGCAAGCCCGACCCCGCGTGGTACGCGACCGTGCTCGACGCCGTCGGACTGCGCGACCGGCTCGGGCACCGGCCCAACGAGCTCAGCGGCGGCCAGCAGCAGCGGGTCGCGGTCGCGCGGGCGCTGGTGTCGCGGCCGACCATCGTGTTCGCCGACGAGCCGACCGGCAACCTCGACTCGCGCTCCGGCGCGGAGGTGCTGGCCCTGCTGCGCCGTACGGTCTCCGAGTTCGGCCAGACCGTCGTGATGGTCACCCATGACCCCGTCGCGGCCGCCCACACCGACCGGGTCGTCTTCCTCGCCGACGGTCGCGTCGTCGACGAGCTGCGCGAGCCCACCCCCGAGCTGATCACCGAGCGGATGACCGCCTTCGACGGGCGCAGGCCGCAGTCATGATCCGCGTCGCTCTGCGCAGCCTGCTCGGCCGCAAGGTGCGCCTCCTGATGAGCACGTTCGCGATCGTGCTGGGAGTCGCCTTCGTCGCCGGCACGTTCATGTTCACCGACACCCTCAACCGCTCCTTCACCGCGATCTTCGCCTCGTCGGTCGGCGACGTGGTGGTCACGCCGAGCGAACGCGCGACCACCAGTCCGACCGCGCTGACGATCCCGGCGGGGGTCGTCGAGGAGCTCGCCGCGGTCGAGGGAGCCGCCCGGGCCGACGGCAACGTCACCACCGACGGGGTCTTCGTCGTCGACACCGACGGCAAGGTTGTCGGGGGCCAGGGGGCGCCGGGCCTCGGGTTGTCCTTCAACGACGCACCGGCCGGCCACGGACTCGAGGGGCTGCGGATCCTCGAGGGCCGGGTGCCCGAGGGCATCGGCGAGGTCGCCCTCGACGAGCGCACCGCCGAGCGCGCGGGCTACACCCTGGGCGACACGGTCCGGCTGGTGACCAGCGGATCCCGGGCCAGCCTGCAGCCGGAGCTGGTCGGCATCGTCGGGTACGGCGACGGTGGCGGGCTCAACGGCGCCACCATGAGCGTCTTCGACACGCCCACGGCCCAGGAGCTGTTCCTCGGCGGCGCCGACGCCTACTCCGACATCTGGGTGACCGCCGCCGACGGCGTCAGCCAGGAGGAACTGGCGGCGGCCGTCGAGGAGGTGGTGCCCGAGGAGTACGCCGTCCGCACCGGCGACGAG
>JAJUGK010000171.1 GCA_029268205.1 Nocardioidaceae bacterium
CGGCGCAGCCGCAGGAGGTGCTCGCCCGCGGGTGGCAGTTGGCCCGGCACCTCAACGCCCACCACGCGGCCGACCTGCGCACGCTGGCCGCGGGGATCCGGCGGATCGACCCCGCCCGCGTCGCCGTCGCCGAGATCGGCGGCATCGACCCGGCAGGGATGCACCTGCGCGTCATCGACCGCGAGGGTGCCTGGGAGGGCCGCGTGGAGTTCGGCCGCTCGTGCACCTCGCTGCGCGAGGTCCGCAACGCGATCGCCGCCACCGTCGCCGCCTCGGAGATCACCGCCTGAGTCCCGTCCGTGGGGTCCGCTCGGGGGTCGGACATGACGACCGCACGGTCCGCAGTCCGACCCGAGCAAGATGAGTAGTCCGGCTCAGGCGCGACCGGGCCGCCGGGGTCCACGATGAACGCATGGACACCACCGCTCGCCCGCCCCGCACCCCCGCGGTCCGTACCTCCGCCCGCTCCCGGGCCGTCGTCGACGCCCTCGTCCGCGCCGGCCTGATCGACCCGGCCCGCCGCGACGCCGGGGTCGAGGTCGCCGCCGAGGTGCTCGACGGCGCCGCCACGGACGCCGGTGGGCGCCACTGGCTCCCCGAGGTGGCCGGCTACCTCGGGGGCGCGTTCGTCGTCGCTGCCGCGCTGCTGTTCTTCGTCGACGCCTGGGACGACCTCGGGGTCGGCGCACGGATCGGGCTGCTGGCGGTCAGCGCTGCGGCCCTGGCGGTCGCCGGGGCCATCGTCCGCGGGCGGTCCCGGATCCCGGGCGGTCGGCCCGACGATGTCCGGCGCCGCCTGGCCGCGACGCTCTACGCCGGCGCGGCGGCGTGCCTCGCCGGGGTGGTGGGCCTGATCGTCGACGAGCTCGACGGGCAGGAGTGGGGCTCCGCTCCCAGTGCGGCCTTCGGTCTGACGCTCGCTGTGCTCGCCCTGCTCGGCTACCTCGCCGCACCGACCGTGCTCGGCCAGCTCGTGACGGCGTACGGCGCGGTGCAGTTCCTGGCGATCTCCACCCTCGACCTGCTCTTCGGCGGCGACGCCAGTGAGCTCGCCTTCTCCGCAGGGGTCCTGGTGCTCGCGGCGCTCTGGCTGACCCTCGCCGAGCGTCGGATCTGGCACGAGCGGCTGGCCGCCCGACTGATCGGGGCGGTACTCGTGGTGATCGCCGTCCAGTGGCCGGTGGTGGTCGGGCCGTCGGAAGCCGGCTATGCGCTCAGCGCGATCGGCGCCGCGGTCGCCTTCGCGGTCTACGTGCGGGTGCGCGCCTGGCCCTACCTCGTGCTCGGCGTCGGCCTGGTGACGGTCGTCGTCCCCGAGGCGCTGCTCGACTGGACCGACGGGACCCTCGGGGTCGCCGGTGTGCTCCTCGTCGGCGGCCTGGTCCTGCTCGGCGGGTCGGTGGTGGGACTCCGCGTGCACCGGGACGCCGCCGCCGGCGCCTAGGCTGGTCCCGTGCGGGTCGAGATCTTCAGTGACGTGGTCTGTCCGTGGTGCTACGTCGGGATGGCGCGCTTCGACGCCGCGCTGGCCAGCTTCGAGCACCACGCCGGGGTCGAGGTCGTGCACCGCTCCTTCGAGCTCGACCCGACGCCGACCGATCGGCCGACGGACGTGTTGACCATGCTCGCGGCGAAGGTCGGCGGCAGCCGTGCCGATGCCGCGCGGATGGAGGCCGGTGTCGCCGAGGCGGCACGCGGGGCCGGGCTGCCGTACGCCGTGTCCGAGCCCGACGGGTTCGCCCGCCGGCACGGCAACACCTTCGCCATCCACCGGGTGCTCCACCTCGCCGGTGAGCTCGGCGTGCGCGACCGCGCGACCCGCGCGGTCATGCGCGCCCACTTCGGCGGGGAGGCGGAGATCTTCGAGCGCCCCGCGCTGCTCGATCTGCTCGCCGACGCCGGTGTCGACCGCGACCGCGCCGCGCAGGTGCTCGACTCCGACGCCTACGCCGTCGACGTGCGCGCCGACGAGCAGCTCGCCCGCGACCTCGGCATCTCGGCGGTGCCGACCTTCGTGTTCAACCGGCGCTTCGGGGTCTCCGGCGCCCAGCCGCCCGAGGAGCTGCGGCAGGCGCTCGAGAGGGCGTGGCGGCTGGCCGAGCGCTGAGCCCCACGGACGGGTCGGCGACTCAGAGTCGGTGCTTCACCCACCCGGAGCCGGGCGTCTCATCCAGGCAGTAGGTCTGCGCACACCCCAGCTTCCCCTGGGAGTACGTCGGCACCCGCCAGCGGTAGCCCTTCAGGTTGCGGGCGAGCTGACCGCGGCGCAGCGATGGTCAGCGCTGCGGTCAGGGCAATGCCCAGACGAGAACCTCGGCATTCCCACCGATCGCCCTCAGCTCCGCGCCCCCCGCGCCGCGCCAGCGCACCGTGTCGCCCTCGCCCAGGCGACCGGCCCCCTCGAGGTCGACGTCACCGGTCGCGACGTGCACGTGCACCGCGGGGGCGTCGGGGAGCCGGAGCCGCGCGCCCGGGGCGGGTCGGGCGACGTGCAGCACCGCGCCGCGCGTGCCCAACGGCGCGGCGGTGCCCACTCCGGCCACCGGCACGAACTCGCCCGTCGCCAGAGCATCGCCGGCGTCGTGGACGGCGTACGTCGGGGTGCCGCCGGGCTCGTCGGGGCGCAGCCACATCTGCACGAACCGCACCTCGCTGCTCGCGCCCGCATCACAGGTCTCGGTGTGCCGCACGCCGTCGCCGGCCGAGAGTCGCTGCGCCGTACCCGGGACGACCAGGCCACCGTGGCCGCGGCTGTCCTCGTGCCGCAGGCCGCCGGCGAGCACCCAGGTCACGATCTCCACGTCGCTGTGCGGGTGCTCGGGGTAGCCGTGACCGGGGAGCACCGTGTCGTCGTTGGCGACCAGCAGCGGGCCGAACCCCAGGTTGGCCGGGTCGTAGTGCGGCCCGAACGAGAAGGCGTGGTGGGTCCGTCGTCCCTCGGCCGTGGTGACGAACCGGTCGGCGGCGCGGCGGACCTGCAGGTCGGGTACGGGGCGGGCGGGAGGCACGGGTCCAGCCAACCATCCGGGCCAACCAACCGGGCCCATGATCAGGGCGCAGGGCGCGCAGGGCCACGGCACCGCGGGGCTTCGGGCAGGATGGGCGCGTGCGGACGGTGGCGGTGGTCGTGGCGGCGGGACTGCTGCTGCTCGGCGGGTGCAGTGACGAGGCCCCGAGCGCTGGCCCGACTGCGGGCCCGACTGCTGGGCCCGACCCGAGTGCCGCCGCGTCGCCCACGGCGCCGGACAGCGCCCCGACGGACGCGCCCACCCCCGAGGACTTCGTCGCCGCCGGCATCGACTGCGGTCTGCTCGATCAGACCGCCCAGGCGGCTCGGGACGACGCGGCCCCGTCGGATGGCGCCTTCGCCGACGCCGACCGGTGCATGGCCAACGCCCTGCGGTCCGGCCAGGGCGCGACCTTCCGATTGATCACCGAGAGCCTGGAGGGCGAGCCGATCTTCGCCCGGTTCAGCGTCGAGGGCCCGGGCCGGCTGCTGATCACCGAGGACCACCGGGCGGTGATCGCCTCCCCGATCGACCGGCGCACCAAGACCTGCACGGCCGCGCGCTCGCTCACCGACCAGGGGCCGTGCTCGACGGTTGATGAAGACCGGAACGGCGATGGCTGAGGTCGAGGAGCTCCCGCGCGGCGATGCACCGGCGACCGGCCGGCTGGTGGTCCCGGTGCCGGAGCTCGCCGGGGTGCTCCGCGGAGCGGTGGTGGGCTTCCTGTCCTGGTCCGGCCCGCTGGACGCGGCGCTCGACCGCCGGCTGGCCGCCTTCGTCGGCGACCGGGCCGGCTTCGACTACGCCCTCACGACGCTGAGTACCTTCCCCGACGGCACCGAGTACGTGCCCCCTGAGCCCGGGGCCGGCTTCCGGCGGCTCGGCCACCACCTGCACCGGGAGTTCCGGGCCCAGACCCCGCTGGGCGAGTTCGGGTCCGCCCTGGTGCCGCACCTCGCGGTGCCGACCGACCCGGGCCCGCGCCAGGGTCTGCTCGAGCGGCTCCCCCTGCAGTGCCACGCCGCCGAGGTGTGGGTGTGCGCCGCCGACGGCGCGGTGCTGGCGCGCTACCCGTTCGGCACCTCCGCGGCCTGACCTGCTGCCGCTGTCCGACCGCCCGACGGTTGGCTGCCCGACCTCCCGATACCGCCGTACGGGACACCTCCTCGCCACCGTGACAGTCCTGGTGTCAGGATGACGCCCATGAGCATCGAGCTGGGGCAGGGCACGGGCCCGTTGGCGGGCGTGAAGGTCGTGGAGATCGCGGGCATCGGGCCGGGCCCGCACGCCTGCATGATCCTCGCCGACCTCGGCGCCGACGTGATCCGCATCGAGCGGCCCGGCGGCCAGTTCATGGCCGGCGGCGAGCACAACGTGCTCAACCGCGGGCGTCCCAGCGTCGCGCTCGACCTCAAGCGGCCCGAGGCGGTCGAGACCGTGCTCGCGCTCGTCGAGCAGGCCGACGTGGTCGTCGAGGGGATGCGCCCCGGCGTCACCGAGCGGCTCGGTCTCGGGCCCGACGACTGCTGGGCGCGCAACCCGCGCATCGTCTACGGCCGGATGACCGGCTGGGGCCAGGACGGCCCGTGGTCGCAGGCGGCCGGCCACGACATGAACTACATCGCCATCACCGGCGCCCTCTTCGCGCTCGGCCAGGACAAGTCCCGCCCGCACTTCCCGCTCAACCTGCTCGGCGACTTCGGCGGCGGCTCGACCTACCTGGTCATCGGCATCCTCGCGGCGCTGCTGGAGGCCAAGGTCTCCGGCAGGGGGCAGGTCGTCGACGCCGCGATCGTCGACGGCACCGCCCACCTGAACGCGATGACCGCGGGCTTCCTGGCCGGGGGGCAGTTCACCGAGGAGCGCGCGAGCAACCTGCTCGACGGCGGCACGCCCTTCTACGACATCTACGAGACCGCGGACGGCAAGCACATGTCGGTCGGCGCACTGGAGCCGCAGTTCTTCGCGACCTTCGTCGAGCTGCTCGGGGTCGCCGACGTCGTGCCCGGGCAGTTCGAGCTCGACCGGTACGACGAGATGCGCGCGCTGTTCGCCGAGCGGTTCGCCTCGCGCACCCAGGCCGAGTGGGCCGAGGTCTTCGACGGTACCGATGCCTGCGTCGCCCCGATCCTGCCGTTCACCGACGCCATCGAGCACCCGCACCTCAAGGCGCGCGGGACGTTCGTCGAGCATGCGGGTGTCGTCCAGCCGCAGCCCGCGCCGCGGTTCTCCCGCACCGTGCCGTCGCTGTCCACCCCGCCCAGCCCCGAGGCCGGCACCCACACCCGGGCCGCCCTCGAGGCCTGGGGCATCGCCGGCGTCGACGAGCTGATCGCCCAGGGCATCGCGGTCCAGACATGACCTGGCCGGTCGTCGACGGGA
>JAJUGK010000172.1 GCA_029268205.1 Nocardioidaceae bacterium
CGCTGGCGGGCGCGCAGTGGCGGCTCTACCTGCTGCGTCAGTGGGTGCACGCCGACCCCGCCGGTGCAGCCGCGGAGTTCGAGCGGGGCCGGCGTGCGCGGCCGGTCGCCGAAGTCGTGGCCGGGGTGGCCGAGCCGCCCGGGCCGGAGGCGGTGCGGTCCGTGGTCGACGCGGTGCTGCGCGGGGTCGTGCAGGGTGACTTCGCCGACACCCTGTTCCGGGCCTCGGCGTTCGCCCAGGTGACCGCCGCCGGACGGGCCGCGTCGCCCGCGACCGGCGCCGGCCCGGCGGATCCGGCGGCGGACCGCTCGGCCGCGCGGTTGCGCACCCTGGGCGACCAGCTGGAGGCGTGCGGGCGGTTGGAGTTGGACGGGCGGCTGCACTGACCGACGAGGACGCCGACGCGGGCGTGGGCACGTGGGAATGGATCGACCGCGCGTTATGCTGCACCTTCGGTGCGCCGGGTCGCGGCAGCCCCGGGTCCCACAAGAAGCCGCTACGAGCGGCCATGCGCCGTGAGGCGCTCCCGGCTCGGCGCACCGCATTGAGCTGCCGCCCACAGAGACAGGCCTGATGCATGCCCCTGAAGACCCGCCGAGGCGTAGCAGGGGTGCTCGCCGCGACGTTGTCCCTCGTCCTGGTCGCCTGCTCCTCGGGGGCGGATGAGCCCGACACGACCCCGGCCACGCCCACGCCCACCAGCGCGTCCCCAGAGGACGACCCGGTGGTGCTGCGTCTGGGGGTGTACGGCCCCAAGGGCCTGCAGGCCGCCTACCAGGAGCTGGCCGACGCCTTCGTCGCCGCGACCCCGGGTGTCCGGGTCGAGCTGCTCGCCTTCCCCGACCACGACACCGCGATGGCGGCGTACGACAAGCGCCGGAGCGAGGGCAAGCCGACCCCCGACGTCTTCCTGGTCGAGCACGCCGACCTTCCGGAGCTGCTCGCCGAGGAGTGGACCCAGCCGGTCGACGCCCTGCTCGGGGAGCGGGGGGTCGACTTCGGCGACGGCTACCAGCGCGAGGGCATGACGGCGTTCAGCGCCGAGCTGGGGCTGCAGTGCATGCCGCACGACGTCTCGCCGATGGTCGTCTACTACAACACCGACCTGGTCGACCTCACGACCATCGGGGAGGACCCCGACGACGCGCCGACGCCGGCCGACGGTTGGTCCTTCGAGCAGTTCGCCGAGGCCGCCCGGTCGGTCGCGACCCGCCGGATCAAGGGCGTGCACGTCGACCCCGACCTCGAGCAGCTCGCCCCGTTCCTGTGGTCGGGTGGCGGCGCGCTGCTCGACGACGGCGCCGAGCCGACGCGCCTCGACCTCTCCAGCGACGACAACCGCGAGACGCTGGAGGAGGTCCTGGCCCTGCTGCGCGAGGAGCGGGTCACCCCGTCCCCGAAGCTGCTGCAGCGGCGCGACCCGCTGGAGCTCTTCGCCGCCGGGCGGCTGGGGATGTTGCTGGGCTATCGCGATCTCGTGCCGGAGCTGCGCGCGATGGAGGACATCTCCTTCGACGTGATGCCGCTGCCGAAGGTCGGCTCCTACCGGACCGTCAGCTCGCTGTCGGGCTACTGCCTCTCGTCCTCGACCGAGCACGTCGAGGAGGCGGCCGACCTGCTCACCTTTGTGGTGGGCGACGAGGGGGAGACCATCGTCACCCGCGCCGGCTACACGCTGCCGGCCAACCTCGAGGTCGCCTACTCACCGGCCTTCCGCGACACCTCCCGCCAGCCGGCGAGCAGCTTCGTCTTCAACGAGGGGGTGCGTCGCTCCGAGCAGCTGCCGACCGGCAGCACCTGGGAGGCCGCCACGGCGCTGACCGCCCCGCTGGTCCGCCGGATGTTCTACGCGCCCGTGGTCAACCTCGAGCGGTTGACCGAGCGCATCGATGACGTCTCCAAGGTCGCCTTCGCGCCCACCGACGACACCGACGAGGACGGCAACGAGGATGGCGACGAGGACGGAGACGGCGGCGGGGGCGCTCAGGACTGAGCGCTCGGGCCGGCGGCGTCCTCGATCGCCCGGATCAGCACGGGGGAGACCAGCTCGACCTGCCAGGGCCGTGCGCCCATCTCCTGCAACCGATCGCCGAGGCCGTCGAGCTCCGGCGGCTCCCACAGCACCCGCCGCAGGGTGTCGGGGGTGAGCAGGTTCTCCACCGGCAGCACGAGCTTCTCGGCCAGCGCGGCGAGGTCGGCGCGGGCGCGCTGCAGGCGCGCGGCGGCGACCGGGTCCTTGTCGGCCCACACCCGCGGCGGCGGGGGGCCGTCGAAGCGCGCCGCGACGGGCGGCAGCTCGCTCTCGGGCAGCGCCCGGGCCTCGGCGAGCGCGGCGAGCCACCGGTCGGCGTACCGCTCGGCGCCACGACCCCGGAACCCCGGGGTGCTCAGCAGGCTGCGTCGGTCGCGGGGAAGGGCGTTGGCGGCGGCGATGATCGCGGAGTCGGGGAGGATCCGGCCCGGGGTGACGTCGCGCTGGGCGGCGATCTCGTCGCGTACGGTCCACAGCGCCCGGACCGCGGCCAGGGCGCGTCGTCCGCGGGCCTTGTGCATCCCCGACGTCCGCCGCCACGGGTCGCGGCGTACGGCGGGCTGGTGGCCGAGCAGCGCGGTGAACTCCTGCCGGGCCCACTCGTCCTTGCCCGCGCGCTCGAGCTCCTGCTCCAGGGCGTCGCGGAGCTCGGGCAGCACCTCCACGTCGAGCGCGGCGTACTCCAGCCAGGGCTCGGGGAGGGGCCGGGTCGACCAGTCGACGGCGGAGTGCTCCTTGCGCATGCCGAAGCCGAGGATCGTCTCCACCAGGGTGGCCAGACCCACCCGGGGGTAGCCCAGGAGTCGCCCGGCGAGCTCGGTGTCGAACAGCGCGGGCGGCCGCAGCCCGAGCTCGGTCAGGCAGGGCAGGTCCTGCGTCGCGGCGTGCAGGATCCACTCCTCCTCGGCCAGCACGCCGGCCAGCGGGGAGAAGTCGTCGATGCCGACCGGGTCGACCAGGACGCTGCCGGCGCCCTCGCGACGCAGCTGCACGAGATAGGCGCGGGCGGAGTAGCGGTAGCCCGACGCGCGCTCGGCGTCGACCGCGATGGGGCCGTGGCCGCCGGCGATCCGGTCGGCGGCCACGGTGAGCGAAGCGTCGTCAGCCACGACCGGGGGCAGCCCCTCGCGCAGCTCGAGCAGGGGGACGGGCGGCGCGTCCGGTACCTCGGAGGGATCGGGCTCGTCGGCCTCGACGCCGGGCGGTCGCTCCGACATCAGGCCTGCCCGCGCTGTCCGCGGCGACTCGGCATCGCCGTCACGCCGTCCGGCACCGGGGGGAGGCCCGCGGCGGTGCACAGCAGCTCGCCCCACGCCTCGGTGTGTGCGGTGAGGGAGCCGGCCGGGGTCCAGGACGCCCGGATCTCGACCTGGGCGGTGCCGGGCTCGTCGGCCATCGCGCCGAAGCTCTGGGACGAGACGGTGGTCACCGTGCCCGACGGGGCGGAGAAGGTGGCGCCGTGGGCGTCGAGCGCCTCGAGGAGCCAGGTCCAGGCGACCTCGGCCAGCAGCGGGTCGCCGCTGAGCTCGGGGTCGAGATCGGCGCGGGCGTAGGCCACGCACCGGAAGGTGCCCTCCCAGGCGTCGTTGCCCGCGGGGTCGTGGAGCAGGACCAGACGGCCGGTGGCGACGTCCTCGCCGCCGACGGTGACGTCGCCGGAGAGCGCGGAGGCGTACGGCGCGATCCGCTGGGGCGCCGGCATCTCCTCACACAGGATCTCGGGTCGGAGCCGCGCGGCACGCAGCTGCTCGACGGCGACCCGGAACTCCTCGGGGTAGGGCGCACCGTCCACGCGATTCTCCTGACGTGCGGGCATACCGGCAGGGTATGCCGCCATCCTCCCTCGGACCGGCTCCGCCACGCCGCGGTCGGGCGTTGGGCCCGACCTGCGAGGATCGGAGGGTGTCTGACTCCGCCCGTCACCCCGCGTCCCCGTCGCCCCACCCCGGCCTGGCCGACTCGCCCTTCCTCCGCGCTGCGCGGGGGCTCGAGCCGACCCACACCCCGGTGTGGTTCATGCGGCAGGCCGGGCGGTCGCTGCCGGAGTACCGGGCGGTCCGGGAGGGGATCGGCATGCTCGAGTCCTGCATGCGCCCCGACCTGGTCACCGAGATCACCCTGCAACCGGTGCGCCGCTACGGCGTCGACGCGGCGATCTTCTTCTCCGACATCGTGCTGCCGCTCAAGGCGGTCGGCGTGGACCTCGACATCGTCGCCGGCGTGGGGCCCGTGGTCGCCAGTCCCGTCCGGACGCTCGCGGACGTGGAGGCGATCCCCGACCTGACGCCGGACCACGTGCCGTTCATCACCCAGGCGGTGCAGCAACTGGTCGCCGAGCTCGGCGCCACGCCGCTGATCGGGTTTGCGGGCGCTCCGTTCACCGTGGCGTCGTACCTGGTCGAGGGCGGGCCGTCGAAGGACCACGCCGCGACGAAGGCGATGATGTTCGGCGCTCCCGAGGTCTGGGAGGCGCTGATGCGCAAGATCGCCGGCATCGCCGCGGCGTACCTCGAGGTGCAGGTGGCGGCCGGTGCGTCCGCTGTGCAGCTCTTCGACTCCTGGGCCGGTGCGCTGGCGCCGGCCGACTACGAGCGCTTCGTGATGCCGCACTCGACCGCGGTGCTCACCCGCGCCGGTGAGCTCGGGGTGCCGCGGATCCACTTCGGCGTCGGCACCGGGGAACTGCTCGGTCACATGGCGCGCGCGGGGGCCGACGTGGTCGGGGTCGACTGGCGCGTCCCGCTCGTCGACGGGATCGCCCGCGCCGAGGGGCGCGCGGTGCAGGGCAACCTCGACCCCACGCTCGTCTTCGCGCCCACCGAGGTGATGACGGAGCGGGCCGCCGCGATCCTCGATGCCGGTCGCGCCGCTCCGGGGCACATCTTCAACCTCGGCCACGGCGTCATCCCGTCGACCGACCCCGACCAGCTGCACCGGCTCACCGACTTCGTGCACGAGCACTCCGCCCGCTGACCCTCGGGGGTCCGGGCGGCGGAGCGGGGTCGTCAGGGGGGTGGGTCGGGTCTGTCGCCGGCGTACTCGACCAGGAAGTCGTGCAGGTGGAACTCGATCCGTGATCCTGCCGCCGATCGAGCGAAGTCGAGATCCCGGTCGTCGCGGACGGGTCGTCCCCATCGGTCGGTCCAGGCATAGGTCCCGTCGGCGCGGCGCCGGTAGTCCCAACCGCGATGGGTCTTGAGGCGGTGGTGGGAGCGGCACAACGGAGCGAGGTTCGCCA
>JAJUGK010000173.1 GCA_029268205.1 Nocardioidaceae bacterium
GCCACGGGCCGAGGACGGTGACGTGGGCCTGGGCGAAGTCGGGGTCGGCGGAGAGGAAGCTGGCGTCGTAGTACGCCGTCCGGGTGCGCACGAACGACTCGACCGGATCGAGCGGCACCGGGACCACGATGACCGAATGCCCAGGGCTCCAGGTCACGGGACGGAGCGGATCCGCCACACCGCGGTGGAGCCGATGAGGCCGATGATTGCGGCGACCGTGTAGAGCGCCGGATAGCCGGCCTGGGTGACCAGCGGCGCGGCGATCACCGGGGCGAGCACCTGGGGCAGCGCGTTGGCGATGTTGACCACGCCGAGATCCTTGCCGCGGGCGTCGGGGTCGGGCAGCACCTCGGTGACGATGGCCAGGTCGACGGCGACGAACGCCCCGAACCCGACGCCGAGCAGGCAGGCCGCGACCAGGGTGCCGGTCCAGGTCGGCCACGCGGCCAGCACGAGCGAGGCGGCAGCGATGACGAAGCCGGCGACGACGGCGAAGATCCGCCGTTTGTGCACCCGGTCCGACCACCGGCCGGTGGCGATGGCCGAGATCGCGACGATGACCGAATACAGCCCGATCGCCACGAACAGCCGCGACTCGGCGTCCTCCAGCCCGACCTCGTCGGAGAGGTAGTAGAGCAGGTAGAGGGTGACGATGGCGTTGCCCAGGTGCACGAGGAACTTGGTCGCCCAGGCGAGCGCGAAGTCGGGGTGCGCGCGCGGCGAGACCCAGAAGCCGCGCAGGAACTCGCTCCAGCCCACGCGGTCGGCGGCCGCGGCGTACGGGGTGTCCCGGCTGCGGCGCAGGTAGGGCACGACGGCGAGCAGGAGGAAGACCGCGCAGGCGACGAACCCGCCGCGGATCCCGCCCACGAGGAGGGCGAGCCCGACCCCGATGAGGACACCGATGGTCTGGCCCAGGTTGACGAACCCCCCGACCACGGCGCGCTGCTCGACCGGGACGACGTCGGGGATGGCGGCCATGATGCCGGCGAGCGCGGCGTTGACCGATGCCTGGACGACGCACCACGACAGCACCATGCCCGCGGTGCCCGGGACGATCGCGAGCAGGCACAGGCCGAACGCACCGCCGAGCGCTCCGCCGGCGACCCACGGGACGCGACGACCGAAGCGGCTGCGGGTGCGGTCCGACAGCGCGCCGAAGAGCGGGTTCGCCACCATCGAGACCGCCGCCCCCACACCGGTGACCAGCGCCAGCGTGGCCTCTTTGCCGGTCGGGGAGATCTCCTCCGCGCGCAGCGGCAGCAGCACCTGCAGCGGACCGAAGAAGGCCACGAAGGTGGCGATGTTGGCCAGGGTCAGCACCGCGACCCAGCCAGCGGGCACCCGCACGGCGGGCGCCGCGGTGGTGCTCACCGGTGGGTCCCGATCAGGTCGCGGTACCAGCCGAAGGAGTCCTTCGGCGTGCGCCGCTGGGTCGCGTAGTCCACATGCACCAGTCCGAAGCGCTGTCGGTAGCCCTCCGCCCACTCGAAGTTGTCCAGCAGCGACCAGTGGAAGTAGCCGCGGACGTCGACGCCCGCCTGCTGCGCGGCGCGGAGCGCGAGCAGGTGGGTCGCGAGTTGGTCGATGCGTCGTCGGTCGGCGACCCGGCCGTCGGCGTCGGGGCCCTCCCCGAAGGAGCCGCCGTTCTCGGTGATCATGATCGGCGGCAGGTCCGCGCCGTACCGGTCGCGCAGGCCGGTGAGCATCTCGGTGAGTCCGGCGGGCACGAGCGGCCAGCCGAAGTCGTTGCGCTCGTAGCCCTCGATCTCCAGCAGGGAGAACGGCAGGTCGTCGGCGGGCGGCCCCACCAGCGTGGGGTTGTAGTAGTTCAGGCCGTACCAGTCGAGCGGCTGGGCGATGACCGCCAGGTCCTCGTCGGGGATCACGCCGAGCGGGCAGGTGCCGCGCAGGACCGGGTCGGCGAAGAGCCAGTTGTGCAGGGCGTCGTAGACCTCGGCGGCCTCACGCACCTCGGCGCTGTCGTCGGCGCGCCAGACGGGCGTGTGGTTGTTGGCGATCCCGATGCTGCCGACCCCGGCCGCCCGCAGCGCCTGGACGGCGCGCCCGTGCGCCAGCAGCTGGTGGTGGGCGGTGGTGAGCGCGTCGAACCCGCGGGCCTCCCCCGGCGCGTGCGTGCCGAGCCCGTGACCGAGCAGCGTGACCATCGCCGGTTCGTTGAGCGTGATCCAGCGGGTGATCCGGTCGGCGAACCGCTCCGCCACGACGGCGGTGTAGTCGGCGAAGCGGTCGGCGGTGCTGCGCTCCCACCACCCGCCGAGGTCGGCGACCCACTGCGGCATGTCCCAGTGGAACAACGTCGGCACCGGCTCGATCCCCGCAGCGAGCAGCGCATCGACGAGCCGGTCGTAGAAGTCCAGGCCCCGCTGCTCGACCTCACCATCGGCGGTCATGATCCGGGGCCAGGCGAAGGAGAATCGGTAGGCGTCGACGCCCAGGTCGGCCATCAGCGCGACGTCCTCGGCGTAGCGGTGGTAGTGGTCGCAGGCGACCTCGCCGGTGTCGCCGTCGAGCACCGCGCCGGGGCGTGCGCAGAAGGTGTCCCACACCGAGGGCACCCGTCCGTCCTCGGCGACCGCGCCCTCGATCTGGTAGGACGCCGTGGACACGCCCCAGGTGAAGTCCGGCCCGAAGGCCCCTGACAACTGCCGCAGCGCGTCCGTCACGGCGGTCACCCTAGTGGCTCAACGGCCCTGCCACCGGGGAGTACGACCCTCGGCGAACGCGGCGATCCCCTCCTGCGCGTCGGCGGAGGTCACGGCGACCGCCGCGATCTCGGTCTGCTTCGCGAACGCCTCCTCCGGGGCCCACCCCGGCGACTCGAGGACGATCCGCCTGCTCTGCGCGACCGAGAGCGGTGCGTTGGCCACGATCTCCTCGGCCAGGGCGAGCGCCGCGTCGAGCGCCGCGCCGGGCTCGGCGATCCGGTTGACCAGGCCGAGCTCGGCGAGCCGCACCGCCGGCATCGGGTTGCCGGTCAGCGCGAGCTCCATCGCGACGTTGCGCGGCAACCGCTCGGTCAGCCGGAGCACGCCGCCCGCCGCGGCGACCAGGCCGCGCTTGGGCTCGGGGATCCCGAAGACCGAGTCGCGGGAGGCCACGATCAGGTCGGCAGCCAGCGCGAGCTCGCAACCCCCCGCAAGCGCCGGGCCCTCGACGGCGGCGATCACGGGCTTGGCGATCGGCAGGGCCGAGATGCCCAGCGGCCCGCGCTTGTCGGTGAGCGCGAACTGCCCGGCGGCGGCCGCCTTGAGGTCCATCCCGGCCGAGAAGGTCCCCCCGGCTCCGGCGAGGACCATCACCCGCGCCTCGTCGTCGGCCTCGAAGGCGTCGACGATCCGTTCGAGCAGCTGGGCGGTCGGCAGGTCGATCGCGTTGCGCCGCTCGGGACGGTTGAGCGTGACGACCAGGACGCCGTCGCGGCGCTCGGTGAGGACCGTCGGCACCGGGGGCGCCGGGAGCTCGGCCGCTGGCTCCTCCAGCGCGATGGTCAGCGTGCTGGTGTCGGCGACCTCCACCGCGGCCCCGAGCGGGTCGCCGTCGACGACCGCCGCCAGGACCGCCGGTTGGGTGGATCGCACCAGCACGCGCGCCCCCTCGGGGGTCAGCACCGAGACGATCGCGGCCTCGGGCTCACCCGCCCGGTCGTAGGCCGCGGTCGCGGCCTCGACGACACCCGGACCGGCGTACGCCGTGAGCGCGGGCCGCGTCGGACCGGGCAACAGCACCGGGTCGAGCGCCCGGTAGGGCTGCCGCGGCGGGCGCGCGGAGTAGATGCCCAGGGCGTGCTTGGTGACGAACCACCCCAGCGAGGTGGAGAGGCCGTAGGCATCGGGGTCGCGGCGCAGCCGGTCGACCAGCGTCGCGACGGCGTGGGTGCCGTAGTTGTTGCCCGGGCCGCCGGCGAAGGTGAGGCCGCCGGTGACGGTCAGCGGACGGTGCGGGTCGTCGAGACCGAAGCCGAGCTCCTCCGCGGCGATCTGCACGGCGGCCGGGAAGCAGGAGTAGAGGTCGACGTGGTCGATGTCGTCGGGTCCGACGCCGGCGTGCTCGAACGCCGCGCGGCCGATCGCCGCGATGGCCGGCGAGGCGCCCAGGTCGGCGCGCTCGGAGACGAACCACTCGTCGTACGCCGCGGCGCCCGCGTGCAGGAAGACCCAGTTGTCCTGCGGGATCCCGAGCGCCGTCGCCGCCGCCACGCTGGTGACGACCAGACCGGCGGCGAGGTCGACCTGGAGGTTCGCGCACAGGAGCTTGGGATAGGGCGTGCTGATCATCCGGTTGCCGGCGTCGACGCTCGCCAGCTCCTGCGGCGTCATCGCCCGCGGCAGCCAGGCGTAGGGGTTCTCGGCGGCCACCTCGGAGAACCGCGACCACAGACCGGTGACGAGCTCCCGCTGCTCGGCGGGGGTGCGCCCGTGCCGGCGCCGGATCGCGGCGTCCATCAGGGCGTAGGTGTAGACCGGCACGGTCAGCCCGGCCGCGGACTCCGCGCTGTTGTTGGCCTCGCGGTCGCTGCCGATCACCCGGGTCGGTGCGACCTCGGCGTCCTGCACCGGCCAGTCGAGGTCCACCCCCTGCTTGCGGGCGGCGGCCAGGGTGTTGCCCGCCTCCGCACCGCAGACCAGCACGACCTCCGCGCGACCGTCGGCGACCGCCTGGCCGGCGGTGTTGACCAGCACCTGGCCGGCGTCGCCGCCGTACGGTGCCGACATCGCGGTCTCGGACGGCTCCGCGCCGAGCGCCTCAGCGACCAGGGCGGCGGCGTCGCGGTAGGTCCACGACGCGCTGGCCACGGCGTAGACGGCGTCGGCCGCCCGCAGCACCTCCTCGCCCGCGCCGCTGTCGTCACCGGCCCGTCGCAGCGCGTCGACCGCGAGGGCGACCGGGTCGCGCGGCTGCGCCGGGTCGGGATCGCGCTGGACCACCTGACCCGCGCCGACCACCACGGGGGTGCGCGGGTCGAGCCGCACGCCGGTGCGCTCGTGGACGATCGTGCGCTGCGGGAAGCGGAAGGTCCCAGCGCCCTCGCCGGTGCGCTCGGCCAGCGACGCGGCGAACGCGGCGACGGCGGTGGTCAGCGCCTCCTCGACGCTCGCCGCGACGGTCGCGCCGAGCGGGCCCTCAACCGGGTCGCCGCCGATGCCGGCGTCGACGCGCAGGGTGACGCCCTCCCCCGCGGTCCCCCCA
>JAJUGK010000174.1 GCA_029268205.1 Nocardioidaceae bacterium
CAGTTCCTGGAACACCGCGTCTCTCGGGTCACTCATCTGATCCTCCAAAGAATATTGGAATAGAGCGTAACGGGCAGCCCGAGCAGTGTCGATTCGGCCCCGGTCGAGGCGACCGGCGATGATCGGCCCATGGCGGACAGTGCCCGGGTCGCAGTGATCGGCGGTGGCCAGGCAGGGCTGGCGACCGGCTTCTACCTGCAGCGGGCCGGTCTGGTGCCGGGCGTCGACTTCGTGATCCTCGACGCGGGCGAGCGGCCCGGCGGGGCGTGGCCACGGATGTGGGACGGGCTGCGGCTCTTCTCACCGGCCGGCTTCTCCTCGCTGCCGGGTTGGATGATGCCGCCCTGGGATGACGCCACCCTCGGCTTCCCTCGGCGCGACCACGTCGTGGACTACCTGACCCGCTACGAGCAGCGCTACGACCTGCAGGTGCAACGCCCGCGACGCGTCGAGGCCGTCACCCGTGCCGACGCCGACCCCGACGGCCCGCTGCTGGTGGCCGTGAGCCACGCCGGGACCCGCGAGACGATCTCGGCGCGCACGGTGGTCTCGGCCACCGGCACCTGGGAGCGGCCGTTCGTGCCGTCGTACCCGGGGATGGGGGAGTACGCCGGGCGCCAGCTGCACGCCGTCGACTACCGGGTGCCCGAGCAATTCGCCGGCCAGCGGGTCGTGGTGGTGGGCGGGGGCAACTCCGCAGCCCAGATCCTCGCCGAGGTCTCGACGGCCGCCGAGACAACGTGGGTGGTGTCGCGCCAGCCGCGGTTCCTGCCCGACGACGTCGACGGCCGGGAGCTCTTCGCTGCCGCCCGCGCACGGATCGACGCGCTCGCGCAGGGCCGTGAGCACCCCGGTGTCGGCGGGCTGGGCGACATCGTGATGGTGGCCAGCGTCAAGGACGCCCGCGAGCGCGGAGCGCTGGTCGCGCACCCGATGTTCTCCCGGCTCACGCGCACCGGCGTCGCCTGGTCCGACCGGGCGGAGCAGGAGTGCGATGCGGTGATCTGGTGCACCGGCTTCCGCCCCGCGCTGCGTCACCTGCGGACGCTCGGCTTGCGCAGCGAGGCCGGCCGGATTCCCGTGGGGGGACCGTCAGGCACCCAGGCGCGCGACGAGGCGCGACTGTTCCTCGTCGGGTACGGCGACTGGACCGGCCCGGCCTCAGCCACGCTGGCCGGTGTCGGACCGTCCGCCAAGCAGACCGCCGAGGCCGTCGTCGCCCGGACGGCGTGAGGTGCTGGCCCGCCGGTACCACGCCGAGAAGAGCGCCGCAGCCAGCAACAGTTCGGTGACGTCGCCGCCGTAGTACATCCACTGCGCCGCGGTCTCCATCTCGGCCACGGTGTGCCCGGCACCGGGAGGCAGTTCGCCGGCCCGGGCATAGAGCAGCTTGCCGAGATAGCTGTGCGCGGCCGCAGCGAGCACGAGGACGCCCACCCGCATCCCCATCCCCGGGCGGCGCGGCGCCGGGTCGGGCCCGGCGATCGACCAGGCGAAGAGGTAGCCGGCCGCCAGGAAGTGCACGTGCACCAGGTGGTGCACCCACGCCTCGCGCCCGGCAAGGGCATACAGCGGAGTCAGGTAGAGCACGAACATGCCGCCGACGTTGAGCACTGCCGCGGTCACGGGGTGGGAGAGCAGGTGGAAGGCCCGGGTGCGCAGGATGCGGGTGACCCGGCGCCCGAGCGTCGACGACGTCGCGCCGAGCAACAGCGTGACCGGAGCGCCCAGGACCAGCGCCAGCGGCCCGAGCATCCCCAGCAGCAGGTGCTGGACCATGTGGCCGCGCGCCTGGGCCGCCTGGTCGGCGAGGACCGGGGACAGGGCGGTGGCGATGACGACGACGCCGGCGAGCCAGCTCGCCGTACGCCATGACGACCAGTCGCGGTGCCGACGGCCGGCGTAGGCGGCGGCGCCGAGCAGGTAGCCGCCGGCGCCCACCGCGAGCACCAGGAGGGGCAGGACCCAATCGCTGACGGTGGGACCGTGGTCGTGGCCGGCATGGGCGTACGCCGCGGCGGCGACGCTGAGGTGCACGGGTCAGCCCCGGCTGCGCAGCGCGAGCACGACGCCGACGAGCAGCAGCGCCAGGCCCGCGCCGTTCCAGGCCAGGTCGTAGGGCAGCGTGTCGACGTCGTAGCGCACCTGGTGCAGCCGCAGCACCTTGTGGTTGATGATCCCGTCGAACAGCTGGAAGCCGCCGAGCCCGAGGAGCAGCCCCGCCCACGCCGATCGCGGCGCGAGTGCGTCCTTGCGCCGCAGGTCGGCGAAGAGGAAGAACCCGGCTACGAGGATTACCAGCTCCGCGGCGTGCAGGAGCCCGTCGGACATCAGCGCGATGTCCCCGGTGGAGCGGTCGTAGAAGTGGTGCCAGGCGAGGATCTGGTGGAAGACGATCTCATCGACGGCCGCCATCAGTCCGATGCCGATCAGGGCGCAGACCCACAGCGAGCGTGGACGGTCGAGGGTGTCCGACGACGGCACGGGTCCCCCTTGGCTCTCGAGGCTGACCTCGTGTGCCTACCCGGGGGACCCGTGCCGTCGATGCCTCGCGGTTGACTCAGCGGCCGAAGAGGCGGCTGAAGAACCCGCCGCCCTGGCGTTCTTCCTTCGGGTGCCCGCCGGGGCACCACTGGCCAGCGGGCACCATCGCCTTGACCTGCGCGACGTGCTGGCCGCAGCCGGCCCAGGTGGTCTTGCCGCAGGTCTTGCAGGTGGTGGGACGACACATGGTGAGCTCCTTGCTCGGTGGTGGGACAGGGATGGAGAGGGATCAGAGGAGGGCGGGGAGCGCCCGGGCCGCGGTGTAGACCGCGACGGCGAGGACGAGCACGGTGAAGGCGATCTGCAGGCGCCCGGTGTCGACCCGGTTGGCGACCCGCGCGCCGAGCACCGCGGCGGCCGCGGAGGCGACGGTCAGGGTCGTGACGACGCCCCAGTCGGGGGCGGTGGCTGCGCCGGCGCGTACGGCGAGCGCGGCGGCGCTGGTGATGGTGATGACCACCAGGGAGGTGCCGGCGGCGTACCGCATCGGCAACCCGAGCGCGAGGACGAGCGCCGGGACGACCAGGAAGCCGCCGCCGACGCCGAGGAAGCCGGTCAGCAGCCCGACGGCGGTCGCGGTGATGAGCACCTTGAGCGCTCGCGGGCAGTTGCAGGCGAACGTGGGACTGAAGGAGATGATCGGGTCGTCGAGGCCGGGGCGGGCGGCGTGTGCACCGCGGCGGCCGTGGTGCAGCTGCCGCCAGGCCATGACGCCGCCGACGATCAGCATGAGGGTCGCGAAGGCGGCGAGCAGCACGTCGTCGTCGACGTACGCCGCTCCCTTCGCGCCGAGCGCCGCCCCGCCGATGCCGACCGCACCGAAGACCGCGCCGCGTCCGAGCAGGACGTTGCCGGCCCGCTGCGCGGCCAACGCCCCGGTCAGCGATGTCACCCCGACCACCACCAGCGACCCGGTGGTGGCCTGGGTCGCGGTCTGGTCGAGGAGATAGACCAGGACCGGGACGGCGAGGATGGAGCCGCCGCCGCCGAGCGCTCCCAGCGACAGGCCGATCAGGAGGCCGGCGGCGACGGCGAGGACGAGCGTCATCTCAGGCAGTGCCCTCGGTGCTGTCCTGCCCGCTGTCCTGGTCACCGGGGGTGACCAGGTGCAGGTTCACCTGCTCGGCGTTGTCGAAGCTGTCGTCGATCGCGACCAGCTTGCGGCCGGCGGCGGCGAGGAAGGAGGCGGCGATCGAGGCGCGGTAGCCGCCTGCGCAGTGCACCCAGACCTCGCCGGCGGGCACCTCGGCCACCCGCCGGGGCAGGTCGTGGATGGGGATGTTCACCGCGCCCGTGATCGCGCCCTTGGCGTACTCGTCGGCGCGGCGTACGTCGAGCACCACGACCTCGCGGTGGTGGCGCACGTCGGCCAGGTCGGCGAACGTCGCGGTCGGGAACGAGCCGAGCCCTCCGGTGGTCCAGTCCTCGGGTCCGCCGGTGGCCTGCGCCGCGGGCCGGTCGATCCCGATGCGCACCAGCTCGCGCTGGGCGGTCGCGACGTCGTCGGCGGTCTCGCCGAGCAGCGTCACCGGCGTACCCCAGTCGATCAGCCACCCGAGATAGGTGGAGAAGGCGCCGTCGAGCCCGAAGTTCAGCGTGCCGGGGGCGTGCCCGGCCGCGAAGGCGGTGCGGGTGCGCAGGTCGACGACCCACTCGCCGGCCTCGATCCGGCGGCGCAGCTCGTCGGCGTCGGCCTGCTGCACCGGCGAGAGGTCGGGTGCGTCCGGGCCGGCGGCGTTTGCGGGACCCATGTGGGCGTAGTAGGCCGGGTAGGCGCCCAGGCCGGCGAGCAGCTCGCGGACGTAGGTCTCCTCGTCCTGGGTCAGCGCCGGGTTCTGCTGCTTCTCCTCGCCGATCGTCGACTCGGTGGCCTCGGACTGGGTGGCCGAGCAGAACGAGCCGAACCCGTGGGTGGGGAACACCTCGGTGGCATCGGGCAGCTCGGCGGCGAGCCGGTGTGCCGAGGCGTGCTGATGGCGTACGAGCGCGTCGGTGTGGTCGGAGCCCAGCAGGTCGGGGCGGCCGGTCGCGCCGTACACCCCCGACCCGCCGGTGAACACCGCCACCGGCTCGTCCCCGTCGCTCAGCGCGTAGGAGAGGTGGGTGTAGGTGTGGCCGGGGGTGGCGATCGCGCGCACCCGGATGCGGTCGCCGATCGCCACGACCTCCCCGTCGGCGATCGGCGTGCGCTCGAAGGAGACCTCGTCCTCGCCGTTGACGTGGTAGGCCGCGCCGGTCCGCTGGGCCAGCGCGAGCCCGCCGGTGACGTAGTCGTTGTGGATGTGGGTCTCGAAGACGTCGGTGAGGCGTACGCCGTGCTCGGCGAGCAGGTCGAGGACGCGGTCGATGTCGCGCTGGGGGTCGACGACGAGGGCGACCTCGCCGTCGTGGACGAGGTAGCTGCGGTCACCGAGCGAGGGGGTCTCGATCGTCGCGATGGTCAGGTCGGTGCTCATGGGATCTCCCGTGCTGTCGTACGGCGGAGGGGCGGGGACGTCGGTGCCGGGCCGGTCGCCCGCAGTCCGCGGCGTGTATACGCCTGGGGGTATTCGCGAGGGCTAACCTAGACACCCCCGGGGGTATTCCACAAGTCCGTGAAGTGACCGCATTGCCGCCTGGGCGGAATACGCCAGGGGG
>JAJUGK010000175.1 GCA_029268205.1 Nocardioidaceae bacterium
CCCGCGTGGCCGAGCTGGCCGGAGACCAGGGCGCCGGTCGCGTGCACGGCGTCGGTGAGCCGGGTCAGCCCGGGCAGCACCTCCTCGCGCAGGTGGATCGCGGCGTTGTCGGTGCGGCCCTCGGGCGAGACCGCCAGGTAGGCGACGGTCGTCATCCCGACGCCGCCCTCGGCGACGGCCACGTGGTAGTCGATCAGATCGGGGCTGACCAGGCCACCGGGCGAGCGGGCCTCGAAGGTCGCAGCCTTGATCGTGCGGTTGCGCAGGGTGAGCGGGCCCAGCCGGCCCGGGGAGAACACGTCGACGGACACCGGCGAACTGTAACGCGTTCTCGTTTCCGCCGCGCCCGTCAATCCGCCGCGCCCGTCAATCCGCCGCGCCCGTCAGTCCGGTTCGCCCGTCGGCTCCGGGTCGGGCGTCGTGGGGTCGGCCGACGGGCTCGGCGTGGTCGGGGTCGGGGTCGGGCTGGCCGATGGGCTCGGGCTGCTGGGCGTCGGGCTCGCGCTGGGCCGCCCCGGCGACGTACCCGGGCCGCCGCTCGGGGGACGCGTGGGCGGACGCCCGGGGGCCGGGCCGTCGGACGGACCGGTCGAGGGGTCCCGCGTCGGTGGGCCGCCGGTGGGCTGGGGTGCCGCGCTGGACCGCGCGGGCGCGGCCGGAGTGGTCGGGTTCGTGGGGTCGGTGCTCGGTGCGATGGTCTCGTCGGCGGTCGCGGACGGCCCACCGCGTGCCCGCTTGCGGCGCCGGGGTCGCTCCGATCGGGCGGGTGTCGGGGTGGGCGTCGGCAGCAGGGTCGGGGTGGGGGTCACCGCCGCACCGGGGCCCCTGGGGACGGGGTCGGTGTCGGCCGGGGTCTCCCCCGCGGTCACCGCGACGATTCCCGCGACCATCCCGACGACGACGAGGACCGCCGCGGCCGCGGCGGCCGGCACCGCCCAGCGCCGCGCGGTCGCAGTCGTCGTCGCGGGCGCGGGTGCAGGTGCGGGTGCAGGTGTGGGTTCGGGTACGCCGCGATCGATGGCGGGCCAGGACAAGGACGCCGACCCGAAGGGGACCGGGGCGGGGGCCGACCCCAGCCGGGCCGGGGCGGAGGCCGGGCCGAGCAGCGCCGCAGCGAGCGCCGTGCCCGAATCCGCGGCGAGTGCGCGCAGCTCGCGGTAGGCGCCGCCGCACCCGTCGCACGTGGTGAGGTGGTCCTCGAGTTCCCGGTCGGTGTGTCGGCGCCGACCGACGTAGTCGGGGAGCCGGGCGCGCCACGCGGCGCATCCGGCCTCATCGCTGCCCAGGTGCGCGGTGACGTACGCCCGGCTCAGACCGGCCCGCGCCCGGTGGACCAGTCCGGTCACCTCGTGCGGCTCGATGCCGAGCAGGCCCGCGACCACCTCGGCGCCCTCGCCCTCGACCTCGCGGTGCCACAGCACGACCTGCCAGCGCTCGGGGAGGCTCGCGTACGCCGCTGCCACGACCCCCGGCACGGCGCCCGGCGCCTGCGGAGCGTCCCGACCGGGCGCGGCCGGCGTGCGACCGGGCCCGGCGAGCTCCCGGAGGACTCCGAGGAGGTACGGCCGGAACGCCTCGGTCGGGCCCAGGCCGCGGCGGAGGTCGCCCCACGCTCGGTCGGCGGTGGCGGCGACCAGCTGCTCCTCGCGCTCCGGGGCGAGGTCGGCCGCCCACCGGCGCAGGGCGCCCTCGTGGCGGGCGAGCAGCGTGGTGGCAGCCTCGTCGTGCCCATCGCGGTAGCGCGCGATGAGCACCGCGTCCGCGGGACCGACAGGGGCACCGGAGGGCTGCGCCACGCCTTGCACCTTAGGGCGTCCCGGGCCCCGACGGGAGAGGTTCGCGCGGCTCAGTCGGCCGGCAGGACCCGGCCGGCGACCTCGCCGAGCCGGAGTCGGGACCCCGGGAGAGCACCCGACGCGGTCATCACGATGCTGACCTCGTCGCCGTCCTCGAGGAACGTCCGCTCGTCCGAGCCGACCCGGATCGGCCGCGCACCGCCGTGGGTGAGCTCCAGCAGGCAGCCGCGCTCGTCCTCGCCGGGCCCGCTGATCGTCCCGCCGGCGAACAGGTCGCCGGTGCGCAGCGGCAGCCCGCCGGAGGTGAGGTGGGCCAGCATCTGCCCCGGCCCCCAGTACGTCGAGGCGTACGGCGGGCGGCTGACGACGTGGCCGTTGAGCCGGACCTCGACGTCGATGGCGTACCCGGCCGGCCCGTTCACCGCGAGATGCGGCAACGGGGGTGGGTCCTGCGGGGGCAGCTCGACGCGGGCGTCCTCCAGGGCCGCCAGCGGGGTGACCCAGGCGGCGGCCGAGGTGGCGAACGCCTTGCCGAGCAGCGGGCCGAGCGGGGCGTACTCCCACCCCTGGATGTCGCGCGCCGACCAGTCGTTGACGGCGACCACGCCGAAGACGTGCTCGCTCAGGTCGTCCGGGCGGATCCGGGTGCCCGGCGCCGTCGGCGGGCCGACCACGAACCCGAGCTCGGCCTCGAAGTCCAGCCGACGACTGGGCGCGTAGGTCGCCAGCCGCCCCGCCCGGTCGGGCTCGGAGGTGCGGCGCTGGCCGTACGGGCGCCGGACCGGCGTGCCCGAGACGACGACCGTGCCGGCGCGACCGTGGTAGCCCACCGGCAGGTGCCGCCAGTTCGGCAGCAGCGCCTCGCCGCCGGGTCGCATGATCTCCCCGGCCCGGCGGGCGTGGTGCTCGGAGGCGTAGAAGTCGACGAAGTCGGCGACCGCGAAGGGCAGGATCGGCCGGACATCGGCGTGGGCATGCAGATGCGGTTCGACGTCGTCCCGGTGAGTTGCGTCGGTGAGCAGGTCGGTGAGCCACGCGCGCAGGCGGGACCAGGTCGACGGACCGGCCGCCAGCAGCGGTCCGAGGTCGCGCGCGGCCAACGCCGGCTGGACGTCCTCGGGGGTGCGCACCGCGGCAGCGAGCGAGGTCAGCGTCAGCACGTGGGCGCCGATCCTGGTGGCCACCTGCGTGCCGGTCCGGTCGGCCATGTCGGGCAGCTCCACCACACCGAGCGGGAGGTGGTCGACGTCGTACCCCGAGCCCGCTGCCCCCTCGATCCACGTCATCGCTCCAGCCTAGGGACCGGCGCCGCCCGGCGCGGCGTTGACAGCACTCGGCGCGACGACGGAAGGTGGCCGGGCCCGGTCGACGGCCCCTCGACCCGGGACCGACGCCAGGAGGATCCGTGCCCTACTACCGCCAGGTCGGTGACGTCCCCCGGCACCGGCACACCCAGTTCCGCACCGCCGGTCTCGACCTCCTCTACGAGGAGCTGATGGGCGAGGAGGGGTTCTCCTCCGACTCCTCGCTGCTCTACCACCGCGGAGTGCCGTCGGCGATCGTGGCCAGCGAGCCGTGGGAGCTCCCCGACCTGACGACCACCGCGAACCACCCGCTCAAGCCCCGGCATCTGCGGCTGCACGAGCTGACCGCGTCGCTCCCGCCCAGCGAGGTCAACGCCGTCGAGCACCGTCGCCTGGTGCTCGGCAACGCCGATGTCCGCATCTCCTACGGCATGGCCACGACCCCGTCGCCCTACTACCGCAACGCGATCGGCGACGAGTGCGTGTACGTCGAGGCCGGCTCCGGGACCGTCGAGACGGTCTTCGGCACGGTGCCCTATACCGCCGGCTGCTACGTGGTGATCCCGCGTGCCACCACCCATCGGTGGCTGCCGGCGGAGCCGAGCCTGCTGTATGCGATCGAGGCGAGCTCCCACATCGGCGCGCCGCGGCGCTACCTGTCCGCGCGGGGCCAGTTCCTGGAGCACGCGCCGTACTGCGAGCGCGACCTGCACGGTCCGCAGGAGCCGCTGGTGCTCGAGGGCGAGGGCGTCGAGGTCCTGGTCAAGCACCGCGGCCCGGGCCCGAGCGGGGTGGTCGGCACCCGGCTGACCTACGCCACCCACCCGCTCGACGTCGTCGGCTGGGACGGGTGCCTGTATCCCTACACCTTCCACACCGACGACTTCATGCCGATCACCGGCAAGGTGCACCAGCCCCCGCCGGTCCACCAGGTCTTCGAGGCCCACAACTTCGTGGTCTGCAACTTCCTGCCCCGCAAGGTCGACTACCACGAGCTCGCCGTGCCGGTGCCGTACTACCACTCCAACGTCGACAGCGACGAGGTGATGTTCTACGTCGGCGGCGACTACGAGGCGCGCCGGGGCTCGGGCATCGGCCTCGGATCGATCTCGCTGCACCCCGGCGGGATCGCGCACGGCCCGCAGCCGTCGGCGATCGAGGCCTCCTTCGGTGCCGAGCGCTTCGAGGAGTCGGCGGTCATGGTCGACACCTTCCGCCCGCTCGAGCTGGGCGAGGGCGGCCTCGCCTGCGAGGACCCGGGCTACGCCTGGACCTGGGCGAACGACCGGACCTGAGGCTGCCCCGCGGACGGCGGGGCAGCCCCGGTTGCCCTACCGGACGACGGGCAGATGGACCCGGTTGTTGTCGAGGACCAGCGCGCCGGGGATCCGCGATCCCATCAGCACCGAGGTGTCGTGGATGGCGGTGGCCATCAGGTAGAGGTTCTGCCCCTTCGGCACCGACACCCCGACGGCCGGCAACTCCACCGTGCGTCGTAGGCCGGAGACCGGTCGGACGACCCGCAGCGGCATCGTGTTGTTCTGCACCAGCTTGGCGTCGAACGGCGTACGCCCCACGGCGAGCCCGAGGAACGTACGGCCGTCGAGACCGAGGGACGTCACGGTCGTGTCGAGGCGCACCGACCCCGCGACCCGGATCGGGCCCTTGGCGATCGGCACCGAGATCGGGAGCCCGACGGCGGTCGGGGTGGTGATGCGCGGCGCCTTCACGGTGCGGGTGGGCTTGCCGCCCGACGGCGAGGTCAGGCACTGACCGGTGGCGGTGCCGATGTGCACCTTGCCCAGGCCGCGGACCCGCTGCTTCCTACCCTTGAGGACGCGGTCGAAGAACCGCAGCGTCAGATCGTCGAAGGAGCCGCCGGCGAGCTTCTTGCTGCAGGGGTCGGAGACGACGTTGACACCGGCGGGGAACAGCGCCGGCAGGG
>JAJUGK010000176.1 GCA_029268205.1 Nocardioidaceae bacterium
CACCGGGCACGTCGCCGGCGAGCGCGCGGGCGGCCGCCTCACCGACGTCGGCGAGGTCGACCAGGCCGAAGGGACGGTCGGGGTCGTAGGCCACGACGAGCTCCGGTGCGTCCCCGCGGAGCTGGGGCACGAAGTTCTGCACGTACGCGCACGGCTGGAGGATGACCCACTCCAGGTCGCCGGCCCGGACGCACCGCTCCGCCTCGGCCTTCCCGAGGTGGTGCGGCATCCGGGGCTCGTACGGCGCCGCCACCGAGTGGTGGACCACGCGGCGCACGCCGACCGCCCGCGCGGCGGCGAGCAGTTCGCGGACGAGTGCGGGCTCGTCGGGATGCATGTTGGGGGCCATCAGATACACGGCGTCCGCCCCCCGGAACGCCGCCTCCGGGTCGCGGAGCTCGGCACGCCCCACGGGACGTGCCGAGCCTCCGCGCTCCCGGATGCTCTCGATCACGGCGCGACCGGTCTTGCCGCGTCCGCCGACGACGGCGTACTCAGCGGTCACGCCGCACTCCTCAGAGCCAGTCGACGTCGGCGGCGGACTGGCCGCCGCTGAGCCGGGCGTAGCCCGGACCCCGGTCGAAGAACGGCTCCTCCCCCCGGGCGGCGCGACGCCGGTCCCGCTCGGCGCGGGTGGCGTCGGCGTCGTAGCCCAGGTCGTCGGTCTCCAGCGACCCGGTCAGCACCACGCCGTAGTCCTCGAGCGCGGCACCCGCGGTCACCTTGTGCCAGGTCACGTCGCGGACGACCAGCTCGGGGTCGCGGTCGAGTGGGTCGCCCCAGCCGCCACCGCCGGTGGTGCAGATCCGGATGACGTCGCCGGCCTTCACGAACTCGGCGTCGGCCAGGGCGTCGACCTCGCGCTCGTCGGACTGACCGGGATTGATCGTCACGCGGAACGGCGCTCCGGCCTTGCCGCCCTTGACGCCCCAGCAGGCCAGGATCGACCGGTCGGCGATCGACATGAAGTGCGCGTCCTTGAGCATCCGCAGGTGCTTCTCGTAGCCCAGGCCGCCGCGGAACTGCCCGGCGCCGCCGGAGTCGGGCGCGAGCGCCAGCTTCTCGACGATGAACGGGAAGCGCGACTCGGTGAACTCGGTGGGCAGGTTCCGCGAGTCGGGCACCACGTGGATGGTGTCCTCGCCGTCGGCGTAGTAGCGACCGCCCGCACCGCCGCCGAGCACCTCGCGCATGAGGTACGGGCGACCGTCGAGGTCCTCGCCGTAGACACCGGTGTAGCGGATCGTCTCCTGGTCGGCCGGCATCCGCCCGTCGACCGCCTTGGCGATCACGCCGGCCAGCACGCCGAGCATCCGCAAGATGACGAAGGTCCGGGCGTTGGTCGGCGCCGGGAAGACCGGGGTCACCAGGGTGCCGGGCTCGGGGAAGCGCATCTCGATCAGGGGGACGATGCCCTCGTTGACGTCGAGCTCGGCCATGCGCTCCGGCGTGTCGGCCAGGTTGCGCAGGATCGGCGCGAGCCACTTCTTCATGAACACGCCGTCGGAGTAGTCGGCGCAGTGGTTGATCGGACCCTTGGCCTGCTTGGAGGTGCCGGAGAAGTCGATCACCAGCCGCTCGCCGCCCGGGTCGTCCTCGGGCGTACGGGTGAGGGTGATCCGCTGCGTGTGCAGCTGCGGCTCCTCCACGCCGTCGTGCTCGGCGTAGTCCTCCCAGACCCAGGTGCCGACCGGGATCTTGCTGAGGATCTCGCGCCGGTAGGTGCGGGTGGAGTTGTCGATGATGGCGTCGAAGGCCGACTCCACGGCGTGCACGCCGTACCGGTCGAAGAGCTCGCCGAGTCGCTGCGCGCCCATCAGGCAGGCCGAGCACTCGGCGTCGAGGTCGGCGGCCAGTGCCTCGGGGGTCCGCGAGTTGCGGGTCATGATCGCCAGGGCGGAGCGCACCGGCTTGCCGGCGTCCCACAGCTTGATCGGCGGGACCATCAGGCCCTCCTCGTAGACCGAGGTCGCGCCGCTGGGCATCGAGCCCGGCACGGCGCCGCCGATGTCGTCGTGGTGACCGAACGCCTGGACGAAGGCGACGACCTCGGGCTTGCCGGTCTCGGGGTTGTGGTGGAACACCGGGACCGTGACGCACAGGTCGGGCAGGTGGCCGATGCCGCCCTCGGAGCGGTAGACGTCGTTGTGGAAGAAGACGTCGCCGGGGACCATCTCCTCCAGCGGGAAGTCCCGGGCCACCGGGTGCACCAGCGCGCTGTAGGAGCGGCCGGTGAGCTTGCGCATCTTCCGGTCGTGGATGCCGGCCCGGAAGTCGTGCGCGTCGCGGATCATCGGCGAGCGGGAGGTCCGGCCGATGGCCGTCTCGACCTCCATCTCCACGGCGGCCAGGCTGCCCTGCACGATCTCGACGAGCACGGGGTCGGCGCTGGCGCCGGCGTCCTCGGTGAGGGGCTCGAACGGGAACTCGGTGGGGATCAGCCGGGAGTCGGTGATCGGGTGGATGCCCAGGTCAGGGGTGGTGGCGGTCATGCGTCGCTTCCTTCACGGGTCACGATGAGGTTGCGGTACTCGTCGACGCGGACCGCGAAACCGGGGTGGATGGGGACCGTGGAGCCGAACTCCTCGACGATGGCGGGACCGGTGAAGGTCGTGCCGGGGGCGAGGTCGAGACGCCAGTAGACCGGCGTGTCGATGCGACCCTCCTGGTCGTCGAAGAGCACGGCGCGGGTCGAGCTCGGGGTCGGGGTGGCGGATCCCGAGAGCGGCTCGCGCGGGAGCTCGGGGCGCTGGATCGGACCGATGCCGGTGGCGCGGAGGTTGACCCACTCGACCTGCTGGTCGGAGTCGCCCTTGAAGTCGTAGCCGTAGAGGGCCCGGTGCTCGGCGTGGAACGCCTCGGCCACCTGCTCGGCGACCTCGGCCGTGAACGGGCCGTCGGCGACGGGGACCCGCACCTCGAAGGCCTGGCCGAAGTAGCGCAGGTCGGCGCTGCGGACGAACTGGTGCTCGGAGGCGTCGAAGCCCTCCGCCACCAGCGCCTCGGTGGCGCGCTCGGTGAGGGTGTCGAAGGTCGTCGCGACCGCCTCGATGTCGAGGACCTCGTGCAACTGGATCTGGGTCTGCACGTAGTCGTTGCGCACGTCGACGGTCAGCAGGCCGAAGGCCGACAGGTTGCCCGGGTTGAGCGGGACCACGACCGTGGCGATGCTGAGGATGTCCATCAGCCGGCACAGCAGCAGGGAGCCGGAGCCGCCGAAGGTCGCCATCGCGAAGTCGCGCACGTCGAGTCCGCGCTTCACCGTGATCTGCCGCAGGGCGTTGGCCTGGTGCCAGGCCGAGATCTCCAGGATGCCGGTCGCGCACTTCTCCGGGGTGAGGTCGAGGCGCTCGGCCAGGTCCTCGATCGCCCGGCGCGCACCGTCGACGTCCAGCGGGATCTCGCCGCCGAGCAGGTGGGGCGGGATCCGGCCGAGGAACACGTGGGCGTCGGTGATGGTCGGCTCGGTGCCGCCGTTGCCGTAGCAGACCGGACCGGGGTCGGCGCCCGCCGACTGCGGGCCGACCTTGAGCGTGCCGTCCGGGGAGAGCCACGCGATCGAGCCGCCGCCGGCGCCGACCGTGACGACGTCGATCATCGGGATCTTCGCGGGGAAGGCGCCGACGGAGCCCTCGGTGGTGAGGGTGGGCTCGCCGTCGATGACCACCGACACGTCGGTGGAGGTGCCGCCGCCGTCGAGGGTCAGCACCTTGTCGAAGCCCGCGACCCGGCTGATCAGGGCGGCGCCGAGGGCGCCGGCCGCCGGCCCGGAGAGGACCGTGGTGATCGGCTGGTGCACGACCTCGTCGCCGCTGAGGACACCGCCGTTGGACTTCATCACGTAGAACGGGAGGCCCTCGCGTCCCTCGGTGAAGTCGTCGAGGCGGGACTTGATGCTGTGGATGTAGCGCGAGAGCTTCGGCTTGACGGCCGCGTCGACCAGGGTGGTCATCGACCGCTCGTACTCGCGGTACTCGCGCAGCACCTCCGAGGAGACCGAGATGATCGCCTCGGGGTGCTCCTCGGCGATGATCTCGCGCAGCCGCTCCTCGTGCGCGGGGTTGGCGTAGGAGTGCAGGAGGCTGACGCCGAGGGTGTCGATGCCGTGCTTCTTGAACCACCGGGCGGCGTCGCGCGCCGACTCCTCGTCGAAGGGCTCGATCTCCTCGCCCTTGACGTTGATCCGGCCGCCCACGCCGCGCACCAGGTGCCGGGGCACGATCCGCTCGGGCTTCACCCAGAAGTAGGAGTTGCCGTAGCCGTCCGGCACGGACTGGCGGGCGATCTCCAGCAGCGACTCGTAGCCGGCGTTGGTGATGAAGCCGAGCTTCTCGACCTTGCCCTCGAGCAGCTGGTTGGTCGCGACCGTCGTGCCGTGGCTCACCGCGGCGATCGCGTCACCGTCGAGCTCGAGGAGCCCGAGGACCTTGCTGATGCCGGCCAGGAAGCCGTCAGCGGGGTTGCTCGGGGTCGACGGCGTCTTCGTCGTGACCACGTTGCCGGTCGTCTGGTCGAACGCGACGACGTCGGTGAAGGTGCCGCCGGTGTCGATGCCGATCCGGATGTGGCCGTCCTCAGGTGCGGACGCTTCTGGCATGGGACCTCCTGTAGTGGGTGCACCCTCATTCGACCCCGCGCGACCGCGAATCACTACGTCAATTTCTGACGAAGAATCACGGCATCTGGGCGAATCCTCACAAGGGCAGGTCGGGCCGGCGCTCGCCGACCCGGGTTGCCTGCTCGAAGGCGCGGGCGATCTCCAGCAGTCGGCGCTCGCCGTTGGGCCGGACCACGATCTGGACGCCCACCGGCCACCCCTCGGCGGTGAAGCCGGCGGGGACCGACATCGCCGGACAGCCGGTGACGGTGATGAAGTACGCCGAGCGCATCCAGTCGAGGTAGGTCGCCTGCACCTGGCCGTTGATGTCGGCCGGGTACTCCTGGTCGGCCGGGAACGGCGGCACCTGGCTCACCGGGAGGACCAGCGCGTCGTAGGTCGCGAAGAACTCCTCCATCCGCTGCGC
>JAJUGK010000177.1 GCA_029268205.1 Nocardioidaceae bacterium
CAGATCTTCCGCGAGGCCGGGTACGAGGTCGCCGGCGGGTTCGAGGACGGCGTCATGCGCTTCGCCTTCGACATCGACCCCACCGACACCGCCGTCGGGGTGATGCAGGACCGCGAGCACCGCGCCGAGGCCGCCTCCATCCAGGCGTTCTTCAACGCCCGCAGCATCGCGGTCATCGGTGCCTCGCGGCGCCAGGACACCATCGGCCAGACGATCGTGCGCAACCTGGTGCTCGGCGACTACCAGGGTCGCGTGTACGTCGTGAACCCCAACGCCCGCTCGGTCGCGGGGCTGCCGGCGTACCCCTCGGTCGCCGACGTGCCCGACGACATCGATGTCGCGATCGTGGTGGTGCCGGCCGACGCGGTCCAGGACGTCGTCCTCGACTGCGCGGCCAAGGGCGTCAGCGGACTGGTCGTCATCTCGTCCGGCTTCGCCGAGACCGGCGACGAGGGCCGCCAACGGCAGCGCAAGCTGGTCGGGCTCTCCCGGTCGTACGGGCTGCGGCTGATCGGGCCCAACTGCCTGGGGATCATCAACACCCACCCGGAGTTCTCCCTCAACGCCTCACTGTCGCGGGTGATGCCGCCGCGGGGCCGCGCGGGATTCTTCTGCCAGTCCGGTGCGCTGGGCTCGGCGATCCTCGAACGGGTCTCGAGCCGGGGTCTGGGCCTGTCGACCTTCGTCAGCGCCGGCAACCGCGCCGACGTCTCCGGCAACGACCTGCTGCAGTACTGGGAGGAGGACACCAGCACCGAGGTGATCCTGCTCTACCTGGAGTCGATCGGTAACCCGCGCAAGTTCTCCCGTATCGCCCGCCGGGTCTCGCGGCGCAAGCCGATCATCGCGGTGCGCTCCGGACGGGCCACCCAGGGTGTGCCGATGGGGCACGCGGTCCGCTCCATCGCCGCGCCGCAGGCCGCGGTCGACGCGATGTTCCGCCAGGCCGGGGTGATCCAGGTCAACACCCTCGACGAGATGTTCGACGTCGCGCAGTTGGTCGCCCACCAGCCGCTGCCGCGCGGCGGGCGGGTCGCGATCGTCGGCAACTCCGACGCCCTGGGGCTCCTGGCCGCCGACGCGGCCGCCTCGGAGGGGCTGCGGGTCACGCAGGCCGTGGCGATGGGCGCCGACGCGACCGCCGACGACTTCGAGGACGCCCTCGACGCCGCCATCGACGACCCCGAGGTCGACGCCGTGGTCGCGGTCTACATCCCGCCGATGAACGTCAGCGGTGCCGAGGTCGCCGACGTGCTCGCCGCGGTGGGGGAGCAGTCCGACAAGCCGCTGGTCTCCACCTTCCTCGCGGCCGAGGGCATCCCCGAGCTGCTGCGCGTGCCGGATCTGGCCGGCGCGACCGCCGGCCGCGGGTCGGTGCCGTCGTACTCCGCGGTCGAGGCGGCCGTCCGCGCCCTGAGCCGGGTGGTGGAGTACTCCCGTTGGCTCTCGGAGAGCGCCACCAACGACGCCGGGATCAGCCCGGTCGCCGGGGTCGAGGTCGGGATCGGCGACGACACGATCGACGAGAGCGCGGCGAAGCGGCTGGTGGCCGAGGTGTTGATGGACTCCCCGTCCGGCCGTTCACTCACCCGCGACGAGCTGACCCGGCTGCTGGCGGCGTACGGCGTGGACCTGTGGCCGGCGGTGCGGGTCGATAGCGAGGATGCCGCGGTGGAGGCGGCCCGGCGGCTGGCGACGCCCGAGCGTCCCGACGTGGTGCTCAAGGCCACCGCGACCCGGCTGCGGGCCCGCCCCGATCAGGCCCACGTGTGGCGCAACATCACCGGCGCCGAGGAGATGCGCGCGACCTGGCGCGCGATGCTCCGCGTGATCGACGAGCCCGACACCGCCGGGCTGGTCGTGCAGCAGGTGGCGCCGCCGGGCACCCCGGTCGCGCTGGGGGCGATGGAGGACCCGCTGTTCGGGCCCGTGGTCTCCTTCGGCATCGCCGGGCCGATGACCGACCTGGTCGCCGACCGGTCCTACCGGATCCCGCCGATGAGCCGCCGCGAGGCGGGCGCGATGGTGCGCGAGATCCGGTCCGCGCCGCTGCTGTTCGGCTACAACGGCGCCGAGCTCGCCGACGTCACCGCGCTGGAGGACCTGCTGCTGCGGCTGGCGCGGCTCAAGAACGACCTGCCGCAGGTGCAGTCGTTGCACTTCCCGCTGGTGCTGGCGGGCCCGGACGGCGCGGCGGTGCTCAGCGCCGAGGGGGAGGTCGCCCACGTCGACGACGCCCGTTCGGACTGGTTCGCACGGCGCCTGGCCACACCGATGGCCGACACCATGCCCGACCGCGTGTGAGCCGGACCGGCCCGACCCGGCCGGGGTCCGGTCCGGTCCCCGGGCCGCGTGTCGGCGGTGCGTGACAGACTGCAGGCATGCGCAGCAGGACCAGTGAAGGACGGGGCCGGGCGGCCGAGCTCCGGGCCGCGATCGAGAAGACCGGCTACTACCCCGACGTCGTCGCCAGCGGCGTGGGTGCCGCCCTAGCGGGGGAGCAGGTCGAGTCCTTCCTCGTGCACCACGAGCCGACGATCGACCGCGACGAGGTCCGCCGGCACCAGAGCGTGCTGGTCCTCACCCCGACCCGGCTGATCGTGGTCCACACCGACGAGCACGCCCCCGACGACCTGCTTCCCCAGCCCTACACCTCGACCTCGAGCGAGGCCGTCGCGCTGTCGGCGGTGCGCTCGGTGGTGGTCAACCGGATGGTCGCCAACCCCGCGTCGTACGCCGGCACGAGCGTGCCCTATCCCGGGGCGACCGAGGCCGTGGTGACCATCGGTTGGGGCGGGGTGAGCCGCATCGACCTCGAGCCCGCCGGCTGCGCCGACCCGCAGTGCGAGGCCGACCACGGCTACACGGGCGTGTTCGCCTCCGACGACTTCTCCATCCGGATGAGCGCCGCGGCCGACGGGCCCGAGGCGGTGGCCCGTCTGCTGGAGTTCGCCGAGACCCTCTCGGGCCTGACCCACGCCGCCGCGCCCCGGGCCGGTGCCCGCCACGAACACGGTCCCGCCACCCGGTGACCCCTCACGGCGCCGCGGGGCGTGACGACGCGGCCGGGTTCCTCGCCCCGGCGTACGGCGGCCGCAGCCTGGGCGACGTGCTCCCGGCGGTCGCCCACGCCCTGGGCGCCGGCTCCGCCTTCGCGCGACCGGGGCTCGAGCTGCCACCGGCCCCGCAGTATGTCGTCTATCTCGTCGACGGGCTCGGCGCCGACCTGCTGGCGGCGCACGCCGACGACGCGCCGTACCTCCACAGCCTGCTCGCGGAGTCCTCGGGCCCGACCGGCCTGACCGCCGGGGTGCCGTCCACCACGGCCACCAGCCTCACCTCGCTCGGCACGGCGCTGACCCCCGGCGAGCACGGCATGATCGGGTTCAGCAGCCGCATCCCCGGCACCGACGAGCTGCTGTTCTCGCTGATGTGGGACGAGCGGGTCGACCCCGAGGAGTGGCAGCCGCACCCGACCGCCTTCGCCCGCCTCCAGCGGGCGGGCGTGCACACCACGGTCGTCAACAAGGCGGCCTTCGCCGGGTCCGGTCTGACCCGCATCGGGTTCCGCGGGGTGCCCTACGTCGGCGTCGACGACCCCGCCGACCAGGTCAGCGGCGCCCTCGCCGCGCTCGCCGAGGTCCCCGCCGTCGTCTACCTCTACGACTCCGACCTCGATGCCACCGGCCACACCCACGGCTGCGGGTCCTGGCAGTGGCGCGACCAGCTCGCTGCCATCGACCTGCAGCTCGAGCAGCTGCGCGAGGCCCTGCCGCCCGCCGTACGGATCCTGGTGGTCGCCGACCACGGCATGGTCGACTCCCCGCCCGAGTCCCGCCTCGACGTCGTCGCCCGGCCCGACCTGCTCGACGGCGTCCGGCTCTTCGGCGGTGAGGCCCGCTTCCGCCAGCTCTACTGCCGCGGCGGCGCCACCGACGACGTCCTCGCCGCCTGGCGTGAGGCCGTCGGCGATCGCGCCGAGGTCCTCACCCGCGCCGACGCCGTCGCCCGCGGTTGGTTCGGTCCCGTCGACGCCGGGGTCCTCACCCGCGTCGGCGACGTCCTCATCGCCGCCCGCGACGACTTCACCGTCGTCGACACCGACCGCTGGTCCTTCGAGGCCCAGCTCGTCGGCTTCCACGGCTCCCTCACCCCCGCCGAGATGCGCATCCCCCTGCTCGTGGCGTAGGCGGCGCGGAAGTCACCACATCTGTGGTGACTTCGGCACTTCCGACGCGATTTCGACGGGCTCAACGCCAACATCGTGTCGCAAGTGTGACCGGTGGGACGCGCTTGCCCCGCCGCAGTCGTACGCCGACCCCTGCCGGACGCCTCAGCCGAACGGCAGCGGCTCGGACACCAGGCTCGCGGCCTGGGCCCGGGCGGCCGTGAGCCCGCGCCGGTGGTGCTGGCGGCACAGCACCTCGTAGGCGACCTCGGCCGCGGGCTGGTCCGCGGCCTCGACGTCGCCGACCACGACCTGGGCCCCCTCGGTGACCAGGACGCCGTTCTCGGTGCGGGCGTTGTGGGTGGCGCGCTTGCCGCACCAGCACAGCGCCTCGACCTGCAGCACCTCGGTGCGGTCGGCCAGCTCGACCAGCCGGGCGGAGCCGGGGAAGAGCCGGGTGCGGAAGTCGGTGAGGATGCCGAAGCAGTAGACGTCGATCTGCAGTTCGTCGGCGATCTTGGCCAGCGCCTCCACCTGCTGCGGGGTGTAGAACTGCGCCTCGTCGCAGACCAGGTAGTCGATCCGCCCGCCGTGGGTGAGCTCGGTGACGACGTACTCCCAGAAGTCGAAGCCGGGGGTGACCTCCAGCGCCTCGTGCTCCAGGCCCAGCCGCGAGGAGATCCGCGAGACGCCCGCGCGGTCGAGGCAGGTGAACATCCGCCCGACCTTCCCGCGCGCCGCGTGGTTGTGGTTCACCTGCAGCGCCAGGGTCGACTTGCCCGCGTCCATCGTCCCGGTCCAGAAGATCAGCTC
>JAJUGK010000178.1 GCA_029268205.1 Nocardioidaceae bacterium
CCTGACCCTGGTCGGGGTGGTGCTGTCGCTGGCCGGCCTCGCGCTCATCCTCGACCTCACCAGCGCCACCGGGGTCGACCTGATCGGCGTCGCCTGGGGCCTGCTCGCCGCCGTCGGGCTCGCCACGTACTTCATCCTCTCCGCCCGCGAGATCGACGGACTCCCGCCGCTGGTGCTGGCCACCTTCGGCCTCGGCGTCGGCGCGGTCGTCCTGCTCGCCGGCGGCGCCGTCGGACTGCTGCCGATGAGCACCGCCACCACCGACGTCGCGTTCGCCGGTCAGGACGTGCCCTGGTGGGTCGCCGTGCTCAGCCTCGGGGTCATCGCTGCCGCCGTGGCGTACGCCGTGGGGATCGCCGCGGCCCGCGCGCTCGGCTCGAAGGTCGCCTCGTTCCTCGGGCTGACCGAGGTGCTCTTCGCCGTGCTCTTCGCCTGGCTGCTGCTCGGCGAGCTCCCGGCCTGGATCCAGTTGTTCGGCGGCGTGCTGATCGTCGCCGGCGTCGTCGCGGTCAAGCTGGACGAGGCCGATCGGGTGCCGGCCGTGGAGGCGGATGCCACGCTGACGGCATGAGGTCGCCGATCCCCGACTACCTGGCCGACGTCGTCGACCGCTGCCGCAGCGACCACTCCGGGCGGCTGGCCGACTACATCCCGCCGCTGGCCGAGGTCGAGCCCGACGTCACCGCGCTCGCCCTGAGCACCGTCGACGGCACGGTGTACGCCGTGGGGGACGCCGATCTGGAGTTCACCATCCAGTCGATCTCGAAGCCGTTCGTCTACGCCCTCGCCCTGGCCGAGCACGGCATCGACGCGGTGCTCGGACGGGTCGGGGTCGAGCCGTCCGGGGAAGCGTTCAACGAGCTCTCCCTGGAGTCGGGGTCGGCCCGGCCCTACAACCCGATGATCAACGCCGGCGCGCTGACCATCCACGCGCTGATCGGCGGGCCGGAGCTCGACGAGGAGACCCGCTTCGCGCGAGTGCTCGCAGCACTCGGCCGGTTCGCCGGACGCGACCTCGAGGTCGACGAGGCGATCTACGAGGCCGAGGTCACTACCGCGCACCGCAACCATGCGATCGCCTACATGCTGCGCAATCACGACATCATCACCGACGACCCGCGGTCCGTGGTGCGCGGCTACGTACGCCAGTGCGCGGTCCGCGTCACGGTCCGCGACCTCGCGCTGATGGCCGCCACGCTCGCGCACGGCGGGGTGCACCCGGTGACGGGGGAGCAGGTGGTCTCGCGCGCGGTCGCCCGGCACGTCCTCAGCGTGATGGCCACCTGCGGGATGTACGACGCCGCGGGCGACTGGCTCTCCTCGATCGGCATCCCGGCCAAGAGCGGCGTCTCCGGCGGCATCATCGGTGCGCTCCCGGGCCAGACCGGCGTGGCGAGCTTCAGCCCGCGCCTGGATGATCACGGCCACTCGGTGCGCGGAGTGACGATGTTCCGGCAGCTGTCGCGTGACATGGGGATGCACCTGATGGAGGTCCCCGCGCCCGCGCGGTCGATGGTCGCCGGCAGCGACGGCGACGCGTGGCGCTACGAGCTGCAGGGGTCGATCAACTTCGTCGGGATGGAGCGCGTGCTGCGCACCTTCGACGAGGACCCGCCCGTGCACGACCGCATCGTCATCGACCTCACCCGCGTGCACGAGATCCGCAAGGTCGGGCGGCGGATGCTGCACGAGGCGATCCGCCGGCTGGTGCTCGACGGCCGGGAGGTCGAGGTGCACGACCCCGACGGGCTGCTCGCCGAGCCCGGGACGATCGAGGTCGGGCGGGACCCCGACCGGCGCGAACCGGTCCGGATCGAGGTCACCGACTAGCGGCCGCCCTCCTCGGCGGTACGCAGGAGCTCGGCACCCATCTGCTCGATCAGCGCCGCGAGCCCCTGCTGGGGACGGACCATGACGGTGAAGTCGACGATCCGGTCCTGCGCGTCCCAGGCGATCATGTCGATGCCGTGCACGTGCTTCTCACCCACCGTGGCGGTGAACTCCAGCACCGCGGAGTCCGCGGCGTACCACGCGCGTTGGTAGGTCAGCGTCGGCCCGAGCACCAGCAGCGCGGCGCGGAGGTAGGCCGTCGTGATCGCGCGACCCTCCTGCGGGGTGTGCACCGCGGGGGAGCGGAACACCACGTCGTCGGCGAGCACCTCGTCGAGCAGTCCGTACGCCGCGGCGCGGTCCTCCCGGCCGACCTCGACGAGCCGGTGCCAGGCAGCGATCGCGGGCGGGGCGGCGGGAGCAGTGGTCATCCGCGCAGGATAGGCCCGGCGACGGGCACGGCTCCCCGCGCCGCTCGCCGTCCCGCCTGTGTCGCCCGTGTCACGGCTGTGTGACACACGGTTGCATTACCCTGCGGCCATGCCCGCGACCGACTCTCCCGGCCCGCAGCCCCGCCCGGCCCGTACGACGGCAGCGGCCCGCCGCCGCGTCCGGGAGCAGGAGATCCTCGCCGCGACCCGCAGCCTCTTCGACTCCACCGGGGTCGGGGATGTGCAGATCGAGGACATCGCCCGCGCGGTGGGCATCAACCGCGCGATCATCTACCGGCACTTCTCCGGCAAGGACGAGCTCTTCGCGCTCACGGTCGAGGGCTATCTCGCTGAGCTCCGCGAGCGGCTCGAGAGCGCGGCCGGCGCCGACGGGCCTGCCCGCGACCGGCTCGCCGCCGTGGTCGCCGCCTTCGTCGACTACGGGTTGGAATACCCCGCCTTCGTCGACTGCGCCCAGGCTCTGATGCGGCTGCAGGGCAGCGAGCTCGAGGAGCAGCTCAGCGAGGCAGCGCTCTTCCGGCTCGGTCGCGCCCTGTCAGCGTGCCTGCGCTCGGTGATCACGACCCTCGACGACGGGGTGGCTTCCGGTGACTTCGACGTCGCCGACTCGACCCTGCTGGCCAACTACATGTACGCCTCGGCGCTCGGCGCGCTCCAACTGGCCCGCATCGGGATGCTGGTCAGCGAGGCGCAACCGGGAGTCCCCACGGTCTCCCGGATCACCGGCGACGACGTCCGCGGGTTCATGACCTCCTCGGCGCTGGCGCTGGCGGGGGCACGCTGACGTCGCTGGCGGGGTCGACCAGGATCTTCGCGTGCTGCTCGGGATCGCCGAGCGCCTCGAACGCAGCCGCCACCCCGTCGAGTCCGACCGTGCCGGTGACCAACGGCGAGGGGTCGATCGTCGCGTCGGCGACCAGCCGCAGCGTGTCGTGGAACTCCGCGGGGTCGTAGGCGAAGACGAACCGCAGCTCGACCTCCTTGTTGATCGCCATCGTGGGGCGGATCGTGTCGGGCCCCATGCACACCCCGACCACCACGACCCGCGAGCGCATCGGCGCATCGGCCACGACCCGGTCGATCATCCCGGGCACGCCGACGCACTCGAAGACCACCGGACCGCGCGGGGATTGCCCGAGCCGCTCGGCGAGCGCCATCACCCGCCACCACGGCAGCCCCGGGACGCGGCGCAGGGCCTGGGTGCTGTCGAGGGCGAAGTCGAACAGCGCCGGCGCGGTCGTGAAGTGCGTACGCCGTCGGCCATAGGCCTCCCACGGCGACTCGACCTGCGGGTCGACCACGATGTCGGCGCCGCAGGCGGACGCCAGCGCGCGCCGGGCGGGGGAGAGGTCGCTGGCCACGACGGTACGGACCCCCTGCGCCTTGAGCATGAGGATGACCGCGAGGCCGATGGGGCCGCAGCCGATGACGACCGCGACGTCTCGCTTGCCGACCTCGCCCCGGCGTACGGCGTGGCGGGCGACGGCCAGCGGTTCGATCAGCGCGGCCAGGGTGGGGGAGACGTGGTCGGGGACCGGGAGGGTCAGCGCCTCGCTGACCAGGACGCGCTCGGCGTACCCGCCCGGGGCCTTGGTGCTGAGCCCGGTGAGTTGCACGCCCTCGGAGGTCCGCAGCATCGGCAGCGCCACGACCGGGGTGCCGATCGGCCAGCGGCGCCGGCACCCGGGGCCGTACTCGAGGATCCGGCCGGTGAACTCGTGCCCCATCACCACGTGCTGGTCGCTGCGCATCAGGTGCGGGTAACCCAATTCGGCGACGCCGTCGGCGACCTCGTCGGCGTGGTGCCGGGCGTGCAGGTCCGAGCCGCAGATGCCCGCGCGGGTGACCTCGAGGAGGATCTGCCCGCGCTCGGGGCGCGGCTCCGGCAGGTCGACGACGGTGAGCTCCCCACGGTGACAGCTGACGGCGCGCATGGCGCTCAACCTAGGGGTTCGCGCGGGCTCGGGGATCCTGTTGCCTCGGACCTGCTCGACCCAGATCTGCTCGGCCCGGATCTGCTCGGCCCGGATCTGCTCGGCCCGGCCACAGGTAGCCCGCGCACAGCGCGGTGACCTCGTCGAGGAAGTCCGCGCGCGTCAGGGGCGGGTCGTCCAGCACGTAGCGCACGGTGAGGTTCTCCACCGCCATCACCAGCACCCAGGCGATCCGGGCCGGTGAACGGTCGGGCCCGCTGGTGCCCGGACGGGCGGCGAGGTAGGCGGTGACCAGGTCGACGACCCGGCGCTCGAAGGCGGTCAGCCGGGCGCGGTGCTCGCGCGGCGGCAACTCCTCCATCACCACGCGCAGCAGCGCCGGGCTGGTCTCCAGGGCGGCGAGCAACGCGTCGGCGACGGCGTGGACCATGGCCGGGCCCTCCTCGCCGAGCCGCGCGGCCAGGCCGCTGGCGGCCGCCTCCTCGACCTCGTCGGACCAGCGCTCGATGATCGCGGCGACGATCGCGCCCTTGTCGGCGAAGTACTGGTAGAGCGAGCCGGGGCTCACCCCCGCCTCCCGGGCGACCCGGTTGGTGGTGAAGCCCTCGTAGCCGTCGCGGTGCAGCACCACGCGCCCCGCCTCGAGCAGGCGCTCGACCATCGCCCGGGAGCGTTCCTGCTTCGGCACCTTCCGC
>JAJUGK010000179.1 GCA_029268205.1 Nocardioidaceae bacterium
GAGCCGGGGCTCACCCCCGCCTCCCGGGCGACCCGGTTGGTGGTGAAGCCCTCGTAGCCGTCGCGGTGCAGCACCACGCGCCCCGCCTCGAGCAGGCGCTCGACCATCGCCCGGGAGCGTTCCTGCTTCGGCACCTTCCGCACGACGCGAATTGTATGCGAGCGATTGCTCGCGTCAGACTCGGGGGCATGGCCACCCCCTCCACGGTCAGCCCGACCACCCCCGCGACCGCTCCCGCCGGCACCACCGGCACCACCGGCGACACCGCCCCCGTACCCGGGCCGGGCGCCCCCTCCAGCCCCCCGACCCGCTTCCGCGCCGGCGAGCGACGCGCAGCCCGGATCGGCCGGACGCTGCGCGTCGTCGCCGGCGTCCGCGAGGTCGACGAGGCGCTGATGACCCGCATCGGCGAGGCGTTCACCGAGCGCGACGAGATCGGTGCCCGGCTCGCGGACGCGATGAAGTTGCGAGCAGGCGAGCCCGGGCGGGTCTCGATGCGCGACTTCCGCACCGCGCTGGCCGGTGGCATTGGCGCGGTCGACGATCCCGCGCCCGCACTGGTGGAGTTCTTCGCCCGCGTCGAGGACACCCCCGACTGGGTCGACTGGGACCTGTTGGCGGAGGGGCAGCGGGTCTACCACCGCTTCGGTCAGAACGCCGCCGACGTGCTGCTGCAGCTCTCGCTGATCGGCGGCTACCGGTTCGGCGGCCCGGCCGACCTGCTCGTCGCGACCGGCGGCCTGACCGGCCAGACCACGAAGCGGCGGCTGGCCGAGACCCAGACCTGGACGACCTCGCTGTCGACCCCGGGCGGGCTGCGTCCCCACGCCGAGGCCTGGCGGCTGACCGTGCACGTGCGAGCGATGCACGCCCTGGTCAACGCCTCCTTCGAGCGCTCCGACAAGTGGGACTCCGCCCAGTGGGGACTGCCGATCAACCAGACCGACCAGGCCGCCACGCTCGGCCTCTTCGACGCGGTCGTGCTCATCGGCGTACGCGGTCTCGGGGTGCCGGTCTCCCGGGCCGAGTCCCGCGCGGTGATGCACCTGTGGAAGTACGTCGGGTGGCTGCTCGGGGTCGACGAGGAGTGGCTGGTCGACTCCGAGCGCGAGCGGCACCGGATCAACTACCACATCCTGCGCGCGCAGGCCGACGTCACGCCGGCGGGCGCCGAGCTCAGCCGCTCGATCATCGAGGTGCTGCGCGGCCTGCCCCACGGGCGGTTCAAGGTCGAGCGCACGCTGAGCATGCTGACGGTCTTCCTCGGCCGGGAGTCGATGCGCGACCTCGGTCTGCCGACCCGGCCGCCGTGGGCGATGGCCTACATCGTGCCGCTCAACCTGTGGCGCTACCGGGTCCTCGGCCGCACGGCCTTCGGCAAGCGCCGGCTTGACCGGTGGGGTCACCGGGTCGTCGAGCGGGTGCTGAGCGACTACTCCGAGGACGGCCGTCGCCACGGCGTCGGGGAGCTGCCGACCTGAGACCCTCGGGTCAGTACTCCCGGGCCGACAGCACGCAGAACTCGTTGCCCTCGGGGTCGCGCAGCACCGTCCAGGTCACGTCGTCGGGCTGACCGACGTCGGCGTACGACGCACCGCGTTCGACCAGGCCGGCGATCAGGCCGTCCCGGTCGTCGTCGAGGTGGCAGGCCAGGTCGAGGTGCAGCCGGTTCGGGCCGGCCTTCTCGTCCTCGACCGGCACGAACACCAGGCCCGGCGGCACCTGCTCCCAGGGCGTACGCCGGAAGGTGTCCTGATCGAGGTGGGCGGGGATGACGACGCACTCCTCGTCGGTGTCATGGAGGACGTGCCACCCGAGGGTCTCGGCCCACCAACGCGCCAGGCGGCGAGGGTCGCGACAGTTGATGACGGTGGAATACCAACGAAGTCCCATGCCCGCAGGTCTAGTCGCCGATGCGGCTCGGATCGTTCCGCGGTCGCTCGGGCAGGGGCAGGGTGACCCGGAAGGTCGCGCCGCAGCCCTGCTCCGACTCCACCTCGATCGTGCCGCCGTGGCGCTCGACGATCGTGCGGGTGATCGGCAGGCCCAGCCCCGTGCCGGGGATCTCGTGGTGCTCGGAGAGCGAGGACCGGAAGAACCGCTCGAAGAGCCGGTCCTGCTCCTCGGCGGGGATGCCGATGCCGGTGTCGGCCACCTCGAGCACCGCCGCCTCCGGGGTCGACCACAGGCGTACGTCGACCCGGCCGCCGTCGGGGGTGAACTTGAGCGCGTTGCTGACCAGGTTGATCACCACCCGCTCGAGCTGGTCGCGGTCACCGCGGTGGGGCACCGGCTCCGGCGGGAGGTCGACGCCGAGGGTGAGGCCGGGGCGCTGGTGTGCGGCGGTCACGGTGGTCATCGCGTGGCTGACCACGTCGCGGAGGTCGAGCAGTTGGTGCGCGAGCTCCGGACCGGACTCCTGGATGCGGGAGAGCGTCAGCAGGTCGCCGATCAGCGACAGCAGCCGCGAGCTGTTGCGGGCGATGCGGGCGACGGCCTCGCGCTGCTCGGCGGTGAGCTCGCCGTACGCCCCCTCGTCGAAGAGCTCGATGTAGCCGAGGATGCTGGTGATCGGCGTCCGCAGTTCGTGGCTGACGTTGGACACGAACCTGTCCTTGGCCTGGTCGACCTCCTGCAGCCGCTCGACCGCGGTGCGTTCGGCGGCGAGCGCCTCGCGCAGGTGTTCCTCGGCCTCCACCCGCTCGGTGATGTCCTCAGCGGTGGTGACGTAGCCGATCTCGGTGCCGCTGTCGTCGCGCACCGGGCTGATGGTCAGCAGGTGCTGCCGCACGGCGCCGTCCTTGCGGAGCACCTCGACCACCGTCGGTCCGGCGTCGACCAGCGACCGGCGGTACGTCGCGAAGGACGCCTCGTGCCCGTCCTCGGATCGGTCCCCGTCCGCGGGGGAGACCAGCATGCTGGTCGGTCGGCCGAGGACCTCGTGGGCGCGGTAGCCGTAGAGCCGCTCGGCCCCGGGGTTGAACAGCGTGATGGTGGTGTCCAGATCGGTGCCGACGATCGCGATGCCGGTGGTGCCGTTGACGATGCGCTGCACGCGGTCGCGCTCGGCCGCAGCCAGTCGCTGCTGCTCGCGTTGCTCCCCGACGTTGACCACGAGGGTGAGCACCACCAACGCGCAGGTGGCGACGAACATCCCGAGCAGGACGCCCTGGGAGTCGGCACCGAACCCGCCGACCGGGTTGCCGGCCAGCGGCCCGAGTTGCAGCGTCGTGAGGGTCACCACGATCCCGGCCGCAACGACCAAGTGGGCGAACGCCTCGTAGGCGTGGCTGCGCATGCTGCTCCAGATCAGGCTCGGCAGCACCAGGACCAGCGTCACCGACGCATCGACGTAGAGCAGCACCAGGACGGGCACGGCGACGACGTTGGCCCACTGCGCGAGCCGCTCGCCGCGGCCGGCGAGCGGTGCGGGACGGCGCAGCCGGGCCACGAGCGGGAGCAGCACCAACTGGGAGGCCAGACCGGAGGTGGCCGCGGTCAGCGCCAGGGTCGTCGGGGTGCCCCAGTCGGTGAGCGCGCTGGTCACGGCCGCGACCCCGGCGATGGTGATCGCGCCCACCGTGACCGCGACCAGCAGCCGTGCCAGGTCACGGTTCGTCCGCAGCGACGGGATGCCGCGCCGGCCACCCGACCACACCGCCCACGTGAGGGTGGCCTCCGCGGCGAGCCCGATCCCGAGACCGACCGCCACGCCGGTGGGCCGGTCGAGGGCGATCGTGCCGGCGGCCACCACGCCGACGAGGCCGGTGACGATCGGCCACGCCGGCCGGTCGGTGACCAGGAGGATGCTGGTCGCCAGGGCCACCGGCCAGATCCCGATCGCGGTGCCGCCGGCCGGGGTGGCGAGCACGGCGAGCGCGCCGAAGGCGCCCGTCAGTCCCAGCAGGACGACGAGCCGGACCCACGGGGACTCCGGCACCCGCACGGTGACTCCTCCCGAGGCCCGGGACCCTCCGTCCCGGGCTTTGGATGGTCATTGTGCCGGTGCCGACCCGCCCGCGGGGGGCGCCGCGCACCTGAGTGGGACGACTCCTCAGGCGGTGGCGGCGTCGTCCCCCGTCGTCGCCGGTCCGCCGACGACCGAGCACGAGGGTGCAGCATCGGGCTCGAGTCGGGCGAGCACCTTGGCGGTGACCGCCTCCAGCGCGGCGAGCTCCTCGGCGGTGAGGTGGTCGAAGACGACGTCCCGGACCTTGCGCGCGTGCCCCGGCGCGGCGCGCTCGATCGCCGTACGCCCGGCCGGGGAGAGCACCACGAAGGCGCCGCGGCCGTCGGAGCTGCACTCCTCCCGGGTCACCAGGCCGCGCCCCGCCATCCGCTTGATGTGGTGGGAGACGCGGCTGCGGTCCCAGTTGAGGGCGCGGGCGAGGTCGCTGACCCGCAGCCGCCCCTCCGGGGTGTCGGTCAGATGGACCAGGACCTCGAAGTCCGGCAGCGACAGGCCGGAGTCGGCCTGGAGCTGGCGGTGCAGCGCGGCGGGCAGCTGGGTGTTCAGCGCCATCCACGCGCGCCACGTGCGCAGCTGCTGGTCGGAGAGCCAGGGTTCCTCGGTCATGGGACCAGTGTAGCGGAATAGTTGACACATCACCCATGTTCCTGCACCATGTACGTGATGCGTCACCGAACGTGGCGCCAGCGACTTGCACACACCGCTTCAACCACCCAAGGAGATCCCTGATGACGAAGAGCCTCACCGACCTGACCGGCACCTACACCCTCGACGCCGGCCACAGCCGGATCGGGTTCGTCGCCCGCCACGCCATGGTCACCAAGGTCCGCGGCGCGTTCAACGAGTTCGACGGCACCGCCACCATCGACGGCGCCGAC
>JAJUGK010000180.1 GCA_029268205.1 Nocardioidaceae bacterium
CCGGGTGCGCCGGAACGACGAGAGCAGCACGACCAGGCCGTAGGTGAAGATGATCGCCACCGAGACGCCGCGGCGCAGGTCGAAGGCCTCCTGCTGCCACACGCCCAGCGAGAGCGCGACCAGCACGAAGACCACGAACCACGGGAGCCGGCTCGGGCCGAGCAGCAGCGTGCCGACCGCCAGCGGCAGGATCATCGATGTCATCGGCACCGACTGCTGGAAGGCGACCACGCACCAGGTCAGCACCATGGTGCTGACGACCAGGAGCGCCAGCCACAGCGACTCCGCCGCGATCGTGCGCCGCAGTCGCGCCGAGCGGCTGGTGCGCACGACGCGACGCTGGGTCACGGTGGGTGCGGTCATCGACGAGGTCCTTGAGGAGTCGGGGACACCGCGCGGTGCCCACCGGTGAGGGATGGGATCACTGTACGGCGCGTGGGCGGTACGCGGGCTGGCACCGCGCGCACCAGAACAGGTTGCGGGCGGCGAGCACCTCGGTGCGGACCGGCCGCTCGCAGACCAGGCACGGCTGACCGGTGCGGCGGTAGACGTAGACCTCCCCGCCGTGGTCGTCGCGCCGCGGCGGCCGGCCCATCGCCTCGGGCGTGTGCTCGGGCCGCACGGTGTCGATCCGACCGGTGCGGACGCCGTCGCGCATCAGCCCGCGGAGGTCCTCCCAGATCGCCTCGAGCGTCCTGCGCCGGACGGCGTTGCCGGGGCGGAGCGGGTGCACGCGGTGCCGGAAGAGCACCTCGGCGCGGTAGACGTTGCCGACCCCGGCGAGCACGGATTGGTCCATCAGCAGGGTGCCGATCGGCGCCCTGCTGCGGCGTACCCGGGTGAACATCCGCTCGGGGTCGGCGTCGGCACGCAGCGGGTCGGGGCCGAGGCGGGCGATGACCGCGGACTGCTCGGCCGGGGTCATCAGCGTGCAGGCGGTCGGTCCCCGCAGGTCGGCGTATGTCGCGCGGTCCTCGTCGGCGGTCACGAGCCGGAGCCGGACCTGGCCGACGGGTGCCGGCACGGACGCGACGTCCGCGGTGATCGCGAACGACCCGTAGAGGCCGAGGTGGACGTGCACGACCCGCTCGCCGGCGAAGGCGATGAACAGGTGCTTGCCCCAGGCCCCGGCGCTCTCCAGGGTGCCGGCGTCGAGCAGCGCCGCCTCATCCGCGAATCGCCCCTGGGGGCTGCTCACGCGGACCGGACGTCCGGCGAAGGCGTGGGTCAGATCGAGCGCGAGCCGGTGGAGGGTGTGTCCCTCGGGCACGTCACTGGTCCGCGCGGGGGTCCGCGGGACTCGACTCGGCACCGGTGATCGCGGACTCCGGCAGGGGCGGGAGCTCGCCGCTGGTCTCGTACGCGGCCAGCATGCCGATGCGCCGGTCGTGCCGCTCCTCGCCGGAGTAGGGGGTGGCGAGGAAGGTGTCGACGAACGCGGTCATGTCCTCGAGGCTGTGCAACCGCCCGCCGACCGAGATCACATTGGCGTTGTTGTGCTCGCGCGCGAGCACCGCGGTCTCCTGGCTCCACACCAGGGCGGCGCGGACGCCCTTGACCTTGTTGGCGGCGATCTGCTCGCCGTTGCCGGAGCCGCCGATCACCACACCGAGACTGCCCCGGGACTCGAACTCCTCGGCCACCGCCTCGGCCGCCCGCAGGCAGAAGACCGGGTAGTCGTCGAGGGCGTCGTAGACGAACGGCCCGTGGTCGACGACCTCGTGCCCCGCGTCGACGAGATGGGTCATGAGGTGGTTCTTCAGCTCGAGGCCGGCGTGGTCGGAACCGAGGTGGACGCGCATGCCGATCATCCTTCCAGACCCGGGTGCAGACGGAGGAATCCGGCCACCTGCTGCATCAACGGGGCGGCGGCGTCGAAGACGGTGTCGTGCCGCCAGAACCCGTGGATCTGGCCGAGGTAGCGGGTCGCCGTGACCGCGACGTCGGCCTCGGCCAGTCGCCGGGCGAGCTCCTCACCCTCGTCGCGCAGCGGGTCGTGCTCGGCGGTGACCACGAGCGTCGGCGGCAGGGTCCCGAGCGCCGGTGAGCGCAGCGGCGCGAGGTCGGGGTGCGCGAGGTCGGCGGGGGTCGCGGCGTACTGCTCCCAGTACCACGCCGCCTCGCGCGGGTCGAAGCCGTCGGCGGCGGTGCGGTAGGAGTCGAATCCCGCCTCGGGGTCGAGGAACGGGTAGATCAGCGCGACCGCGGCGAAGTAGCCGGGGTTGCGCAGCGCGGCGACCAGGGCGAGGTTGCCACCGGCGCTGTCGCCGTGGGCGTACGCCGGCTCGCCCGCCGCCGGTCCGATGCCCCGGCCGCCGGCACCGGCGGCGAGCCAGCGCAGGACGGTGTCGACGTCGTCGGGGGCGGCCGGGAAGCGGTGCTCGGGCGGTCGGCGGTAGTCGACCGAGAGCACGGTGATGCCGGCGGTGTTCGCGAGCCGTCGTGCCGCCGCGTCGTGGACATCGACGTCGTGGAACACGAATCCGCCCCCGTGCAGGTGGACGATCACTCCGGGTCGCCGCTCGGCCGGGACATAGAGCCGGCACCGGACCCCGTCGGCGTCGACGTCTGCGACCTCGGCGACCGGCTGGCGCGGCTGCTCGGCCGCGAGGGCACGGGCCTGCTCGCGGGCGACCGCGATGTCGGTCTCCCACACCGGCGGTTCCGCTGCCGCGGCCGCCACCGCCCGGCGGGCCTGCGGGAAGAGCACCACCTCAGGCCTGCTCGAGGCGCGCGAGCTCCTCGTCGGCGATCGAGGGGTCGAGCTTGGTGAAGACCGGCGTCGGCTTCTCCACCGTGGTCCCGGCCACCACCGGTCGCCGCCGCCAGGCGGGCGCGCTGGTGTAGTCGCCGGTGATGATCGGGTACGCCGACCCGTCGTCGAGGTCGGTGACCTCCTCGATGCGCGGCATCGGCGCCACGTCGCCGGCCCCGCCGAGGACCCGGTCGACCTGGTTGGCGCTGTGCGGCAGGAACGGCGCGAGGATGAGGTTGCAGTCGGCCACGCACTGGGCCATCACGTGCAGGACCGTGGCGAGCCGCTCGCGCTGGTCCTCGCCCTTGAGCTTCCACGGCTCGCAGTCGGTGACGTAGCGGTTGACCTCGGTGACCACGCGCATCGCCTCGGCGATCGCCTGGCGCTGCCGGTGGTGGCGGATCAGGTCGCCGACGACGTCGAAGCCGCGCTCGACGAGGTCGAGGATCGCGCGGTCGGCGTCGGTCAGCTCGCCCGCGGCGGGGATCTCGCCGAAGTTCTTCGCGATCAGCGTCGCCGTGCGGTTGACCAGGTTGCCCCATCCGGCGACGAGCTCGTCGTTGGTACGGCGGACGAACTCCACCCAGGTGAAGTCGCTGTCCTGGTTCTCCGGACCGGCGGCGCTGATGAAGTAGCGCAGCGCGTCGGGCTGGTAGCGCTCGAGGACGTCGCGGACGTAGATCACGATCGACTTCGAGGAGCTGAACTTCTTGCCCTCCATGGTGAGGAACTCCGAGGAGACGACCTCGGTGGGCAGGTTGAGCTCGCCGTACTCCCCCGGCGCACCGCCGCGGGCGCCCCTGCCGGCGTACGCGAGCAGCTCGGCGGGCCAGATCTGGGAGTGGAAGGTGATGTTGTCCTTGCCCATGAAGTAGTACGACAGCGCCTCGGGGTCGTTCCACCAGGCTCGCCACGCGTCCGGGTCGCCGGTGCGGCGGGCCCACTCGATCGAGGCCGAGAGGTAGCCGATGACCGCGTCGAACCACACGTAGAGCCGCTTGGAGGGGTTCTCGCGCCACCCGTCCAGCGGCACGGGGATCCCCCAGTCGATGTCGCGGGTCATCGCGCGCGGGCGGATGTCGTCGAGGATGTTCTTGCTGAACCGGATCACGTTGGGCCGCCAGGTGCCCGACGCCTCGCGCTCGTCGAGCCATGCGCCGAGCGCCTCGGCCAGGGCCGGCAGGTCGAGGAAGAAGTGCTGGGTCTCGACGAACTCCGGCACCTCGCCGTTGATGCGGCTACGGGGGTCGATCAGGTCGGTCGGGTCGAGCTGGTTGCCGCAGTTGTCGCACTGGTCGCCGCGGGCGCCCTCGGCCTTGCAGATCGGGCAGGTGCCCTCGATGTAGCGGTCGGGCAGGGTGCGGCCGGTCGAGGGCGAGATCGCCCCCTTGGTGGTCTGCTCGACCATGTAGCCGTTGCGGTGCACGACGGTGAACAGGTGCTGGGCGACCTCGTAGTGGTTGCCCGTGGTGGTGCGGGTGAACAGGTCGTAGGAGAGCCCCAGCGCGACCAGGTCCTCGACGATGAGCCGGTTGTTGCGGTCGGCGAGCTCGCGCGGGCTCACCCCGGCGGCGTCGGCGGCGACCAGGATCGGCGTGCCGTGCTCGTCGGTGCCGGAGACCATCAGTACGTCGTGGCCCGCCATCCGCATGTAGCGGCTGAACACGTCCGAGGGCACCCCGAACCCGGCGACGTGGCCGATGTGACGGGGGCCGTTCGCGTACGGCCAGGCGACTGCGGAGAGAACCTTGCTCATGGTGCTCGATCCTAGGGCGCGGCGCGGGGCCGACCGACCGCGGAGCCGTCCGGTGGGGTAGACCGGGGGGCATGAGCGACCTCCCGCACCTGATCGCCGAGGACCTGCTGCTGCTCCTGCTGGACGACGACACCGGCACGATGGCGGCCTCGACCTACGAGAAGTCCG
>JAJUGK010000181.1 GCA_029268205.1 Nocardioidaceae bacterium
GCCCGCGTGTGCGTCGCCGACGACCCCGAAGTCCTCCACCAGGGTGATCGAGTCCTGCGGCTGCTTGCTGAACCGGTGCTTGTCGTCCCGGCTCACGGCGACGACCCGAGGGGCGGCCATGGCCCTCAGTCGCGCGACTTCTTGTGCCGCGGCTTCTTGACCCGGTCGGCGCCGTCGGTGCGCGGCCCGCGACGCGGCGGACCGTCCGACCCTCCGCCGTCACGCCGACCGTGGGGGCGGGACGTACGGCGCGGGCCCTTATCGAGCTGCAGCTCGATCAGCTTGCCGGAGATGCGGGTGTCGGCGAGCTTGTCCCACACCTGCTGGGGGAGATCGGCCGGCAGCTCGACCAGCGAGAAGTCCGGACGGATCGAGATGTGGCCGAAGTCGTTGCGGCGCAGACCGCCCTCGTTGGCGATCGCCCCAACGATCTGCCGCGGCTCCACCTTGTGCCGCTTGCCGACGTTGATCCGGTAGGTCACCAGCCCCTCGCCGCCCCGGCGCCGATCGTCCCGGTCGCGGCGGGCCGCGTCGCCCCGATCGTCCCGGTCCCGGCTCCGCGGGGGCGCCGGCGGCTCGGGCTCGAGCAGCAGCGGCTTGTCGCCCTGCATCACCACCGCCAGCGCGGCGGCGACGTCGAGCTCGGGGACGTCGTACTCCTCGAGGTAGTGGGTGACGACATCGCGGAAGAACCCGAACTGCTCCGAGGTGAGCGCTGCGGTGATCTGGTCGTCGAAGCGCGCCAGTCGGGTGGAGTTGACGTCCTCCACCGTCGGCAGCTGCATCTGCGTCAGCGGCTGCCGGGTCGCCCGCTCGATGTGCTTGAGCAGGTAGCGCTCGCGGGGGGTGACGAAGGAGATCGCGTCACCCGTGCGGCCCGCGCGGCCCGTACGACCGATGCGGTGCACGTAGGACTCGGTGTCGGTGGGGATGTCGTAGTTGACGACGTGGCTGATCCGGTCGACGTCGAGGCCGCGCGCGGCCACGTCGGTGGCGACCAGGATGTCGAGCTTGCCGGCCTTGAGCTGGTTGACGGTCCGCTCGCGCTGCACCTGCGCAACGTCGCCGTTGATCGCCGCCGCGGAGAACCCGCGGGCCCGCAGCTTCTCGGCCAACGTCTCGGTCTCGTTCTTGGTGCGGACGAAGACGATCATCGCCTCGAAGTTCTCGACCTCGAGGATGCGGGTCAGCGCGTCGACCTTCTGCGGGTACGACACGATCAGGTAGCGCTGGGTGATCGACGCGGAGGTGGTCGTCGCCGTCTTGACGGTGACCTCCTCCGGCTCGGTGAGGTACTTCTTCGACAGCCGCCGGATCTGAGCGGGCATCGTGGCGGAGAACAGCGCGACCTGCTTGTCGTCGGGGGTGTCGGCCAGGATCGTCTCGACGTCGTCGGCGAAGCCCATGTTGAGCATCTCGTCGGCCTCGTCGAGCACCAGATAACGCAGCTGGCTGAGGTCGAGCGTGCCCTTCTCGAGGTGGTCCATGATCCGGCCGGGCGTGCCAACCACGACGTGGACGCCGCGGGCCAGTGCGCTCAGCTGCACCCCGTAGCCCTGACCGCCGTACACCGGCAGCACGCGCACGCCCTTGAGGTGCGCGGCGTACTTCTCGAAGGCCTCGCACACCTGCAGCGCGAGCTCGCGGGTGGGCGCGAGCACCAACGCCTGCGGCGCCTTCTGCTTCGGGTCGAGCCGGCTCAGGATCGGCAGGGCGAACGCGGCCGTCTTGCCCGTGCCGGTCTGGGCGAGCCCGACGACGTCGCGCCCCTCCAACAGCAGCGGGATCGTGGCGGCCTGGATGGCGGACGGGGTCTCGTAGCCCACGTCGGCCAGCGCCCGCAGGACGGACGACTCCAGTCCGAGATCGGCGAAGGTCGGGGTCGGGTCCGGCTCGATACTCACACGACGACGGTAGTGGTCCGCGGCCGAAGTGGCACACTCCTGCGGGTGTGACGGCCGATGTCACGTCCGTGCCGGGACCGATCCCGGGACCGGTCCGCAGGCCTCGATCCTCTCTCGCGACAGCGACCCGGCCGAGTAAAGACTTCTGCGCCGCCTTCCTTTCCGCTCGCGCCCATGCGCATGATCGGGCCAGTACGCCCGGGAGCACCGGGGCTCGCGGGCACCTCCTGGAGGCTGCGATGTCCTTCCGCCCTGTCACCTGCATCGTCACCGCTCTGCTCGTCGGACCGGCCGTGCTCCTGAGCGCCGCGCCGACCGCGGCCGATCCCCCATCGCCTCCGGCGCCGGACCCGACCGCGGCAACCGGGACGACGGCGACACCGGCCGCGGCATCCGCGACGATGACGACCACGGCCCGCCGCCGCGGACTGCGGGTGCAGGTCGCCCGCCCCGCCGCAGCCCGCAAGCGGGTCAAGGTCCGCGTGGTCGGCCCGCGCCTGCCCAACGGCAAGCGCTTCCGCGCCACCATCCGCCGGACCCGCACGTGGAAGAACGCCCGCCCCGGCGTCTACCGGATCCGGGCCAAGACGATCAGGTTCCGCGACCAGCGCATCGTGCCGAGGATCAGCCGGAAGAAGGTCCGCATCCGCGCCGACCGGGCGCGCAAGCGGGCCGTGGTGCGCTACGCGAAGCCGGTCTTCTGCCAGCGCGGAGGCACGCGGCTGTTCGCCTGGGGCGACAACGACTTCGGACAGCTCGGCATCGCCCGCCGGGCCGACCGACTCCGCCCGTTGGCCAACCGCTGGCTGCGCGGCGTGACCGCGGTGACCGGCGGGTTGCGGTCGACCTACGCCCTGTGCCGCGACGGCTCGGTGTGGGCGTGGGGCTACAACGGCAACGGCGAGCTCGGCATCAATCGGGGCGGCAACCGCCTCTGGCCCGTCCGGGTGGCCGGCCTGCGCAACATCACCGCCATCGCCGCGGCCGACCAGTCGGCCTACGCCCTGCGCGCCGACGGGACCGTCTGGGCCTGGGGCAGCGGCCGGTACGGCGAGCTCGGCGACGGCACCTCCGGCGTCGGTCGCCTCTCGGCCAAACCGGTGAAGGTGCAACTGCCCGGCCCGGCGGGCACGATCGCCGCCGGCGGTTACTCCGCCTATGCCGCGCTCCGCGGCAGCGGTGAGGTCTATGCCTGGGGCAACGGTGGCGTGGGGCAGCGGGGTGATGGCACCACCGGCGAGAGCACGCCGACGCCCGTGCGGGTCACCGGCCTGACGGGGGTGGCCGAGCTCGCGGCCGGGCATGCCACGGTCTACGCCCGTACGGCCTCCAACGAGGCCTACGGATGGGGCAACAACAACGAGGGCGAGATCCGCCTCGGTCCGAGCGGCCCGGGTGCGAGCTCCTCCACGCCCTTCTTCCTGGGCTCGGGCGCGTCGGTGATCGGTGCGAGCCACTCCGCGTGATATGCGTTCGTCGATGAGACGGACGTCTTCAGCTGGGGATCGGGCCGCTACAAGGACGCCGGCCGGGACACCGGGGTCAGTCCCGCAACGCCCCTCCCCATCCCCGGGCTCACCGACGTCGCGGCGCTCGCCGGCGCCGGCTACGGCGCCTACGCGTTGCGCAGCGACGGCACCGTGTGGAGCTGGGGCGACAACCAGCACGGCCAACTCGGCACCGGCGCGGCCAGGACCGGTCCGAGCCACAACACCGGCGGACTGCTGCCCGCGCCGATCACCGGGCTGAGCGGGGTCACGGCGATCGGCGCCGGCCGGATCAACGGCTACGCCATCCGCTGAGCCGCGCCCGGGTGCCTGGGTGCCCGGTGGGAGTCCGCTCCCGCCGGGCGCCCACGGCTGCTAGCGTCCGGCGCTCCTGACGCCGTCCCCAGGAGCAGTGATGACCCGTCCCGTCGCCCTCGTCGTGGGCGCCTCCGGCGGCATCGGGGCCGCGGTCGCCGAGCAGCTCGCGGCCGACCACGACGTCGCCGTCACCTATCGCACGCACCGCCCCGACGAGCTGGTCGAACGTCTCGGCGCCACCGGCGCGCGGGTCGCCGCCCACCGGCTGGACCTGGCCGACCTCGACGCCCCCGGCACGGTGGTGGCCGCGGTCGAGCAGGAGTGGGAGCGGCTCGATGTCGTCGTGCACGCCGCCGGCCCGCACGTGCCGATGGTCCACCTCTCCCGCGTCGCGCCCGCGGACTTCTCCGCCCAGCTCACCGCCGACGCCGCGGGGTTCTTCGCCGTCGCCCACGCCTGCCTGCCGGCGCTGCGGCGTACGCAGGGCAGCCTGGTGGCGGTCACGACCGCGGCGACCGCTCGCTTCCCCGTGCGCGATGGCCTCTCCTCAGGGCCGAAGGGCGCGGTCGAGCAGCTGGTCTATGCCCTCGCGGCCGAGGAGGGGCGCTTCGGCGTCCGCGTCAACTGCGTGGGACCAGGGATGCTCACCGACGGCATGGCCGAGCGGCTCATCAGCTCCGGCGATCTCGACGAGCGCGCCCTGGACATCACCCGGCAGAACATCCCGCTGCGCCGCTTCGGTACGGCACGGGACGTCGCCGAGGCGGTCTGCTTCCTGGCCTCGCCGCGGGCGGGGTTCATCACCGGCCAGAAGCTCGACGTCGACGGCGGCTACGGCACCTGAGCGTCGGCCCGCATTCCGCGGCTGTACCGGCGGTCAGCAGGTAGCGCGTGCGCGGTAGACCCCGCTCGGGCTCAACCC
>JAJUGK010000182.1 GCA_029268205.1 Nocardioidaceae bacterium
ATATTCCCCACTGCTGCCTCCCGTAGGAGTCTGGGCCGTGTCTCAGTCCCAGTGTGGCCGGTCACCCTCTCAGGCCGGCTACCCGTCGTTGCCTTGGTAGGCCATTACCCCACCAACAAGCTGATAGGCCGCGAGCTCATCCTCCACCGCCGGAGCTTTCCACCACCATCGGATGCCCGAGGTGGTCGTATCCGGTATTAGCCACCGTTTCCGGCGGTTATCCCGAAGTGAAGGGCAGATTGCTCACGTGTTACTCACCCGTTCGCCGCTCGTGTACTCCCGAAGGAGCCTTACCGCTCGACTTGCATGTGTTAAGCACGCCGCCAGCGTTCGTCCTGAGCCAGGATCAAACTCTCCATTGAAAATTGTTGATGTCCACGTGCACGAGGCGCGTGGGTCATCGACTTGGAGTATCCCGGCAAGAGTGCTCGGCGAGGATCGAGGATCCGCGTCGAGCGTCTTACCAAAGGAACCGTCTGCAGCTATCGGTCACCACTCTTGCGAGCAGCCACCGGAACCTGCCGACGGGGCGTTACAAATTAATTCGTCGACTTTTAGCACACTGTTGAGTTCTCAAGGATCAAGCGCGCTCGCGCTCCAGCCTCTCGGCCTTCGTCGCGGGGCAACCCGATCAAACTTACCGGCCTGGCGGACTGGCGTCAAACCAGATCCTTGCCTCCGGCTCCCGTACACTCTTCAAGTCCGATCCTCCCGGTGGTGCCCGCCGAAGCGCGCTCACCCGAGTCTCGGAGAGATGAAGGTGGGGGTCGGTCTCCGCGGGGCCGAGAGCCCGGCCTGTCCGGCCTTGCTCCCCGCCGCTCCGTGGCGACAGAGAGAACATTACGCAGCGCCCCCGGTGCCCGCAAATCGGCCCCCGCGCCACCCGGCGGTCACTACGCGTTTGTGCAGGTCAAAGGCGTTTTTACCGATCAAACCGCGGCGAACCACACCGGTGGTGTTCGTCGACCACCGTGCCGACCAGGTCGGCGGTCCGCGCGGCGCCGAGGAGCCGGCACGCCTCCTCGACCTCGGCCTCGAGCCCGAGGAACAGGTCCCGTACGCCGGCCGCGCCACCGAGGGCCAGTGCTGCGAGGACCGGGCGCGCGAGGAACACCCGCTCGGCTCCCAGCGCCCAGGCCGCACACAGGTGGCGCGCCGAGCGCAGTCCACCATCGACGTGCACCGGTCCCCCGGCCGCGGCGACCTCCGGCAGCGCACGGGCGGTCGGGATCGCCCCGTCGAACTGGCGGCCCCCGTGGTTGGAGACCCAGACCGCGGCGGCGCCGGCGTCGAAGCACCGCTGTGCGTCGTCGGCACGGAGCACCCCTTTGACCACGACCGGCAGTCCGGTCGCCCCGGCGAGCCAGCCGATGTCGTGGGGGCCCAAGTCGGTGGCCTTCGCGCGGAACCGGTCGGTGCCCTCGGCTCCCGGTACGCCGGCGGGCGCCGCGGTCGGATCCGGATCGAGTTCGGCACCGACCCAGCCGGGGTCGATCTCGTCCCAGACCCCGGCCGCGACCGGGTCGTACTTGCGCGCGACGACCGGGGTATCGGCGGTCAGCACCACCGCCCGCGCGCCCGCGGCAACAGCGCGCGCGAGCAGCGGCTCGATCGCCGTCCGGTCGGGCGGCAAGTAGGTCTGCAGTGACCACGCCACCCCGGTCTCGGCGATCGCCGCGAACGGGGTCCCGGTGTTGCTGGAGACGACCAGGGGCACCCCCGCCTCGGCCGCACCCCGGGCGGTAGCCAGCTCACCGTCGGGATGCACCGCACGCTGGAGCGTGACCGGAGCGATCCCGAACGGCAGCAGCCCGTCGGAGTCCCGCAGGTGCACCTGGGTGACCGGGCGCAGCACCCGGGGCGCGAACCGCAGGGCCTCCCACGCCGGGGTCGCCTCCGCGAGGGTGACCTGGGCTCCGGAGCCGGCGGCCAGATAGGCGGCCACCGACGGCGGTAGCCGAGCAGCGGCGCGCGCGATCAGGTCCTCGACCGATCCGGGCGCGCCGCGCGTCATGTCAGCGGACCTCGACGCCCGCGAACCGCTTCTTGCCGCGGCGCACGACCAGCCACGTGCCGCCCAACAGGTCGGTGCGCGCCGGCCGGTGGTCGGGATCGGTGACCCGCGTGTTGTTGAGGTAGGCGCCGCCCTCGCCGACCGTCCGGCGCGCCTCGCCCTTGCTGGCCGCGAGGCCGCTGGCGACGAGCAGGTCGACGATCGTGGGCAGCTCCGGACCCGCGGCCACCTCGACCGCTCCCGCCTCGCGCAGCGCCGCGGCGAGGGTGGGGACGGCGAGCTCGACCAGGTCCCCGCCGCCGAACAGCGCTGCGGAGGCCGCCTCGATCCGCGCGGTCTCCTCGGCCCCGTGCACCAGCGTGGTCACCTCGCGGGCGAGGGCGCGTTGACCGTGGCGCCGGTGCGGCTCGGCCGCCGAGCGCTGCTCGAGGTCCTCGATCTCCTCGCGCGACAGGAAGGTGAAGACCCGCAGCAGCTCGCCGACCTTCTCGTCCTCGACGTTGAGCCAGAACTGGAAGAAGGCGTACGGCGAGAGGAGCTCGGGGTCGAGCCAGAGCGCCCCGCCCTCGGACTTGCCGTACTTGGTCCCGTCGGCGCGGGTGAGCAGCGGCGTGGCGAACGCGTGCACGTGGGCTCCATCGGCGCGCCGGACGAGGTCGACGCCCGCGCTGAGGTTGCCCCATTGGTCGCTCCCGCCGAACTGCAGGGAGACCCCGTGGCGGCGGTGCAGCTCGAGGAAGTCCATCGACTGGAGCAGCACGTAGCTGAACTCGGTGTAGCTGATGCCGTCCTCGAGGCGGCGCTTGACCACGTCGCGGGCGAGCATCCGGTTCACCGGGAAGTGCTTGCCGATGTCGCGCAGGAAGTCGATCGCGGAGAGGCCGGCGGTCCAGTCGAGGTTGTTGACCATCGTCGCCGCGGCGGGCCCGTCGAAGTCGAGGAACGGCTCGATCTGGCCGCGGATCCGCTCGACCCACTGGGCCACCACCTCGGCCGAGTTCAGCGTCCGCTCGCCGGAGTCGCGCGGGTCGCCGATCATGCCGGTGGCGCCACCCACGAGGGCGTACGGCGCATGCCCGGCCTGCTGCAGGCGCCGGGCGGTGAGGATCTGCACGAGGTGGCCCATGTGCAACGACGGCGCGGTGGGGTCGAAGCCGACGTAGAACCGCACGCTGCCGGCGCGCAGGGCGTCGCCGAGGGCGTCGAGGTCGGTGCTGTGGGCGATCAGGCCGCGCCACCGCAGGTCGTCGAGGAGGTGCGGGTCGGTGCCGCCCGCGGGCGTCGTGCTCACGGGACAAGCCTGCCGTACGCCACCGGAGTCCGCGACGGCGCCCCGCCGTCGGTGGACCGACCGACGTGCGGGCGGGGTCCGTCGCGGGTACCGACCCGACATGACCCGATACGGCTACACGTTGATGACCGAGCAGTCCCCGCCGCGACACCTGGTGTCCTACGCCGCCCGCGCCGAGGAGGCGGGCTTCGACTTCGAGGTGATGAGCGACCACTACTTCCCGTGGCTCGACGAGCAGGGCCATTCCGGGTACGCCTGGAGCATGCTGGGGGCGGTCACGCAGGTGACCTCCCGGGTGGACCTGATGACCTTCGTGACGTGTCCGATCCTGCGTTACCACCCCGCGGTGGTCGCGCAGAAGGCCGCGACCGTGGGCGCGCTCAGCGAGGGGCGCTTCACGCTGGGGGTGGGCGCCGGGGAGAACCTCAACGAGCACGTCGTGGGACGGGGCTGGCCCGCGGCGAATGTCCGGCACGAGATGTTCGCCGAGGCCCTCGAGATCATCAGCAGCCTGCTCGACGGCGGCTACGTGAACTTCGCCGGCCGGCACTTCCGGGTCGACTCGGCCAAGCTCTGGGACCTCCCGGAGGAGCGGGTCCGGATCGGCGCCGCGGTGTCGGGCGAGCAGTCGATCCGCACCGTTGCGCCGTACGCCGACCACCTGATCGCGGTGGAGCCGAACCCCGACCTGATCGACACCTGGGCCCGGGAGGAGCGGACGTCGGGGTCCGGCCGCCGGATCGGGCAGCTACCGGTGTGCTGGGGCCCCGACAAGGACGCGGCCGTCCGCACCGCCCACGAGCAGTTCCGCTGGTTCGCCGGCGGATGGAAGGTCAACGCCGAGCTGCCGGGCACCGCGGCGTTCGACGCCGCCACCCAGTTCGTCACCGAGGACGATGTCGCCGACAACATCCCCTGCGGGCCCGACACCGACGCGATCGTGGCGGCGGTGCGGGGGTTCGAGGAGGCCGGCTTCACCGACGTCGCGCTGATCCAGGTCGGCGACGCGTCCCAGGAGGACTTCCTCGGCTACGCCGAGGCGGAGCTGCTGCCGGCCCTGCGGGGTTGATGGAGCGCGGTCGAGCGTCAGGGACGTCGGCGCTTGGGTGCGGCCGGGCGGTACGGCGACACCGTGGGGTCGCCGTCGACCCAGAACCGCCAGGGATAGTCGGCGGCGAGGCGTAGCCCGACCCGGGGTCCGGTGCGCACCGGACCTGCCGGTGCGTCGGCCAGGTGCAACGTCACCGGGCCGAC
>JAJUGK010000183.1 GCA_029268205.1 Nocardioidaceae bacterium
CTTGCCGCCGGCGCGGACGACGACCCGCACCCGGCCCGCGGCGTTGGCGCGCACGCGGACCGCTGCCCGCTTGCCGGCGCGCAGCCGCACCTTCGGCGCCCGGACCCGGCCGGCCCGCCGGACCGTCGTGCTCGGGACGGCGACGCGCACCGTCGTCGGCGTGGACGTCACCGAGACGTCCTCCCGGGTGACGACGACCCGGTAGCGGAACCGCGCGGTGTTGGCGGTGACGTCCTCCAGGACCAGCGACGGCTTGTCCTGGTTGACGATGTCGACCCAGGCGTCCCGGTCGAGCGGGCTGCGCTGCCACTGGTAGGTCAGGTCATCGCCCTCGGCGGCGACCTCCAGGGTGACGGTGTCCCCGGCCTTGGCCGAGACCTCGGTGGCGGGCTGGACGGTGATCTCCGGCGCCGGGGTCGGCTCCTCCTCGAACTCGGGGATCGGCGCGCCCGCCTCAGTGACGAACTTGCGTCCGTCGTCGTGCTTGGTGATCACGAACTCGTCCCACACCCCGCCGACGGGCACGTCGCTCGCGGTGGAGCTCGCGGTGTGCTCGGCGATGTAGGCCCGGTAGCGCAGCTGGTCCCGGGTCACGTCGACCACGGCGAACGAGGAGAAGTCCTCGCCCTTGCGGACCTGGGTCGCGCCGTTGTTGGTCCACACGTTCCGCTCGTCGGTCTCGAGGTTGTAGTGCTTGCCGCCGGAGTTCTGCACGATGTAGACCGGCCCGTCGGTGACGCCGTCGATCTCCGTGCGGTTGTCGTTGTTGTAGCCCCGGGCGTAGACGTGGTCGTGACCCATCTGGACCAGGTCGATGTTGTGCTTCTGGAACACCGGCACCCACGGACCGCGCAGGTGCGGCTCGTCGCGGCCCGCGGAGGCGGAGTAGACCGGCTGGTGGAAGGTCACGACGTTCCACTTCGACGGCGAGTCGCTGAGGATGTGGTCGAGCCAGGCCGCCTGGTATTCGATCCACAGGGCCGAGACCCGGTTCGAGGGGCACTCCGCACCGGAGCAGCTCGGCAGCGACTCGGGCTTGAGGAAGGTGGAGTCGCTGGTCGCATTGATGGTGATGAACCGCACGCCCTGGTAGTCGCTGTAGTACACCGTCTCGTGGGCGAAGTCGGACCAGTGGTCGAAGTAGGCCTGGTACTGGCGGGCCACGTCGTCGTCACCCAGCGTGCGCTGCGCCAGCTCACCGATGGTGGAGGTGTTGGGCTGGTTGGCGGGGTACTCGAAGTGCGCCTTCCACGACCGCATGAGCCGGTCGCCGGAGTACTCGTGGTTGCCGGGGGCCGCGAACACGTTGGTGGTGGCGGCCGCCTCCTCCATGCCGCGGAACCAGTTCTCCCACTGCGTGTCGTTGTTGGCGTGGTCGATCAGGTCGCCCGCGTGCACCGAGCCCACCGCGTGGGGTGCCGTACGCCGGGCGAGGTCGACCACGGCCGGCCAGGTGGAGTCGAGCTTGACCTGGGCGTCGCCGTAGTAGACGTAGGAGAAGTCCGTCGCGTCGGGATCGGCGGTGGTGAAGGACCGCCAGGGGCTCCAGGCACCCGGCTGCCCGACCCGGTAGGAGTACTCCGTGGCCGGCTGCAGACCCCGGACGGTCGCGGAGAAGTGCGGGTTGCGCTGGTTGATCGCGGTGCCCTGGTTCGTGGCGCGCACCGTCCGGATGGGACCGTCGCCGATGCGCAGCTGCACACGACCGGTGGCCTCCTCCGGGTGACCCGAGAGCCAGGTGAAGCTCTGCGACGTCGCCGGACGCGCGGTCGGGGTGAGGATGACCCGGCTCGGCGCCGCGACCTCCGCGGGCGGGGGCGGCGGGGGCAGCTCGCCGCCGAGGTGGTCCAGGGAGAACCAGATGTCGGAGCTGCTGGAGCGATCGTTGTGCAGCCGGACGGCGATCGTGTTGGTGCCGGCGACGAAGTGCTCGATCGGGATCCGGAACTCCAACTCACCGCCCCAGCCCCGCTGGTAGGCGAGGTTCGGGGTGTCGTCGTCGACGTTGTGGTTCTTGACCGGCACGCCGTTGATGAAGACCTGGGCGGCGTCGTCGACGTAGCCCTCGAAGCGGATCTCGCTGTCGGTGGCGAGCTGCTCGGCGGTCATCTCGAAGGTGGTGCGGAAGAAGTAGGTACGGATGTTGTCCCCGCCGCCGGGCCGCATCGGCAGAACGGTGCGGGCGACCAGGCCGGTGTCGAACTCCGCGGTCTCGCCGGTGCCGTCCCATTTGGCGCCGAAGCCGCCCCTACCGCTCGCCCAGGCGCTGTCGTCGAACTCCGGCCGGGTCCAGGCGTGCCGGTCCTCGCCGGGCGAGGGGTCGGTGTCGTCCGCCAGGTAGCGCCAGGTCGTCTCGGAGTCGACCAGCGGGGCGAAGTAACCGTCCTCGACGGCGGCCGAGGCGGCCGCCGGACGCGTGCCGGCCGGGGCGTCCTGCGCCAGCGCCACGGGGGTGTTGGCGCCCACGGCGAGCACGGCCAGTGCCATGCCCGCCAGGGCGGTCCGCCGTACCCGCGTGCGGCGGGTCAGGGAGTTGCTCATCGATGTCCTCTCGACAGGTGCGCGGGTCGCGCACTCCTCGAGGGCATTCAGACCGGCGGCGGTGAACCTCCGGTGCCGCCCGGTCGACGCCCCGGTGGCCGGGAGCGGACCCCTCGAGCTCCCCCGGGCTCGCTGGTCCGGGTCGCGACCAGGGCGGCGAGCTGGCGCCGGGTGCGCCGGGCCTCCGGGATGGCGCGGGTCATCCAGACGTGGAACATCGCCGGGACCTCGTGCACCTGCAGGCGTGCGCCGTCGCGGTGGGCGAGGTCGGCGAGCCGGTCGACCGCCGGACGCAGGATGTCGTGGGCCCCGACGAGCACGTCGATCGGCGCGAGCCCCTCCAGGCGACCGTTGACCGGGCTGACCAACGGGTCCGCGGGGTCGCGCTCCCCCGCCCACCGGGCCGCCGCCCGCAGCCCGCTCTCGGCCAGCATCGGGTCGCTGGCCTCGAGATCGACGACCTCGTCCTCATCGAGGGTGCCGTCGAGCCAGGGCGAGAGCAGCACCAGCCCGGCCGGGTGGGGGTGGTCGCCGTGGTCGCGCAGGGCAGCAGCCAGGACCAGGGTGAGCGCGCCCCCGGCGGAGTCGCCCATGACGACCACCGGGAGCTCCGGCGTCGAGGCGGTGAGCGAGCGGTGGGCATCGAGAAGCCGGGGCAGGACCTCGTCGATCGTCGCGTCCGGCGCGAGCGGGTAGGCCGGCACGACGACCTCCGCCGGCGCCGGGGCGCCGTCGGCGCTCAGCGCCCGGACCAGGCGCCAGTAGTCGGCCGTGAGCGGATGGACGTACCCGCCGCCGTGCAGGTAGAGCACCCGCGCCCGCGGCCGCACCCGTCGCGGCGAGACGACCCAGGCGCGCATGCCGGCGAGGTCGCGCTCGCGCACCCGGCGCGACAGCCGGGTCCAGCGCGTCGGTGGCGCATCGCCCTTCGCCTGCTGACGTCGCGCCACCTTGAGGGTGTGCGCGGCGCCCTCGAACGCCCGCTTGTCCCGCCGCGCCCACATCAGAGCGGTGTAGATCCGGGTGTAGGTCGTGGGCCGGCGTCCGTCGACGCTCCATCGCACTGGATCGGCACTCGAGGAACCTGCGGAAGACACATCAGTGCCGTGCCCGTTGCACCTGCGGCGCAACCCCCGAGCTCACGGTCCTCAGCGGCGGGGCCGCGGCAACCGGTGCTTGGACACGAAGCGCCACAGCACCTTGTTGAGGTCGATCGACATGTCCGTCGGACCGCTCACCAGGTTGAACGGGAACGGTGTGGGGTGGCCGTGCCAGGAGTGGCCGCCCGTGCGCGACCGCACGAGCACGACGCGACCGCCCGGGCGGCAGCCGGTCCAGTCGAAGCGGACGACCGAGCCGGTCACCCTCCGCTTGCGCGGCTTGGGCCGGCAACCGTTCAGACGCGCCCACCGCACCATCGCGGTGTCGACCCCATAGCTCCAGGTGCCGCTGCCGCTACCGCCGTACGGGGTGATCGGGTCCTGCAGGCCGTGCACGGCGAGTACCGGGACCGGGCGGGACGGCCGGCAGGGGGCGCCCGGGTAGCCGGCGCGCACCCCCATCACCGGGACCGCCGCGGCGAACACGTTCGGGTGCCGGCAGATCATCGCCGAAGCCATCATGGCGCCGTTCGAGGCGCCGGTGACCCAGATGCGGCGGCGGTCGGCGCAGGTCTTGGCGCGGATCTGGCGCACGACGTCGAGCAGGAAGCGCTCGTCGTCGCGGCTGCCGGGCGGGACCGGGAGACCGCCGACCATCGGCGAACCAGGAACGTGCCAGAAGAGCCCATACGGCAGCCCGATCGGGCCCGGGAGCGGGAGGTGCGGAATGCCCCCGTCGGGCGAGACCAGGACGAACTTGTGGCGGTCCGCGGCATCGTCGAGCTCGGTGCTGTTCATGCTCGCCGTGCCGC
>JAJUGK010000184.1 GCA_029268205.1 Nocardioidaceae bacterium
CGGCACGCTCCCGCTCGTGGTCGCCTGCATGGGCGTGCTGGCCATCGGCATGGGCATGGTGGCCCCGGGTTATGTCTCCGCTCCCACCCTGCTGGTCGGCCCGGCCGAGCAGGGCCGGGTCGCCGGACTGGTGCAGACCGTCACCGGGTCGACGTTCATGATCGGCCCCCTCGGCGGCACCGCGTTGTACGGCATCCACGAGTGGCTGCCGTGCGTGGTCGCGACCGGCATCTGCACCGCCGGGGCCGTGTTCGTCTGGACGCGCAGGGGGCCCGGCGGCACCGCGAGCGCCACGGCGCCCACCCCGCAGGTCGCCACCGACCCGAGCTGACGGCGGACCTGACAGCGGACCCGACGGAGGCGAGCCGAGCGCGGATTTCGCGGCGCCGCTCCGAGTCGGTACGGTAGGCGCACCGTGTGTCCCGGGTCACAAGCCCCCGGCACACCGACCCTCGGCCGGTGGCGGCGACCCTGCTCCCGGCCCCGGACCAGCAGGGAGAGCATCATGACCGCCGTCCCCGACGTCTTCCACGCATCCCAGGCCGCCTGGCACGGCGGCGGACCCGAGCTCGTACAGCTGCTGACGCCCGAGGGCGAGCGGGTCGAGCACCCCGGCATCACCCTCGACCTCGGCGACGCCGCGCAGGAGGCCGAGGCCATCCGCGGCTTCTACCGCGACATGGTGCTGACCCGGCGCATCGACACCGAGGCCACTGCGCTGCAGCGCCACGGCGAGCTCGGCATCTGGGCCCAGCTGCTCGGTCAGGAGGCGGCGCAGATCGGCTCCGGCCGCGCACTGCGTCCCCAGGACTTCGTCTTCCCGACCTACCGCGAGCACGGCGTCGCCTACTGCCGCGGCGTCGACCCGCTCGACCTGCTGGGACTCTTCCGCGGTGTCGACCACGGCCGCTGGGACCCGGCCGACCACAACTTCGGCCTCTACACGATCGTCATCGGCGCCCAGACCCTGCACGCGGTCGGCTACGCGATGGGCGTGCAGCGCGACGGCGCGGTCGGCACCGGTGACGAGGACCGCGACACCGCGGTGCTCGCCTACTTCGGCGACGGCGCGAGCAGCCAGGGCGACGTGAACGAGTCGTTCGTCTTCGGCGCCTCCTACCACACCCCGGTGGTGTTCTTCTGTCAGAACAACCAGTGGGCGATCTCCGAGCCGATCGAGCGCCAGTCCCGGATCCCGCTCTACCAGCGGGCGCTGGGCTTCGGCTTCCCCGGTGTGCGGGTCGACGGCAACGACGTGCTCGCGACGTACGCCGTGACGCAGGCCGCGCTGCAACGGGCGCGCGAGGGGCAGGGCCCGACCTTCATCGAGGCCTACACCTACCGCATGGGCGCCCACACCACGACCGACGACCCCACGCGCTACCGGCTCAACGACGACCTCGAGCGCTGGAAGCTGCGCGACCCGATCGAGCGGGTCCGGGTCTACCTCGTGCGCAACGGGCTCGCCGACGAGGCGTTCTTCGCCGAGATCGAGGACGAGGCCGCCCGGATGGGCGAGCACCTCCGCGCCGGGTGCAAGGCGCTCGGCGATCCCGACCCACGCGGCATCTTCGACCTGGTCTATGCCGAGCAGACGCCCGAGCTCGCCGCCCAGCGAGACGAGTTCGCGGCTTACCTCGCCTCGTTCGAGGAGGTGGCCCGATGAGCACCATGACCCTGGCCAAGGCCCTCAACGCCGGGCTGCGCGCCGCGATGGAGAACGACCCCAAGGTCCTCGTCATGGGCGAGGACGTCGGCAAGCTCGGCGGCGTCTTCCGCATCACCGACGGACTGCAGAAGGACTTCGGCGAGGACCGCGTCATCGACTCCCCGCTGGCCGAGTCCGGCATCCTCGGCACGGCGGTCGGCATGGCGATGCGCGGCTACCGGCCCGTGTGCGAGATCCAGTTCGACGGCTTCGTCTACCCCGCCTACGACCAGATCGTCAGCCAGGTCGCCAAGCTGCACTTCCGCAGCCAGGGTCGGGTGCCGATGCCGATGGTCATCCGGATCCCGTTCGGCGGCGGCATCGGCGCGGTCGAGCACCACAGCGAGAGCCCGGAGGCGCAGTTCGCCCACACGCCCGGCCTCAAGGTCGTCGCGTGCTCCAACCCGGTCGACGGCTACTGGATGATCCAGCAGGCGATCGCCTCGCCCGACCCGATCGTCTTCCTCGAGCCCAAGCGGCAGTACCACGCCGACAAGGCCGAGGTCGACACCACCGCCGCGCCCGACCCGCTGTTCGCCTCGCGGGTCGTGCGCTCCGGTGACGCCGCGACCCTGATCGCCTACGGGCCCACGGTCAAGACCTGCCTCTCGGCCGCGGAGGCGGCCGCTCAGGAGGGCCGCGAGCTCGAGGTGATCGACCTGCGCACGCTCTCGCCGCTCGACCTCGACCCGGTGTTCGACTCCGTACGCCGCACCGGCCGGGCCGTCGTCGTCCACGAGGCCCACGTCAACCTCGGCATGGGCTCCGAGGTCGCGGCGCGCATCACCGAGCAGTGCTTCTACTCCCTCGAGGCGCCGGTGCTGCGGGTCGGGGGCTTCGACACCCCCTACCCGCCCAGCCGGATCGAGGAGGACTTCCTGCCCGACCTCGACCGGGTGCTCGACGCCGTCGACCGCGCGCTCGCGTACTGACTCGCCGTACTGAGAGGAGTGCACGTGACCCAGACCCAGGCACCGGCCCAGGAATACCTCCTCCCCGACGTCGGCGAGGGCCTCACCGAGGCCGAGATCGTCACCTGGAAGGTGAAGGTCGGCGACGTCGTCGAGGTCAACGACGTCGTCGTCGAGATCGAGACCGCCAAGTCGCTGGTCGAGCTGCCCACGCCGTACGCCGGCACCGTCCTGGCGCTGCTGGTCCCCGAGGGCGAGACCGTGCCGGTCGGCACCCCGATCATCCGGGTCGGCGACCCGGCGGGCGCGACCGATGAACCGGCCGAGCCGGCCGAGACCGCCACCGACACCCTCGACCTCTCCAACCCGGCCGCGTCGGGCAACAAGGAGGGCGAGAGCCTGGTCGGGCGGATGAAGGCCGACCGCGGTCCGGTCCGCCGGCCCCGCAAGGGGACCGCCTCCCCGGCCTCCGACGAACCGTCGGTGCCGGCGGTGTCCGCGCGCGGGTCCGGGTCACCGGTCCGCCCGTTGGCGAAGCCGCCGGTGCGCAAGCTCGCCAAGGACCTCGGGGTCGATCTGGCCTCGGTGGCCGGCTCCGGCGAGGGCGGGGTCGTCACCCGCTCCGACGTCGAGCAGGCGGCCGCGGGTGGCCAGGGGGTCGAGGCGCCGGCGCCTGCGCCGTCGACGCCGGCACGGTCGACGACGTCGCCGGGTGCCGGCCGGGAGACCCGCGAGCCGGTCAAGGGCGTCCGCCGGGCGATGGCCGGGGCGATGGTGGGCTCGGCGTTCTCGATCCCGCACGTCACCGAGTGGATCACCGTCGACGTCACCCGCACCGTCGAGTTCGTCGAGCGGCTGCGCACCCATCGCGAGTTGCGCGACCTGAGGGTCTCGCCCCTGCTGGTGGTGGCCAAGGCCGCCATGCTGGCGATGCGCCGCACGCCCGAGATCAACTCCTGGTTCGACGACGACGCCCAGGAGGTCGTGCTCAAGCACTACGTCAACCTCGGCATCGCCGCCGCGACCCCGCGGGGCCTGGTCGTGCCCAACGTCAAGGACGCCCACGACCTCAGCCTCCCCGAGCTCGCGGCCGCGTTCGCCGACCTGACGGCGACCGCTCGTGAGGGGCGCACCCAGCCCGCCGACATGGCCGACGGCACCTTCACCATCACCAACGTCGGTGTCTTCGGCGTCGATGCCGGCACCCCGATCATCAACCCCGGTGAGTCCGCGATCCTCTGCTTCGGCGCCATCCGCAAGCAGCCGTGGGTGGTTTCGACCAGCTCGCCCGACGGTGGGGTGGTGGACGAGATCGTGCCGCGGCACGTCACCACCCTCGCGCTGAGCTTCGACCACCGCCACATCGACGGCGAGAAGGGGTCGCGCTTCCTCGCCGACGTCGCAGCGGTGCTGGAGGACCCCGCGCACGCGCTGCTGCTGTGAGCCGGCTCCTGGTCCTCGGCGGCACCGCCTGGCTCGGTCGGCGGGTGGCGGAGCTCGCCCGGGACGCCGGGCACGAGGTCACCTGCCTCGCGCGCGGGGAGTCCGGTGCGTCGGCGGCCGAGGCGCGCGTGCTCACCGACCGTCGGCGATCCTGATCAACCCGGTGATCGTCGCGATGTAGGCGGCGCCGTCCGGACCGAGGTAGATCGAGGCGTAGTGGTTGTTCCACTGGATGCCGGTGCCGGTGAGTCGACGCC
>JAJUGK010000185.1 GCA_029268205.1 Nocardioidaceae bacterium
CGGCGGGTGCACCGGATCGCCGGCATCTCGCTCCCGCCCGCCCGCGGCGAGGACGCGACCGCAGCCGCCCTCGCCCTGCTCACCCGCCCGGGCGCCCGACCCCGGGTCGGGGCGCCGGCGAGCTTCCGGCCGCGCATCGAGCAGCTGGCCGCGCGGCTGGCCGACCAGCTCACCGACGACGCCGCCGCGGGTCGCTACGCTGTGGCCGGCGATCCGGCCGTGCTGGGCATCCGTCCGCGGGTCGGGTCGGCCGCGCCCGATCTCGGGGTTGTCCTGGAGCGCGGTGTGGACCTCGTCCTCGCCGCGGTCGCTGCCACGCCGGAGGAACGCTCATGACCGATCGCGTGATCGTCCACGTCGGCGCCCCCAAGACCGGCACGTCGTTCGTCCAGAGCGTGCTCTTCGACCACCGCTTCGCGCTCGCCACCGAGGGGCTGCGCTACCCCGGCGAGCGGTTCGACGCACACTTCCTCGCCGCCCTCGACCTGCTGCAGCTGCCGTGGGGCGGGCTGGAGAGGGAGGCCGTGGGTGCCTGGGACCGGCTGGTCGAGGAGGTACGCCGCCCGGGTCCCCTCGCGGTGATCAGCCACGAGATCCTGGCGATCGCGACCCGCGAGCAGGTCGCCCGGGCGCTGGCGTCCTTCGGCGACGCCGAGGTGCACGTCGTCTACTCCGCGCGTGACCTCGTGCGGCAGATCCCCGCCGAGTGGCAGGAGAACGTCAAGCACCGGCGGCGGGTGCCGTACGCGAAGTTCCTGGCCAAGATCCAGGACGGAGAGCGGTCCTCCAAGCTCGCCTCATGGTTCTGGGGGGTCCAGGAGGTGCCCGACGTGCTGGCCCGGTGGGGCGACACGCTGCCCCCCGAGCGGGTGCACCTGGTCACCGTCCCGCGTCCCGGCGCGCCGCGGGAGCTGCTGTGGGAGCGGTTCGCCGGCGTCCTCGGCATCGACGTCGACCGCTACCGGCCCGAGCGCAGCCGCGTCAACGCCTCCCTGGGCGTACCGGAGTCGGCGCTGATCCGGCGGCTCAACGTGCACGCGGTCGACCGGATCCCCCCGGAGGACTACCGCCCGCTCGTACGGGAGCTGCTGGTGCACCAGACGCTCTCGCAGCGCACCGATTCGCCGCGGCTCTCGCTGCCGGCCGACGTGCACGCCTGGGCCGCCGAGCTCTCCGAGACCTGGATCAACGCGTTGGCCGAGCGCGGGTACGACGTCGTCGGCGACCTCGCCGAGCTCCGTCCCGACCCGCCGGGCGGGCAGTTCGTCGACCCCGACGCCCCCGACGAGGCGCTGGTCGCCGAGGCCGGGGTGGAGGCGCTGGCCGTCGCCCTCGAGGAGGCGGTACGGCTGCGCGGCGTCGAGCGCGAGCTGCGGGCCGAGATCGACCGTTTGCACGGCGAACTGCAGGCGGCCTACCTGCGGCCGACCTACCGGGCGCGCGAGCGGATGGTGGAGTACGCCGCGCAGAACCGCGCCGCGGCCTGGGCCTACGGGCTCTACCGCCGGGCGCGCGGCAACAGCTCGCGCGAGGCGTAGCGACCGACCTGCCAGGTGGCGAACGCGTCGGTGCCGGCGCCGACGACGCCGCCGACGACCGGCACCCGGCGCCCGACCGTGCTGGCGACGCGCTTGCCCGCGAGGCGGGTGATCAGTTCCGCGGTCACCTCGGCGGCGAGCGTCTGCTCCAGGGTCGGGTCGTGGCGCGGCGCGGTCGCCAGCGCCATCGGCGGCGCGGGGATGCGCCGCTTGCGGACCAGCGACTTCACCGCGTCCTCACCGATCAGGCAGGTGAGCACGGCGTTGCGGACCCGGCCGTCGTCGATGTCGTAGCCGCGGACGTGCGCGATCGCGGCGATCATCCGGGACTGGATCACGGTCAGGCCGACCAGGTTCACGGGGATGCTGACCACGGCGGTCACGAGCCCGCCGATGTTGGTCGCGAAACCCTGCGCCCCGGCGTACTGCATGTGCTTCTTGATGAGGTCGAGGATCGCCCGGTCGGCGTCGCCGCGGTTGTCGTGCAGCGCGTTCTCGGCGGCGGTGCGCGCCCCCGGCAGCGGCCCGACGCCGCGGACGGCGCGGTCGAGCGCCTCGTAGACGAAGGACTCGGTGATGCCGGGCACGAGCCGGTGCGCCTGGGGGAAGGCCCGCTTCCCGATCTGACGCCCGACGGCTCCGGCGACCCCGTGACTCTTCGGCATGGCACAAGCGTAGGCAGGTACGGCGAGCCGCCCGCGCGCCGCTGCCGCGGCCGCGCCGGGCCCGCGCGGCTCGCCCGGCCCGTCAGGCACCGCCCGCCACAATGAAGCCGTGCCCGTCGAACCCCCCGCCAGCGCCTGGGTCTTCCCCGACCCCGAGACCGCGTGGGACGACGACCTCGTGGGGCGCGGCGCCGACCTCGAACCCGGCACCGTGCTCGCGGCGTACCGCAGTGGGTTGTTCCCGATGCCCGGCGGCCGCGGCGGGCCGATGCTGTGGTGGTCGCCGGTGTGCCGCGGGGTGCTGCCGCTGGACGGGCTGCGGGTCAGCCGGTCGTTGCGGCAGGCCTGCGGGCGGTTCGAGATCCGGGTCGACTCGGCGTTCGAGGAGGTCATCGCCGCCTGCGCGGACCCCGGCCGCGACGGCGGCTGGATCGATGAGGAGATCGTGGCGGCCTACACCTGCCTGCACGAGCTGGGCTGGGCGCACTCGGTCGAGGCGTGGCAGGACGACGAACTGGTCGGCGGGCTCTACGGCGTGGCGATCGGCGGGCTGTTCGCCGGCGAGTCGATGTTCCACCGGGTGCGGGACGCCTCCAAGGTCGCGCTGGTGGCGCTGGTCGACCTCCTGCGCGACGAGCACGCCGACCAGCGGCTGCTCGACGTGCAGTGGCAGACCCCCCACCTGGCCAGCCTCGGGGTGGTCGAGATCGACCGGTCCGACTACCTCGCCCGGCTCGAGGAGGCGCTGACCCTGCCGCTGCCGGCCGTCTTCGACTACTGAGTCCGGCTCTGATGCCGGCCCTGGGTCCTACCGGGGAGCGCGCTCGGCGTCGGCCACCGCGGCGACGGCGCCCGGCCCGGTCAGCACCCAGATCCCGTCCGCCGACCCGTCGTCGGTGACGATCACCGCGGCCGGCAGCCACGGGAAGACCGGCAACCGCAGCGTCTCGATCCCCCGCACGGTGCTGAGGGGGAGGTCGACCGGCGGCAGACGCTCATCGACCGGCTGCAGGCGGAGGACGCCGTCGCCGCGCTCGATGCGTACGCGGTGGTGGGCGCCCACCCCCAGCCCGGCGTCGGCGGGGCCCGTGCACCAGGCGCGGACGCGGGGGCGGTAGGCCCAGGCCACGCCGGCCGCCGTCGCGAGCGCGGCCGCCACGAGGGTCGCCGCGGCGACGAGCGCCGCCTCCCGGTCGGCGTTGACCGCGGCCAGGACGCCGGCGAAGCCGAGCATCGCGAGCAGCGTCACCACCCGGGTGAGGACGTCGCTGCGCACCGGCAGCGGCTCGGGCGCGCCCAGGACCCGCTGGCGGGCGAGCAGCGCGACCCGCTCCACCACCCGTGCGTTCGCACCGCGCTGGCGGCGGAGGACCTCCCGGAAGTAGGAGGACCACGCGATCGTGGCGGGCACCCCGAGCAGGAGCAGCGTCAGTGCGCCGCCGACGCGTTGGGTCGTGGTCATCGACGGCACCACGAGTGCGAAGAAGCCGACGAGGCCGAGCACCCACGGCACCACGAACAGTTGCGGTGCGCGCGCGGCGAACCCCGTCACCTGCGCGAGCTCGTGCGCCTCCACCGCCGCCGCGACCCGGGCGAGGTCGGGCTCGTCGCGGCGGTCCCACCCGGTGGGGTCCGCGTCCTCGGCGAAGGCCCCCGTCGGCAACCGGCGCGCGTCGACCGACCGGTCGAGGTGCCGCCACCGCTCGATCGCCGCGGCCTCGCGGCGGGTGGCGGCGAGGCCGCGGGCCACGGCGCGGATGCCGAACCAGCCGACGACCGCGCAGGCCACGAGGAGGAACGGCACCAGCAGCGGCGACTCGCGGCCACCGTCGGAGAGGGCCAACCCGGTCACGAGCGCGACCAGCCACAGCGCCGCCAGCCAGCCGAGCATCGGCAGCACCCGCCGCCAGCCCCAGGTGGTGCGGTCGAGGTGGCGCAGGACGCGGCGTTGCTCCGCGCGCAGGTGCGCACGGTCGGTGAACGCGGTCGCGTCCGGTGCCAGCGGGACGGGGTCGGTCATGGGTCCCAGTATCAGGAGTGCGCGGCAGCCGGCGGGTGCCGGACCGGGTCGGCGTCCCCGGCCCGTGCCCCCGGCCCGCGC
>JAJUGK010000186.1 GCA_029268205.1 Nocardioidaceae bacterium
CCCGACTAAGGAGGTCGTAATCCGTCGCGACACGCCGGCGGTCGTGAGCATGACGTGGGGTGGCCGCCGGTCCGACGCCGACTGCGCCGGCGATTGGGCAATGCCGGGTTATTATCACGTGTTGGCCGCGCCATACGGCGGTCAGCCCACCGACGTGCAGTTCCGGCTGCGCCGCCCCCAGGCGCCGGTGATCACCAAGACGGTGAAGCCGAAGAAGCCGAAGACGCAGGCGGCGAAGCCGAAGCAGAAGAAGCAGAAGCAGCAGCGCCGCAATCGCACCCAGCGCCAGCGGAACGGCTGATCCGGCCAGCCGCTGCGGTCGACCCGGAGCTCAGACGTAGGGCTCAGAAGGAGGGCTCAGGCGTAGGGCTCAGACGTAGCGCTCGAGGATGCTCGACTCCGCCAGGCGGGAAAGCCCCTCGCGGACCGACCTGGCCCGCAGTTCGCCGACGCCCTCGACGGTGAGCAGGTCATCGATGCCGGCCGAGAGCAGCTTCTGCAGGTTGCCGAAGTGCTCGACCAGCCGCTCGACCACGGTCTGCGGCAGTCGCGGCACCTTGGCGAGCAGCCGGTAGCCCCGGGGGGAGACGGCCGCGTCGAGGTGCTCGTTGACGCCGAGCCCGACCGCGCGGGCCACCGCCGGCACGTCGACGAGCTCGGTCGGCGAGAGGGACTCCAGCTCGCCGAGCACGCTCTCGGTGCTGCGCTTGCGCCGGCCCTGGGGGAGGTAGTCGCGGATCACGAGCTCCCGCTCGACGTCGACGCCGGTGATGAGCTCCTCCAACTGGAGGGCCAGCAGCCGACCGTCGGTGCCGAGCTCGACGACGTAGTCCTCGATCTCGCGCGCGATGCGGGTGACCATCTCCAGCCGCTGGGCGACGACCGCGACGTCGCGCACGGTGACCAGGTCCTCGATCTCCAGCGCCGACAACGTGGAGGAGACCTCGTCGAGGCGCAGCTTGTAGCGCTCGAGGGTGGCCAGGGCCTGGTTGGCGCGGGAGAGGATCTGGCCGGAGTCCTCGAGCACGTAGCGGGTCTGGTCGACGTACACCGCGATGATCTGCATCGACTGCGACACCGAGATCACCGGGAATCCGGTCTGTCGCGCGACCCGGTCGGCGGTGCGGTGCCGGGTGCCGGTCTCCTCGGAGTAGATCGAGGGGTCGGGCATCAGGTGGACCGCGGCGCGCAGGATGCGGGTGGCGTCGCGGTCGAGGATGATCGCGCCGTCCATCTTCGCCAGCTCACGCAGGCCAGTCGCTGTGAAGGGGACGTCGAGGGTGAACCCACCGCTCGACATCGCCTCGACCTCCTTGTCGGTGCCGAGGACGAGCAGGGCGCCGGTGCGCCCGCGCAGGATGCGTTCGAGACCGTCGCGCAGCGCCGTGCCCGGCGCGATGGATGCCAGGGTGCTGCGCAGCCTGGAGGCGTCGTCCGCGCTGCTGGTCACTGCCACCTACCGGCCCCCTCGGGTTCGACACTGTGCCGAGAACTGTGCTCAGTGTAGGGATCCCCGACCCGGGATGAGGGACGGCGACTCAACCCTGCGCGCCGGACGTGGTGGCGGGCACCGCCCGCGCGGCCCGGAAGGCGTCGGCCAGGGTGGCAACCTCGACCAGCCGGACCCGGGCGTCCCGCCGCAACTCGGTCGGGATCACGCTGCGATCGGAGATCGGGGGTACGAGGATGTGGGTGAAGCCCAGCCGCGCCGCCTCCGCGACGCGTTGCCCGAGCCCCTGCACGGGCCGGATGTCGCCGGAGAGCGCGACCTCGCCGACCGCCGCGACGTGGCGGGAGAAGGCGACGTCGGTCAGGGCCGACCAGACCGCGAGGGTCACGGCGAGGTCGCACGACGGCGTGGTCAACCGCAGCCCCGCGACGGTGGCCACATAGACGTCGAGCTCGCCGAGCTTCACACCGCCGTACTTCTCGGTCACGGCGAGCAGCATCGCCAGCCGGGAGTGGTCGACCCCGCTGACCGCCCGCCGGGGCTGCGGGGTGCTGCTCTTCGACACCAGCGCCTGGACCTCGGCGACCAGCGGGCGACGTCCCTCCAGGGTGATCGTCGTGCAGGTGCCGGGGACGGGTTGGTCGCGCTGGGCGCGGAAGAGCTGGGAGGGGTCGGAGACCGCGGCGAGTCCGGTGTCGCGTTGCTCGAAGCAGGCGACCTCGTCGGCGGGCCCGAAGCGGTTCTTGACCGCGCGCAGCAGCCGCAGCGCAGTGTGCCGGTCCCCCTCGAAGGTCAGCACGGTGTCGACGAGATGCTCGAGGGAGCGGGGGCCGGCGACGCTGTTGTCCTTGGTCGACTGGCCGATCAGCAGCATGGGTACACCGGCACGCTTGGCCCAGCCGGTCAACGCCTGGGTGACGCCGGTGACCTGACCGACCCCGCCGGCGCGACCCTCGATGGTCACCGAAGCGATCGTCTGCACGGAGTCGACGACGACCAAACCGGGCGAGGTGGCCTCGAGGTGCCCGAGCACCGTGTCGAGGTCGGTCTCGTCGGCGACCAGCAGGCCGGGGCTGTCGGCGCCGACCCGCGCGGCGCGTACGCCGATCTGCTCGGCGGACTCCTCGCCGGAGACGTAGAGCACCGTGCGCGGGGACGCTGCCCGGGAGTCGCGCGGGCCGCGGCTGAACGCCTGGGACACCTCCAGCAGGAGGGTGGACTTGCCGACCCCCGGCTCACCGGCGACCAGCAGCACCTGGCCGGGGACCAGCCCGCCGCCGAGGACCCGGTCGAACTCCGCGAGCCCGGTCGGGATGCGGGTCGTGCGCTCGGCGGTGACCTCGCCGACCGGGCGGGCCGGACGCGTGGGCCGGCTCGGGCTCGCGGCCGGTCGGCCGGCGGCGGGAGCGGCGGCGACCTGCTCGACCATCGTCGAGAACGCACGACAGCTGTTGCAGCGGCCCACCCACCGCGCCGTCTCCCAGCCGCACTCGGAGCAGACGAAGGTCGTGCGCTTGCGTGCGGCGCGGGCTCCACTCATGACGAGCACGGTAGACGGCGCGGCCGACATGACCGGCACGACCGGCGGGGCGAGGGGTTTGACGGACGGGCCGCGGAGGTCCCATCATGCGGGCACGCGGCTTGGAACGTTCAACACGGACCGATCGGCCCGCGGGACGTCCACTCCAAGACGGCGGGTGGACGGCGTACGGCAGACAGAAGGGCGCGGGCGGATGGCACGCGGTGACGCGCGGGGTACGACGGGCGCGGGGCGCGGGCGACGGCGTACCGAGCGCCCGGTCCCGGAGGGTCCCCCGACCCTCGCGACGGTGGCCGCGCGCGCCGGGGTCTCCCGGCAGACGGTCTCCAACGCGATCAACAACCCCGCGCTGCTCGCGGAGGACACCCTGGCGAAGGTCGAGCGGGCGATCGCCGACCTGGGCTACTCGCCGAACCTCGCCGCGCGCACGCTGCGGACCCGGACGACGCGGCTGATCGGGTTGCCGTTCGAGCCCGCCCAGGAGGGGACGGCGAACGCGCTGATGGACCGGTTCGTCCACACGCTCGTCGAGGCGACCCGCGAGATGGGCTACCACGTGCTGCTGTTCGCCTCCGATCCCGAGGAGGCCGAGGTCGGGTACGAGCGGATGCTGCGCTCCACCGCAGTCGACGCCTTCGTCGTCACCGACACCTACCGCGGGCATCCGCAGGTCGACTACCTCCAGCAGCGGGGCGCGCTGTTCGTCGCCTTCGGCCGCCCGTGGTCGCACGACGACGACGGGGAGCCGCCCACGCACCCCTGGGTCGATGTCGACGGGGCGGCGGGCGTCGCCCAGGCCACCCACCACCTCATCGACCGCGGGCACGAGGTCATCGCCTGGCTCGGGTGGACCGCCGACCAGCCGATCGGCGAGGACCGCCGCGCCGGGTGGATGAGTGCGATGCGCGGCCGCGGTCTGTCGACCACCCGGCTGAGCGTGCGGGGCGACGGCACGATGGAGTACGGCCGCCGCGCCACCCACGCGCTGATCGACGCGCGGAGGCCCACCGGCCTGGTCTGCGTCAGCGACACGGTCGCGATGGGCGCGATGCGGGCCCTGCACGAGCGCGGGCTGGTCGCCGGCCGCGACATCGCCGTCACCGGCTTCGACGACTCCCAGGTCGCCCAGACCGTCTCGCCGGGGCTCACCTCGGTGCGGCAGCCGCTGGAGGAGGTGGCGCGGGCCCTCGCGCACCGGTTGGAACTGCTGCTCGGCCACCGTCCGGTCGAGGAGCCGGGGCTGCTGCTGCAGCCGACGCTGGTGGTGCGGGAGTCCAGCTGAGGTGGGCCGG
>JAJUGK010000187.1 GCA_029268205.1 Nocardioidaceae bacterium
GCCCGTCGGTCGCGGCCGTCGACGCCGTCGACTCGGCGGGCGCGGACGCGGGCCGGCGCCGGCCGAAGCGCCTCTTGGGCACGGGCTCGTCGGGCTGGGGAGGGTTCATGGTCTCAGAGGGTAGCCAGGTTCAGCGCCCGACGAACTGCGCCTTGCCGGGGCCGTTCTCGATGAACGACTGCATCCCGATGGTGCGGTCCTCGGTGGCGAAGAGCGCGGCGAACTGCTGGCGCTCGATCTCCAGGCCGGTGGTGAGGTCCACCTCGAGGCCGCTGTCGATCGCCTCCTTGGCCGCCCGCAGGGCGTACGCCGCGGCCTGCGAGAACTGCGAAGCCCACCGCACCGCCTCGGTGTAGACGTCGGCCGCCGGGACCAGCCGGTCGACCAGGCCGATCTCCAGCGCCTCGGCCGCCTTGACGAACCGACCGGTGAAGATCAGGTCCTTGGCCTTGCTCGGGCCGACCAGACGGGTCAGGCGCTGGGTGCCGCCGGCGCCGGGGATGATCCCCAGCAGGATCTCGGGCTGGCCGAGGGTCGCGTCGTCGGCGGCGATCCGCACGTCGGCGCAGAGCGCCAGCTCGCACCCGCCGCCGAGTGCGTAGCCGGTGATCGCGGCGACGACCGGCTTCGGGATCCGGGCCACGGCGCTGAAGCAGTCCTGGAGCACGCGCGACTGGGCGACCATGTCGGTGTAGGACAGGTCGGCCATCTCCTTGATGTCCGCGCCGGCGGCGAAGACCCGCTCGCCGCCGTAGATCACCACGGCGCGCACGTCGTCACGCTCGGTGGCCTCGTGTGCGGCGTCGCGGATCTCGCGCTGCACCTGGGCGTCGAGGGCGTTCATCTTCGGCCGGTCCAGCCGGATCGTGCCGACCCCGTCGGCCACCTCGAGACGTACGAACTCGCCCATGCCTGCTCCTCAACCCTCGCGTCGGATGCGGTCCTGCTCACAACGCGGGCTCCCCGCGTCAGGCCCGACCCTAGTGTCCGCGACAATCGGGGGATGGACGCACCCACGACGGCGGCGGTCTGGCCGGGGAGCTACCAGCCCCTCGGTGCGACCTGGGGGCCGGAGGCGACGAACTTCGCCGTGCACGCCCCGGACGCCAGCCGGGTCGAGGTCTGCCTCTTCGACGTCGACGAGCACGGCGTCGAGCACGAGCGCAGGCTGCGGCTCACCGAATACACCCTGGGCATCTGGCACGGCGCCGTGCCGGGCGTACCCATCGGACAGCGCTACGGGTTCCGCACCGATGGCACCTGGGACCCCGACCGGGGCCGGCGGTTCAACCCGGCGAAGCTGCTGCTGGACCCGTACGCCCGGGCGATCGCGGGCAGCGTGCGGCCCGGTCCGGAGATCTTCGACTACGTCCTCCCCTCCCCCGGCGACTCCGAGGACGAGCAGGAGGCGAAGCGGCACACCCGCAGCGACCTCGACTCCGCCCCCGCGATGCCGCGCAGCGTCGTGGTCCACGACGACTTCGACTGGGGCGAGGAGCGTCGGCCGCGCGTGCGCTGGACCGACACGGTGATCTACGAGCTCCACGTCAAGGGGTTCACCCAGCTGCACGACCGGGTGCCCGAGCACCTGCGCGGCACGTACGCCGGTCTGGCCACCCCCGCTGTGGTCGACTACCTGCGCGACCTCGGCGTCACCACGGTCGAGCTGCTGCCGGTGCACCAGTTCGTCAGCGAGCCCGAGCTGGCCGACCGCGGCCTGGTCAACTACTGGGGCTACAACTCGATCGGCTTCTTCGCCCCGCACAACGCCTACTCCTCGACCGGCGATGCCGGCCAACAGGTGCGGGAATTCAAGCAGATGGTCAAGGCGCTCCACGACGCCGGGCTCGAGGTCATCCTCGACGTCGTCTACAACCACACCGCCGAGGGCGGCCGGTGGGGGCCGACGCTCAGCTTCCGCGGCCTGGACGACCTCTACTACTACAAGCGCGTCGACCCGGCCGAGTCCGTGCAGGGCAACGACGTCTATTGGGACGTCACCGGGTGCGGCAACACGGTCAACACCTCGCGGACGCAGACGCTGCGGATGGTGCTGGACTCCCTGCGCTACTGGGTCACCGAGATGCACGTCGACGGGTTCCGCTTCGACCTCACCCCCGCGCTGACCCGCACGTGGCACGAGCTCGACATGCGCAGCCACTTCCTGACCGCGATCGGCCAGGACCCGGTGCTGCGGCACGTCAAGCTCATCGCCGAGCCCTGGGACGCCAGCATGGACGGCTACTCCGTGGGCCGCTTCCCGCCGCCGTGGGTGGAGTGGAACGACCAGTACCGCGACACCATGCGCGACTTCTGGCGCGCCCGCTCGAACGGCGTCCGCACGGTCGCCTCGCGGTTCTCCGGCTCCAGCGACCTGTACGCCGACGACGGCCGGTCGCCGTACGCCTCGGTCAACTTCATCACCGCGCACGACGGGTTCACGCTGCGCGACCTCGTCTCCTATGACCACAAGCACAACGAGGCCAACGGGGAGGACAACCGCGACGGCACCGACGACAACCGCTCGTGGAACTGCGGGGTCGAGGGTGAGACCGACGATCCGGAGATCATCGCGCTGCGCAAGCGCCAGGCGGCCAACCTGATGCTCACGCTGTGCCTGTCGACGGGCGTGCCGATGATCACCGCCGGCGACGAACGCGGCCGGACCCAGCGCGGCAACAACAACGCCTACGGCCAGGACAACGAGATCTCCTGGCTCGACTGGCGCCCCGACGACGCCTGGCTCGACCTCTACGAGCTGACCAAGACCGCGCTCCGGCTGCGCCGCGAGCACCCCGCACTACGGCAGCGGCACTTCCTCGAGGGTCGGCCGACGACCCGCGGCGGCCCCAAGGACCTCGCCTGGTTCCACCCCGACGGCCAGGAGATGACCGTCGAGGACTGGCACGACCACGGGCTGCACGCGCTCGGGGTCTTCGTCTCCGGCGAGCCCCTGCGCGCACCCGGCCCGCGCGGCGAGGTGCTGCGCGACCGCTCCTTCATGATCTGGCTCAACGCCGAGGCCGACGACCTCGAGGTCACGCTGCCGGAGAACCCGTGGGTGCACCTCGGCGAGGTCGTCCTCAGCACCGACCCCGCATTCCCCGACGGTACCCAGGTCAAGGCCGGAGAGCGGCTGACCCTCGCCGGCCGGTCCGTGCTGGTGCTGCGGCAGGTGCGGTCATGACCGGGCTCCGTGGGTGAGCAACGGGGTCCTGGACCTCCCGATCGGGCCTACCTCGGGCTGCTCGCGGGCTGAGGTTCCTCCGCAAGCCCCATCAGTCGCCGCACCGGTCCGAGACCGGTCACGACGAGGGGCTCGGGCGGGCGTACGAGATCCTCGGGCCGCAGCGTCAGGTGTCGCTCGACGGCACGCTCCCCCGGCCGACGCTCCCTCACCGACGACCCGTTGGGCCGATAGCCGACCTTCTCGCTGACCCGCAGCGACGCCGGGTTGTCGGCGAAGGCGCAGGAGGTGACCTCGCGCGCCTCCAGCTGGTCGAACGCGAACGCGCACGCCACCTGCCGCATCCGGGTCCCGATGCCCCGTCCCTGGAAGGCGCGCCCGAGCCAGGAACCGGTGGACGCGGATCGGCACACGCCGAAGTCCCGCGCCGCGAGCGCCTGGATGCCCACGGGCTCCCCGCGCCACAGCACCGCGAGCTCCAGCGCCCAGGCCCGGGGACCGAACGATGCGCGGACGCCCCACTGGTAGGTCGCGATCCGCGCCGGCAACTCCGCCGCCGGCGCATCCGACCACGGCACCTGGAACGGCATCACGTCGGCGGCGTGGATGCCGGCGGCAGCGACCTCGCCCAGGCGCGGGAGCAGGTCGTCGGTGATGCCGACCAGCGCGAGGTCGCCGCTGGTGATGCGCAACCCCAGCGGCGGGAAGATCTCGGACAGCTCCATGGCGTCAGCCTGCCGCGAGCGCCGGTGGGGCACCACCGGATTTGGTCCGCTCAACCCTTGTGTTCGAACATGTGTTCGAGTAATGTGTGTCCATGGACCCCTCCTCCAGCTCCGAGACCACCGCCGGTGAGGTGGTGGACCGCGCGGTCGCGGCGCGGGTGCTGCGGGAGGTCGCCGACCTGCTCGACACCGTCGCACCGGTGACCGAC
>JAJUGK010000188.1 GCA_029268205.1 Nocardioidaceae bacterium
AGCCTCACCGACCTGACCGGCACCTACACCCTCGACGCCGGCCACAGCCGGATCGGGTTCGTCGCCCGCCACGCCATGGTCACCAAGGTCCGCGGCGCGTTCAACGAGTTCGACGGCACCGCCACCATCGACGGCGCCGACCTGGCGAACTCGTCGGTCAACCTGACCATCAAGGCCGCCAGCATCGACACCCGCAACGAGCAGCGCGACGGCCACCTGCGCAGCAACGACTTCCTCGCGATGGACGAGCACCCCGAGATCACCTTCGTCTCGACCAAGGTCGAGAAGACCGGCGACGCCGAGGTCGAGATCACCGGTGACCTCACCATCCGCGGCGTCACCAAGTCGATCACCGTCCCGTTCACCTACGAGGGTGCGGCCACCGACCCGTTCGGCAACGAGCGCGTCGGCTTCGAGGGCGGCACGACCATCAACCGCAAGGACTACGGCGTCGAGTGGAACGCCCCGCTCGAGGCCGGCGGCGTGCTGGTCTCCGACAAGGTCACCCTCGAGTTCGAGATCTCCGCGATCAAGAACGCCTGATCCAGCGGTCCGGTCAACTGGACACCTGCCGCACGTCCCGGCGCGGATTCCTGCGGCAACCGTCCAGTTGACGCCGCCGCCCCCGGGCGGCCCCCGCAATGCACGAAGCCCCAGGTCGATGACCTGGGGCTTCGTTGCTGTCTCGCTGTTGTTGTTGTGCGCGAGGGGGGAGTTGAACCCCCACGCCCTCTCGGGCACACGGACCTGAACCGTGCGCGTCTGCCTATTCCGCCACTCGCGCGAGAAGCCAGAGCAGGGTATCCCACCACCGGCCGCGCGACGAAATCCGCCCGCCGATCCCGCTCGGCCGGCCCGCGCTCGGAGGGCGGGTCGGGGCCGGCCACACACCGGCCACCCGGCGGTGGGAACCCGGCCCCGGTGGGTGCGGCCGATACGATGCCGCATCGGGCGGGTAGACCGTCCGTGGTGCCGGCGTGCCCGGCACGCGACAGACCCACCACACGACGACCCGCGCGACCACAGACCCGCACGACGACGCACGACGACCGGGAGGAGGACGATGGGCCGGCTGCAACGCTTCGAGAACCGCCTGGAGCAGATGATCTCCGGGGCCTTCGCCCGTGCCTTCCGTTCGGCGGTCGAGCCGGTGGAGATCGCCGCGTCACTGCAGCGCGAGATCGACAACTCCGCGCAGATCCTCTCGCGCGACCGGCGGCTGGCCCCCAACCAGTTCCACGTCGAACTCGCCGAGTCCGACCACGAGCGGCTCCAGCCGTACGGCTCGACGCTCGCCCGCGAGCTGACCGACATGCTCCACGACTACGCCGAGGAGCACAGCTATGTCTTCGCCGGACCGGTCCACATCACCTTCGATTCCTCCGACGACCTCACCACCGGCCGGTTCCGGGTGCGCAGCCAGGCGCTGGCGTCGGTGACGCCGACCGCCGGCGACGCCTCGGAGACCTCCGTACGCCGCGCGGTGGCGTTCCTCGAGGTCAACGGCGTGCGGCACCCGCTCGAGCCGCCCGGCATCGTGGTCGGCCGCGGCACCGACGCCGACCTGCGGGTCGCCGACCCCGGGGTGTCGCGGCGGCACGTCGAGATCCGGGTCGAGCACGACCCGGAGGGCGGCATGCCCTACCTCTCGGCGATCGATCTCGGGTCGACCAACGGCATGCTGGTCGACGGGGAGCGCGTGCAGCACGCGCGCCTGGTGGACGGGTCCCACGTCAAGGTCGGCAACACCACGATGACCGTGCGTGCCGTCCGCAGTCCGGGGCGGGCGGAAGGACGATCACATGTCTGAGCTGACGCTGATGCTGATCCGGTTCGCCTATCTGGCGATCCTGTGGATCTTCGTGCTCTCCGCGCTGTCGGTCATCCGCTCCGACATGTTCGGCGCCCGGGTGGAGCAGACCAGCCGCGCCGAGCGCCGGGCCGCCCGCGCCGCGGCCAAGACCCGCACCAAGCCCGTACGCCGCCGCGGCGCCCCCACGCACGTCTACATCAGCGAGGGTGCCAACGCCGGGGAGTCGATCTCCCTCGACGACGCGCCGCTGCTGATCGGTCGGGGCAGCGACGCCGCGATCCGGCTCGACGACGACTACGTCTCCACCCGGCACGCCCGGATCGCCGCCTCCGGCGACACCTGGTTCATCGAGGACCTCGGCTCCACCAACGGCACCTACCTCGGCACCCAGCGCATCAACCAGCCCGTCACGCTCAACCTCGGCAGCCAGGTGCGGATCGGGAAGACGATCCTCGAGCTGAGGAAGTGACCGCGTGGCGCTGACCCTGCGGTACGCCGCACTCTCCGACGTCGGACGCGTCCGCAAGGACAACCAGGACTCCGGCCTGGCCAGCGACTACCTGTTGGTCGTCGCCGACGGGGTCGGCGGTGCCGTCCGCGGCGACCTCGCCAGCTCGACGGCCGTCCAGGCCCTGCGCCGCCTCGACCGCCCGGCAGGTGGTGACCTCCTTGAGGCGCTCGCCGGTGGCTTCCACCGCGCCCACGACCGGATCGCCGAGCTGGTCGAGGACGACCCCGAGCTCGAGGGCACCAGCACGACCATCACCGCCGCCCTCTTCGACGGCTCCCGGCTGGCCGTGGGCCACCTCGGGGACAGCCGCGCCTACCTCTTCCGCGACGGCGAGGTCAGCCAACTCACCACCGACCACACCTTCGTTCAGAGCCTGGTCGACGAGGGGCGGATCACCGAGGAGGAGGCGCGCACCCACCCGCACCGCAACCTCATCCTGCGGGCGGTCGACGCCATCCACGAGACCGACCCCGACCTGTTCTACGTCGAGGTCGCCCCGGGCGACCGGATCATGCTCTGCTCCGACGGGTGCTCGGGCGTGCTCGACAACTCCCGGCTGGCCGACATCCTCGGCACCGGCACCCCCGACTTCGCCGCCGTCGAGCTGGTGCGCGCCGCGCTCGAGGCGGGTACGACCGACAACGTCACCGCGGTGGTGGCCGACGTCGTCGAGGCGCCTGACGGCGCCGAGGGGAACGGTGCGGACACCGCCGCCCAGACCAGTGCGGCGGCCAGCACCGGCGCCATGCTCGTGGGGGCGGCCGCGGAGCTGCCCCGCAACAAGGCGCCGCGCGGCCTCTTCCGCGGCCACCGGTCCGGCGACACCGGCGAGCTCGAGCCGGTCCCGGGCAGCGAGGCCAGCGCCGGTCGCGGCCTGCCGTTCCTCGGCCGCCGCGCCGAGCCCGAGGAGGACCTCGACCCCGAGGAGCTGCGCTACGCACCCCGCCCGCCCCGCCGGTGGGTCTGGCTGCGGCGGCTCGCCCTCGCGGTCGTGTTGCTCGCCCTGCTCGGCGGCGGCCTCAAGCTCGGCTACGACTGGACCCAGCGGCAGTACTTCGTCTCCGCCGACGGCGACGACGTGGCGATCTTCCGCGGCATCTCGGCCGAGATCCCCGGCGTCGAGCTCGCGACGGTGCACGAGCGCACCACCGTCCGCGTCGCGAGCCTGCCGGAGTACCGCGCCCGCCAGGTCCGCTCCGGCATCGACGCCCGTGACCTCGCCGACGCGCGCCAGATCGTGACCCGGCTCGAGGAGCTGGTGATCGAGTGCGAGCCCGACCCGACCAGCGGACCCTCCAGCAGCCCGACGAGCAGCCCGACCGGCAGCCCGACGGGGAGGGCCACCGGCGGCGGCCGTACCCCCGCGCCCGGTCCGACCTCGGCGCCCGCACCCACCGGTTCGCCCACCGCCTCGCCCACCGCCTCCACCAGCACCGCACCGCCGACCGCGACCCCCGGCGACCCGTGCGGCGAGGAGGCGCCGTGAGCATTCCGGCCGTCACCCGCGCCGGCAACCGCACCGGCTTCATCCACCGTCGTCGCCGCGGCGCCGAGCTGGTCCTGCTCCTGCTGAGCCTGGTCGTCGGCGTCGGTGGGTACGCCGCGGTGGGCCTGGGCATGGAGGGCGAGGTCCCGGCCGACATCGTCGGGTACGGCGGCTGGCTGGCCGCCCTCGTGCTGGCCTGCCACGTCGTGATCCGCCGCACCGCGCCGTACGCCGACCCCGTCCTGCTGCCGATCGTCAGCGCGCTGAACGGCCTCGGGCTGGCGATGATCTACCGCATCGACCAGGC
>JAJUGK010000189.1 GCA_029268205.1 Nocardioidaceae bacterium
ACCGACACCGTCGAGGAGGAGCTCGCCTACGGGATGGAGCAGCTGGGCTATGACCCGGCGACGATGCGCCGGCGGGTGGAGGAGACCCTCGACCTGCTGGGCATCCCCGAGCTGCGGGCCCGCGACCTGCGCACCCTCTCCGGGGGGCAGCAGCAGCGAGTGGCCATCGGCGCGGTGCTGACGACCCACCCGCAGCTGCTCGTGCTCGACGAGCCGACCTCGGCGTTGGACCCGACGGCCGCCGAGGACGTGCTCGCGACGCTGACCCGCCTCGTCCACGACGTCGGCACCAGCGTGCTGCTCGCCGAACACCGCCTGGAGCGGGTGGTGCCGTTCGCCGATCGGATGGCCGTGCTCCGGGGCGACGGCACCCTGCAGGTCGGCGATCCGCGCGAGGTGCTCCTCGACTCGCCCGTCGCGCCGCCGCTGGTCGAGCTCGGACGCGCGCTGGGCTGGTCGCCGCTGCCGCTCACGGTGCGCGAGGCGCGACGCGCCGCGCGGCCGGTCCGCGACCGGCTGTCCGCGGTGGCAGCCCCGGCGCCCGAGGTCCCAGTGGGGGAGGAGACGGTGCGCGCGCAGCGGCTGACGGTCGCCTACGGCGACCGGGTCGCGGTGCGCGAGGTCGACGTACGCCTGCGGGCCGGCACGGTCACCTGCCTCATGGGACGCAACGGCTCGGGCAAGTCGACGCTGCTGTGGGCCCTCCAGGGCGCGACGCGGCGGACGGCGGGGACGGTCAGCGTCGGCGGAGCGGATCCGGCCGACCTCTCGGCGGCCGAGCGCCGGACGCGGTTCGGACTGGTGCCGCAGACGGCGGCCGACCTGCTCTACCTCGAGACCGTCGCGGACGAGTGCCTGGCGGCCGATCGGCACGCGCAGGCGGCCCCTGGGACCTGCCGCGCCCTGGTCGACCGGCTGGTGCCGGGCATCGACGACGAGACCCACCCGCGGGACCTGTCCGAGGGGCAACGGCTGGGGCTGGCGCTGGCGATCGTCCTCACGGCCGCGCCCGGGGTCGTCGCCCTCGACGAGCCGACGCGGGGGCTGGACTACCCGGCGAAGGCGGAGCTGGGCGGGGTGCTGCGGGAGCTCGCCGCCGAGGGGCGGACCGTCGTCGTGGCCACCCACGACGTGGAGTTCGTCGCCGAGGTCGCCGACCGGGCGATCGTGCTCGCCGAGGGCACCGTGGTCTCGGAGGGCCCGGCGCACAAGGTGGCGGTCGAGTCGCCGGCGTTCGCCCCGCAGGCCGCGAAGGTGCTCGGACCGCCGTGGTTGACGGTCGCGCAGGTGCTGAGGGCGCTGGACGGCGACGATGGCTGACCGTGGAGTCGTACCCCTCGGGTGGCGTTCGCGGGCCGTGCTCGCGGTCGCATCCGTCGCCGGGGTGCTGATGTTCGCCTGGCCGCTGTTCTCCCGCGTGCCGCCGGAGCAGACGGTCCAGCCGCCGTTCGTGTTCCTCGTCCTGCTCCCGGTGGTGCTGGTGGTCGCGCTCGCGGAGCTCACCGAGGGCGGGCTGGACGCGCGCGTGCTGGCGATCCTCGGGGTGCTCACCGCGATCAACGCGGTGCTGCGCGGCGCGAGCGCGGGGACGGCCGGGATCGAACTGGTGTTCTTCCTGCTGATCCTCGGCGGGCGGGTGTTCGGGCCGGGATTCGGGTTCGTGCTCGGCTGCACCTCGCTGTTCGCCTCCGCGCTGGTGACCGCCGGCGTGGGGCCGTGGCTGCCGTACCAGATGCTCGCCGCCGCCTGGGTCGGGATGGGCGCGGGTCTGCTGCCGCGCGGGATCCGGGGGCGCGGGGAGATCGTGCTGCTCGTGGTCTACGGCGTGCTCGCGGCGTACGCGTACGGGCTGATCATGAACCTCTCGAGCTGGCCGTACGCGCTGGGGATCATGATCCCCGGGCACGAGGGAGGGCTGTCGTTCGTCCCGGGTGCGCCGCTGGGGGAGAACCTGCACCGGTTCGGGATCTACACGCTGCTGACGTCGACCGGGAGCTTCGACACCGGGCGCGCGATCACCAACGCACTCGTGCTCGCGCTGCTCGGGCCCTCGGTGCTGGTCACGCTCCGACGGGCGACGCGCCGGGTCGTGGTCGAGCGGGTCGTCAGCCGCGGGTGAGCTCGACCCGCAGGATCCGGTCGTCGGCGGCGGCCGGGTCGCCCCGACCGTCGCGGTTGGAGGTCGTGACCCACAGCGACCCGTCGGGCGCCGCCTCGACGGTGCGCAGCCGGCCGTAGTCGCCGACGAAGTGGGCGCGCGGCTTGCCGGCGGACCCGTCGGCGCGGATCGGGATCTGCCACAGCCGCTGGCCGCGCAGCGCGGCCATCCACAGCGACCCCTCGGCGAACGCCAGGCCGGAGGGGGAGGCCTCGTCGGTGGCCCACTGGTGCACGGGGTCGGTGAACCGGGCCGGACCGCCGGGACCCTCGGCCTCCGGCCAGCCGTAGTTGTTGCCCGGCTCGATCCGGTTGAGCTCGTCGGCGGTGTCCTGGCCGAACTCGCTGGCCCACAACACGTCGTCGGCGTCGAAGGCGAGACCCTGGATGTTGCGGTGGCCCAGGGTCCAGACGACGGTGCCGCCGGGGTTGTCGGGGGCGGGCTCGCCCTCCGGTGTCATCCGCAGCACCTTGCCGGCCGGCGACCCGGGGTCCTGGGCGAGCTCGGGCTGTGCGGCGTCACCGGTGGCGACATAGAGCATGCCGTCGGCACCGAAGCGGATGCGGCCCCCGTCGTGGATGGGCGCCAGCGGGATCCGGTCGTACACCGTGCGGGTGCGCCCCAGGCGACGCCCGTCGTACTTCGCCCGGACGACGCGGTTGTCGACGTCGGTGGTGAGGTAGAAGTAGACCCACTGGTCCTGCTCGTAGTCCGGCGAGACGGCCACGCCGAGCAGGCCCGCCTCCGACCGGGGCGCGGCGGCGTCGATGGTGCCGACCTCGCGGACCTGCTTGCCCTCGACGGCCAGCACGCGCGCGGAGTCGCGTTCGGTGACGAGCGCGGTGCCGTCGGGCAGGAACGCCAGGCCCCAGGGGGCCTCGAGATCACGGGCGATCACACCGGTCACTTCGGGCCGGACCGGGCCGCTGGGCGCGGGCGCTTCCGACTCCGTGGGGGAGGGGGACGGGCTCGCCGAGGGCGTCGGGGTCGGGCTGGTGCTGACGCGGGACTCCTCGGGCTCGGCGTCCTCGCCGGAGCCGCAGGCGGCCAGCACCAGGCTCAGGAGGGTCAGCGGGACGACGGTCCGTCGAAGGGTCCTCATGCCGCCAGTCTGTCGGCCGTCGTCAAGGACCGACGCGGGTGAGGAAGCCCTGCAGCAACGCGTGCAGGCGGTCGGGGTGCTCCAGGCTGATGAAGTGGCTGGCCGGCTGCTCGATGTAGGTCGCGTCCGGGATCCGATGCGCGGCGGTCCGCATGCTCCTCGACGCGGCCAGCACGTCCCACCGACCCGCGACGAACGCGGCGGGTACGGCGATGTTGCGCAGCGAGACCCGCAGGTGGCGCGCGCTGGCGTACGCGAGGTGCATGTACCAGTCCACCGGCGTGGTGAGGAACTGCCGCACGGCGACCGCGGCGAAGTCCGGGTCGGCCGAGGGCAGCATGAAGCCGCTGTGGCGCAGACCGACGATGGCTTTCGTGCCGATCGGGAGGCGGGTGGTCAGCGGTGTCAGCGGAGCGCCGGCGCGGGCGAGCAGAGAGGTGAGGCCGACAGCGATCGGCTTGCGGATCGGTGGCGGGAGCAGCAGGGGTGCCCCGATCGTGGTGAAGGTGTCACCCGGCACGCCGGCGACGGCGAAGAGGCCGGTGACGCGCTCGGGGTGGGTGACGGCGAGCTCATACATCGTGTTCACCCCGATCGACCACCCCATCACCGGAGCCTGCTCGATCCCGGCATCGTCGAGGACCGCGAGGGCATCCTCGACGAACTGGTCCATCCCGACCAGTTCGGGGTCGTACGGCCGACCGGACCCG
>JAJUGK010000190.1 GCA_029268205.1 Nocardioidaceae bacterium
GTCCAGCTCGAGGCGCTGGTCTCGCTGCTGACCGACGAGCTCACGCGCCGGGAGGACTGAGCAGGCCCGCCGCCTGCGCCCACTCCCGGCTGCGGGCGAGGCCCTCGGCCAGCGGGGTACGGGGCTGCCACCCGAGCAGGTCGCGGGCGCGCTCGGTGGAGTAGCGCCCGCGCCGGTTGAGGAAGTCGATGCTGGCGGGCCCGATCTCGCTGCGGACGCCCGCGCGACGCAGCCCGGCGCCCACCGCGGTCACGACCGGGCGGATCGCCCGGGCCGGGGCGGTGGGGACCCGGCGGTCCAGCCAGGACGCCAGCTCGCCGAAGTACTCCTTGCAGGGCACCCCCCGGTCCGGACCGAGGGTGATGACCTGGCCGACCGCCTCGGGCCGGCCGAGTGCCCGCAGCACCCCGTCGACGAGGTCGTCGACCCAGATCGGGGTGAACACGCCGCGGCCACCGTCGGGCAGCAGCATCCGCCGGGCGCGCAGCAGGGTCAGCGGCTCCCTGATCCAGACCGATCCCGGTCCGTAGACGTCGGCTGGACGGATCACGGTCACCGCGGTCTCGCCGCGCGCATGCGCGGCCAGCACGACCGCCTCGGAGCCCACCTTGGAGTCGGCGTACGACGAGCGGCCGGTGACCCGCACCGGGTGGGTCTCGTCGACGCCGTCGGGGTAGTCGTTGCCGAAGACGACCACCGAGGAGAAGTGCACGAACCGCGGCACGCCGGCCCGTACGGCCGCGTCCAGCACTCGGCGCGTCCCGACCACGTTGACCCGCCAGGCGTCGTCGTAGGGCGCCACCATGCTCACCGTCGCGGCGGTGTGCAGCACGGCATCGACGCCCGCGCAGGCGTCCTGCCACGGGCCCGGGCGGGTGATGTCCCCGGCGACGATCCCGCGAGCCGGGTCGGCGACGAGGTCGACGCCGACCACCTCGGTGCCGTACGCGGTGAGCCGGTCGGTGAGCGCGCGGCCGAGGAAGCCGGCGGCGCCGGTGACGAGGACGCGACCGGGGAGCGGAGGCATCGGGGCGGGCTGCGGGTTCTCCAACGGATCGGGCATGGCCGCGGACTCTACGTGGCTACTGTGCGGGACATGCCGAACTTCGCGGACTACCAGCTCGGGACCTACTTCGCCGGACTCGCCGGCGAACTGCCGACCCTGCCGTTCACCTTCGCCGAGTGGGAGCGCCGGGCGCAGGAGACGCTCGAGCACCGGCTGTGGGACTACGTCGCCGGCGGCGCGGGCGATGAGCAGACGCAGCGCGCCAACGTGACCGCCTTCGAACGCTACGGACTGGTGCCGCACATGCTCTCCGGCGCCGCGGAGCGCGACCTGTCGGTCGAGCTGTTCGGGATACGGCTGCCGAGCCCGGTGTTCATGGCGCCGATCGGGGTCCTCGGGGTGATGACCGAGGACGGACACGGCGACCTCGCCGCGGCACGGGCCGCGGCCGAGACGGGCGTGCCGCTGATCGGCTCGACCCTCATGCAGGACCCGCTCGAGGACGTCGCCGGCGCACTGGGGGAGACCCCGGGCCTGTTCCAGCTCTACACGCCCAACGACCGCGAGGTCGCCGAGAGCCTGGTCCGTCGCGCGGAGGCCGCCGGCTACCGCGGGCTGGTCGTCACCCTCGACACCTGGACGCTGGGCTACCGCCCGCGCGACCTGCAGCACGGCACCTTCCCGCAGCTGCGCGGTGCGTGCCTGGCCAACTACATCTCCGATCCGGTCTTCGCCAGCCGCCTGCCCGGCGGGGACGTCAGCGACCTTGCCACCGTGGTGCAGCACTGGGCGCTGATGTTCGGCAACCCCCAGCTGACCTGGGACGACCTGGCGTGGCTGCGCGACCTGACCGACCTGCCCCTGGTGCTCAAGGGCATCTGCGCGCCCGACGACGTGCGCCGCGCCGTGGACGCCGGGGTGGACGGGATCTACTGCTCCAACCACGGCGGCCGTCAGGCCGGTAGTGCCCCCGCCCTGCAGTTCCTGCCCGGGGTCGTCGAGGCGGCCGGTGATCTGCCGGTGCTCTTCGACTCCGGCGTCCGCAGCGGCGTCGACGTCGTCAAGGCGCTCGCGCTCGGCGCGACCGCGGTGGGCATCGGCCGGCCGTACGGGTACGCCGCCGCGGTCGCCGGCACCGAGGGGATCGTGCACGCCCTGCGCTGCCTGCTCGCCGAGACCGACCTGACGATGGGGCTCAACGGCTACCACGACCTGGCCGAGGTGCGCTCCCGCCCGCTCGTGCGGACCTGAGCGTGCGCGTGCTCGCGGTGGCCGGCGGCCTCCTCGCCGCTGGGGGACTGGCGGTCGCGCGCCGGGCCCGCAGCCTGAGCGCCGTCGCGCCCGAGCTGCGCACGGCCTTCGACGTCGTGCCGGTGCCGGTGAGCAACCGGGTGGTGCTGGCCCACGTACGCCGGCGGGTGATCGCGCTCGAGCTCCCGGTCGACGGGGTGGAGGTCTCCCGCTCCCCGGTGCCGGTGCCGGACGGCTCGCGAGTGCTGGTCACCCTCCACCGGCCCACGGGCACCCCGCCCCGCGGTGCGGTGCTGTGGCTGCACGGCGGCGGCACCGTGCTCGGCAGCCCCGAGGTCGACCACGCCTGGTGCGGGCGCCTCGCCCGCGACCTGCGGGTGCTCGTCGCGGCCGTCGACTACCGGCTCGCCCCCGAGCACCCGTTCCCGGCCGCGCTGGACGACTGCACGGCCGCCCTCGCCCGGCTGCACGACCGGTTGGTCGAGGAGGGCGCACCGACCCGGATCGCCGTGGCCGGCGCGAGTGCCGGTGGGCTGCTCGCCGCCGCCACCGCCCAGCGCGCCCACGACGCGGGCGAGGTGCCGGTGGCTTTCCAGCTGGTGGAGTATCCGATGCTCGACGACCGCACGCTGCGCCGCCCGGCCCACCCGGCGCGCGGCCGGGTGGGGTGGACGCCGCGGTCCAACCGGTTCGCATGGCGCAGCTACCTCGGCCACCCGCCGGGCCGGGAGCCGGTGCCGCCGTACGCCGTCCCCGCGCGCCGGGCCGACCTCGCCGGTCTGCCGCCCGCCTGGATCGGGGTGGGGGAGCTCGACCTGTTCCACGACGAAGCCGTGGCCTACGCCGAGCGGCTGCGGGCCGCCGGGGTGCCGGTGGACCTGCACGTGGAGCCGCGGATGCACCACGGTGCCGACGCGATGGCCGATCTCGGCGCGACGTCGATGCAGTGGTTCCGGCAGCGGATGGTGGAGGCGCTCGACGCGGCGTTCGCCTGACCGGTAGCATCCCCACAAACAGTCAGTCCTGTCTTTTTGTGGAGGTCCGAGTGTCCGAGGTCGACCCGCTCGCCGAGTACCCCCAGGTCGTGCGCACCTCCGCCGAGGCGGACGTGCCGCTCGCCGCGGCGGGAGCGGCGGTGCTCGACCTGGCGTCGTACTCCCGCTGGTTGAGCATCCACGTCGAGCACCGCGGCACGGTGCCGGGCGTCGCGAGCGTCGGGGACGCCTTCGGCGAGCAGGTGATGATCATGGGGATCCCGGCCGACATCGCCTGGACGGTCGAGGACGTCGAGGAGTCCGACCCCGCCGCCGGCGATGCCGGGCGCACTGCCGTGACCCTGCGCGGCCTCGGGCCGATGGACCTCGTGCTGGTGCTGCGGGTCGCGGCCGAGGCCACCGGGGGGACCGCGGGGGAGGGCGTCACGCTGCGCGTCGACGCCGGCATCGGCGGCGACCCGGTCGAGGGCCCGCTCGGCGCGACCGTCGCGGCGAGCGTCGAGGAGGCGCTGAGCACCTCGGTCACCGCGTTCGCCGCGTCGCTGGCCGAGCGCACCGGCGAGGACGCCGGGGCCTTCCGCTTCCCGCAGCGCACGATCGTCCACGAGCGCAC
>JAJUGK010000191.1 GCA_029268205.1 Nocardioidaceae bacterium
CGACGACGAGCCCACCGACCCGCCCGACCCGCAGACCGACCCCGCGTCCCCGGTGCTTGTGCGCACCAGGGCGGAGCTACGCAGCGCCCTGGGCCGGCAGCACGGCACCCGCGCCGTCGTCATGACGATGGGCGCGCTGCACGAGGGCCACCTCGACCTCGTGCGGGAGGCCCGCCGCCGGGCCGACCACGTCGTCGTGACGATCTTCGTCAACCCGCTGCAGTTCGGCGCGGGGGAGGACCTCGACGCCTACCCGCGGGACCTCGAGGCGGACCTCGCCAAGGTCGCGGCCGCCGGTGCCGACATCGTCTTCGCACCCGATCGGCAGACCGTCTACCCCGACGGCGAGCCCGCCGTGCGCATCGACCCCGGCCCCGTGGCCACTCGGCTCGAGGGCGCCACCCGCCCCACCCACTTCGCCGGCGTGCTCACCGTGGTGCACAAGCTGTTGCACCTGACCCGGCCCGACGTCGCGCTGTTCGGGCAGAAGGACGCCCAGCAGCTCGCGCTCGTGCGATCGATGGTGCGTGACCTGGACCTGGACGTCGAGGTGGTCGCCGTGCCGATCCGCCGAGAGCCCGACGGCCTGGCGATGAGCAGCCGCAACGCCTACCTGGACGCGCCGCAACGACAGGCCGCCCTGGCCCTGTCGGCCGCCCTGACGGCGGGCGCGGAGCGGGTCACCGACGGTGCGGCAGCGGTACTCCGGGCTGCTCGCGAGCACCTGGCCGCCGCCCCCGGCATCCGACTCGATTACCTCGAGCTGGTCGATCCTGAGACGATGGAGCCCGTCCAGTTCGGGCAGGGTGGCCCCGCCCTGCTCGCCGTGGCTGCGTGGGTCGGCAGCACTCGGCTGATCGACAACGTGATCCTCGACCTGCAGGAGGACGAGTAAGGATGTCAGCGCCCAGCTCGCTGCAACGGCCGATGCTCATCGGCAAGATCCACCGCGCCACCGTGACGGCCGCCGACCTGCACTACGTCGGTTCCCTCACCGTCGACGCCGACCTCCTCGACGCGGCCAACCTGCTGCCCGGCCAGCAGGTCGACGTCGTCGACGTCACCAACGGCGCCCGGCTCACCACCTATGTCATCCCCGGCGAGCGCGGCCGCGGGGACATCCAGATCAACGGCGCCGCAGCACACCACATCCAGCCCGGGGACCTCATCATCGTCATCGGCTACGGCATGCTCAGCGACGCCGACGCGCGCACCTACGCCCCCGCCGTTGTCTTCGTCGACGAGCACAACCGGCCACTCGACGTCGGGCCGGAGCCCGGCCAGGCCCCCGACGTTGCCGACGAGGTCTCCTACCCGGTGACCTCCAGCGGCATCCCGTTCGCCGACTACCGGGCCGAGGCTCTCCCCGGAACCCGCTGAGGTGGCGGGAGTTCTCGAGGGCTTCGCCGCGCTCGCCATCCTCATCGGGCTCGGCGCGCTGCTCGCCCACATCGGCTTCCTCAACTACGCCGCCCAGACCATGCTGGTGCGGCTGGCCTTCTGGGTGGCCAGCCCCGCGCTGCTCCTCACCGTGGTCGCCGACGCCGACGTCCACGACGTGTTCTCGGCCAACCTCGTCGCCTCGGCCGGCGCGGTGGCCGGCTCGCTGCTGCTCTACCTCGTGCTCTCCCGGGTGGTCGCCCGGCGGCCGGGCCCGGAGACCGTCGTCGGGTCGCTGTGCTCGATGTACGTCAACGCCGGCAACCTCGGCATCCCCATCGCTGCCTACGTCCTGGGCGACGCCGCGTTCGTGGCCCCGATCCTGCTCATGCAGCTCGTCGTGCTCCAGCCGACGGCACTGGCGATCCTCGACCGCACCACCGCTGCGGAAGGCACCAAGCTGACCACGCTCGCGCTGCGCACCCTGCGCAACCCGTTGCTGCTGGGCGCCCTGCTCGGTCTGGTCCTCGCACTCACCGGCTTCCGGCTGCCCACCATCGTGCAGGACCCCATCGACCTCCTCGGGGCGATGGCGGTGCCGGCGATGCTGCTCGCCTACGGGGTGTCGCTGCGCCTGGGACCCAAGCCCGGCGCCGGCTCGCCGGCCCGCGAGCTCACCCTGGTCGTCGGGCTCAAGCTCCTCGTGCAGCCGGCCCTGGCCTACCTCATCGGCTTCGCCCTGGGCCTGCAGGACACCGCCCTGTTCGCAGTCGCCGTGCTCGCCGCGCTGCCGACCGCACAGAACGTGTTCGTCGTCGCCAGCCGCTACGACCGTGGCGTGGTGCTCGCCCGGGACGCGATCTTCCTGTCCACCATCGGCTCGGTGCCGGTGATCATCCTGCTCACCACGCTGCTGACCTGACGGCGGATCAGGCTCGGGTGGCCAGCTCGCGCAGGTAGTCCTCGGCCTGGGCCACCCGCATCTTGCGCGCCCCTCGGCGCACCAGCTCGGCGACCTTCGCGGGCTCCTGCCGAGCCAGGCTGAGCCCCCGCCGCAACAACGTGAGCGGCGGCTTGCGAGCCTCGCCCAGGTCGCGCAGCAAGCGGAACCAGAACGTCTGCAGCCGCGGACGCCACAGGCACAGGGCGTCGGCGAGGATGTCCTCCTCGCGGCACGGCTCGATGAGCTCGGCGGCGAAGATCCCCTCCGCCAGCACGATCGGGCTGCCGCCGGCGTCGAACTGTCGCACGGTGGTGCGCCGGTTGGTGGGGATGTCGTACAGCGGGACCTCGGCGCGCCCGGTGCGGGCGATGTCGAGCAGCGCGGCCATCGCCCCGTCCCGGTCCCAGCTGTCCGGGCTGTCCCAGTCGACGATGCCGTACCGGCGGGGCAGGTCGGGGTGGTCGCCGTCGCGGTAGAAGTCGTCGAGGGAGACCACCGGCAGGCCCAGGCGGTTGGTGAGGGAGGTCTTGCCCGAGCCGGAGGGGCCGGTGAGCAGGACGATACGGGTCGGTGTCCGGCGCGCGCCCGGCGGGATCTCGAAGAGTCCCGGCTGCCCGGCGGTGTCGTCGGCGCCCGGTTCGGCAGTGCTCATCACCCATCCCCTTCGCGCGCCTCCCGCAGCGCGTCCGCACGAGGATAGCCCGTGGCTCGGGGGCTCAACGCCCCTCGATAGGATTGCCGGGTGACTGAGACGACCCCCACCGCGGCCATGAGCGAGGAGCTCGACCAGGACCTTCCCGAGCAGGTGCGCATCCGGGCGGAGAAGCGCGCTCGACTCCTCGCCGAGGGCACCGACCCGTACCCGGTGACTCTGCCGATCACGACGTCGATCGCGGCCGTCCGGGAGAAGTACGCCGGCCTGGCGGCGGGGGAGGAGACCGAGGACGTCGTGGGCCTGGCGGGGCGGGTGATGTACCTGCGCAACACCGGCAAGCTCTGCTTCGCCACGCTCCAGGACGGCGAGGGCCGCCGCCTCCAGGCGATGCTCTCGCTGGCCGAGGTGGGCCAGGAGGCGCTCGAGGCCTTCAAGACCGACGTCGACCTCGGGGACCACCTGTTCGTCCGCGGCCGGGTCATCGCCTCCCGGCGCGGTGAGCTCAGCGTCTTCGCCGACTCCTACCGGATCGCCGCCAAGGCACTGCGCCCGCTGCCCAAGACCTACGAGTCCGAGGACGGCGAGCAGGTGGCCCTGTCCGAGGAAGGCCGCGTCCGCCGTCGTCATCTCGACCTCATCATGCGGCCCGCCGCCCGCGAGATGGTCCGCACCCGGGCCGCGGTCGTGAAGTCGCTGCGCCGCAGCCTCGACGCGCGTGAGTACGTCGAGATCGAGACCCCGATGCTGCAGATCCAGCCCGGTGGCGCCGCGGCGCGCCCGTTCGTCACCCACATGAACGCCTACGACGTCGAGCTCTACCTGCGGATCGCGCCCGAGCTGTTCCTCAAGCGTGCCGTGGTCGGCG
>JAJUGK010000192.1 GCA_029268205.1 Nocardioidaceae bacterium
GCCGGGGGAGAGCAGCGTGATCCGCGGGCCGCTGCGGGCCGGGTCCGGCCGGGGCTCGTAGTCGGGGGTGGCCTCGTAGGGCTCCCAGGCGAGCAGGTCCTGCAGGTGGGGGACGACGACGTCGATCGCCTCGGGTACGCCGACCCGGCGCCCGAGCTCGACGCTGAGCGAAGTGACGCCCGCGTCGTCGATGCCGCAGGGCACGAACGTGTCGTACCAGCCCAGGTCGACGTCGCAGTTGAGGGAGAACCCGTGCATCGTCACCCCGCGGCTGACGCGGATGCCGATCGCGGCGATCTTGCGTTCCGGGCGGGTGTCGTCGGCCCGCAGCCACACCCCCGACCGGCCGGGCACCCGTGCGGTCTCGACGCCGAGGTCGCGGCAGGCCCGGATCAGTGCCTCCTCGACGCGGCGCACGTAGTCGACGACCCGCACGTGCTCGGGCAGACGCACGATCGGGTAGCCGACCAGCTGCCCGGGGCCGTGGAAGGTGATCTTGCCGCCGCGGTCGACGTCGATCACCTCGGCGCCGGTCGGCCGCTCGTGCGGCTCGGTCCGCTTGCCCGCGGTGTAGACCGGCGGGTGCTCGAGGAGCAGGATCCGCCCGGGGTGCGACGCCTCGTCGGCCACGTGCGCGTGCACCTCGCGTTGCAGGTCCCAGGCCGCGCGGTAGTCCACGGTGTCCTCGCCGATGCCGACGGTGTCCACCTCGAGCGTGCTCACGCCCCGAGCCTACGCCCGGGCGGCGTGGGCTGTGGATGACGGTCACGCGGATCCGACGGCTGCGGCACAGTGCTGCGATGGCTCGCTCCCGCCGCCTCCACCGTCGCGCTCACCGGCGTCCGGCCCCGGCCGTGGTCGGGGCGGTCGTCCTGGTGGTCATCCTGCTGGGCGCCTGTGCATGGGCGATCTCGTCTGGGCCGCCGACGCACACGCCCGCTCCGCCCGCCCCGCCGACGCCGATTACCCCGTCGACAGCCCCGGCTGCCGACCCGGCCGGGCCGGGCGCGCTGGCCGACCCCGATGCGCCGGCGGCGCGGATCCTGCGCGACTGGGACGCCGCGCGGGCGCGGGCGTACGCCGAGGCCAGCCCCTCCGACCTCCGGGCGCTCTACGTGCCCCGGTCCGCCGTCGGTCGCGCGGACCGCCGGGTCCTGCGGGCGTACGCCGGGCGCGGCCTGACGGTGCGCGATGCCCGGATGGAGGTCGCCGAGGTCGTGGAGGTGGGCCGGACCGGTATGCGCCTGCGGGTGGCCGTCGTCGAGCGCTTGGGGCCGGCGTACGCCGTGGCCGGCGACGGGCGCCGGCTGCCGTTGCCGCGCGACAACTGGCGGGAGCGTCGGCTGGTCCTCGCCTACGCCGACGGCCGGTGGCGGATGGCGGCGGCTACTCCTCGAGCGCCGCGCGGATGACGGCCTCGACGCCCGGGTGCCGGAACGTGAACCCCTCGGCCTGCAGTTTGGCCGGCACGGTGCGCAGGGAGCCCAGGAGTTCGGGGGCGAGCGGGCCCGCGCCGAGCCGGATGAGCGGCCCGGGCACCGGGATGACCGTGGGGCGTCCCAGCGCGGCGCCCAGTGCCCGGGTGAACTCGGCGTTGGTCGGCGGGTCGGGCGCTGTCATGTTGTAGGGACCGGCACTGGTCTCGTTGGTGGCGAGGAAGGTCGTCGCCCGCACCCAGTCGTGCAGTGAGGCGACCGGGAAGTACTGCTGCCCGCCGCCGAGCCGCCCGGCGAGCCCCGACCGGAACAGCAGCAGCAACGGCTTCATCGCACCGCCGCTGCGGTGCAGCACCGGGCCGGTGCGCAGGATGCAGACCCGCGCACCCGCCTCGCTGGCCGGCAGCGTCGCGTCCTGCCACTCCCGGGTGACGTCGGTGAGGATGCTGCCCGGTGCTGTGCCGGCCTCCTCGGTGAGCATCTCCGCGCCCCGGTCGCCGTAGAAAGCGGTGCCGTTCTGCGCGAGGTACGCCGGTTTGCGGTCGCCGGCGGCGATCGCCTCGGCGAGCACGGCGGTGGTGGTCACCCGGCTCTCCCGCAGCTCGCGGCGGTAGGCGGCCGAGTGCGGGTTGCCCAGCAGCGGGCGACCGGCGAGGTTGACCACGACGTCGGCCCGCTCGACCTGGTCGCGGTCGAGCTCACCGGCGTACGGGTCCCAGGACGACTCGCCGGCACCGTGCGCCTCCCCGCGCACCAGACGCACCACCTCGTGACCCTCCTCCCGGAGGTGCCGGCGCAGCGCGGTGCCGAGAAAGCCGGAGGACCCTGCGATCAGGAAGCGCATGGCCTCACTGTCGCAGGGTCCTCCACGTGGGGGAATCCCTCAGCGGCTCAGATCTCGAACTGTCCCGACTCCAGCCGCTGCTTGACCTCGGTCAGGAACCGGCCCGCGTCCGCACCGTCGATCAGGCGGTGGTCGTAGGTCAGCGCCAGGTAGACCATGTGGCGCACCGCGATGGTCTCGCCGAGGTTGGGGTCGTCGATCACGACCGGCCGCTTGACGACGGCGCCGGGTCCGAGGATCGCCACCTGCGGGGTGTTGATGATCGGGGTGTCCCACAGGGCCCCGACGCTGCCGAGGTTGGTGATCGTGAAGGTGCCGCCGGCCAGCTCGTCGGGACCGATCTTGTTGGTCCGGGTGCGCTGGGCGACATCGGCGATCTTCTTGGCCAGACCCGAGATCGACAGGTCGCCGGCGTCCTTGATCACCGGGGTGATCAGGCCCTTCTCGGTGTCGACGGCGAGGGAGAGGTGCTCGCGGTCGTGGTAGGTGACCTCACCGGCGTCGGTGTCGATGGTCGCGTTCAGCGCCGGGTGCTGCTTGAGCGCATCGATCGCGGCCTTCGCGAAGAACGGCAGGTAGCTGAGCTTCACGCCCTCGCGTGCCTGGAAGTCCTCCTTGTTGGCCTCCCGCAGCCGCGCGATGTTGGTGACGTCGACCTCGACGACCTGGGTGAGCTGGGCCGTGGTCTGCAGCGACTCGACCATCCGCGAGGCGATGATCTTGCGCAGCCGCGACAGCTTCTCGGTCTTGCCGCGCAGCGGCGAGGGGGTGCTGCTGGGCGCGGGTGCCGCCGGGGCGGAGCTGGCGGCGGGAGCCTGTTGCGCCGGAGTGGCAGCCTGCTCCTTCTGCTTCGCCGCCGCGTCGAGGACGTCCTGCTTGCGGATCCGGCCGCCCACGCCGGTGCCCTGGATCGAGCCCAGGTCGACGCCGTGCTCGGCGGCCATCTTGCGCACCAGCGGGGTGACGTACGCCGCGGCGTCGCTGCGGTCGCCGCTCTTCTCCTGCTTCGGCGCCTCCTGCTTGGGGGCCTCCTGCTTCGGAGCCTCCTGCTTGTCCCGCTCGGGCGTCTCGTCGCCGGGCGGGAGGTCGCCGGACTTCTCCTCGACCTGCTCCTCCTGCTCGGCCTTCTTCTCGGCCTGCTGCTCGTCGGCGGGCTGGGCCTCGGGGGTGGCCGGCTCCGCGGGGGCGTCGTCATCGGACCCACCGGTGCTCGCCCCCTTGTCGCCGATGATCGCGAGCTCGGCGCCGACCTCGACGGTCTCGTCCTCCTCGGCCTTGATCTCGAGCAGGGTGCCGGCGACCGGGGAGGGGATCTCGGTGTCGACCTTGTCGGTGGAGACCTCGAGCAATGGCTCGTCGACGGCGACCTCGTCGCCGACCTGCTTGAGCCAGCGGGTGACGGTGCCCTCGGTGACCGACTCGCCGAGCGCGGGGAGGGTCACCGGC
>JAJUGK010000193.1 GCA_029268205.1 Nocardioidaceae bacterium
CGGGGCCGGGTCAGGGGCCGGGTGGGCGCTCGCCGCGCCCGGGGCCCAGCCGGCTCCCGCGGTGGGCACCCGGCGCAGCGCATCACGCAGCTGGGCCGCGGTGGGGCGCCGACCGGGATCATGGCTCAGGCAGGCATCGACGATGGCGCGCAACTGCTCGGGCACCGCCGCGCGAACCGGTGCCCGTCGCTGGTCCAGCCGGACGCGGCGCAGGTAGGCCAGGGCGGTGTCGTCGCCCGGGTCCTCAGCGGCGTACGGCGGCCAGCCCTCGAGCAGGGTGTGCAGCGTCGAGCCGACCGACCACACGTCGTCGGCGGCCGACGGCGGCTCACCGTCGAGCACCTGTGGCGCGGCGTGCCGGTAGCTGAACCGCTCGGCGGTGTCGGTGTGGTCGCCGTCGATCGCGCGCGCCACCCCGAAGTCGCTGAGGACGTACGAGGTCGGCAGCACGAGGATGTTGGCCGGCTTGACGTCGCGGTGCAGCACGCCCCGCTCGTGGGCGAAGGCCAGGGCGTCGGCGACGACGGTGCCGATCGCGAGGACGTCGGCGACCGGCAGGCTGCCCTCGTTGCGCAGCCGGTCCTCGAGGCTGCCGGACTCCACGAAGTCCATCACCAGGCACGGGCGTCCCGATGCGGTCGTGGCGGTGTCGAGGACCGTGACGATGTTGGGGTGCTCGCGCCCGAGCCGGACGGTCAGCTCCAGCTCGCGCTGGAACCGTCGCTGCGTGGCCGGGTCGTCGACGGCGAGCACCTTGATCGCGACGTCACGCGCGGGCGCGTGCTGCCGAGCGCGGTAGACGATGCCGTCCCCGCCCCGGGCGACCTCCCGCAGGTCGGTGTACCCGGCGATGGTGTCACCGGGCGGCGGGCCGGACGGGGGCATCCAGGCGCGCGACGACGCCGTGGATCCAGCGTCGTGCGCCCCCATCGCTCCCCCGTCGCGGCCGCGGGCCTCAGCCCTCGTCGTTCTCCGCTGCCTCGGTGTCGGCCTCGCCCGACTCGTCGGTCTCGTCGGCCGGCTCGCCGATGGTGCCGTCGGGCTGCAGGTTCTTCAGGTCGACGGTGTTGCCCGAGGCGTCGGTGACCTTCGCCGACTCCACGATGACGGCGAGCGCCTTGCCGCGGAGCACCTCCGCCACCATGTCGGGCAGGTGGTTGTGCTCGACCATGTGGTTGATGAACTCCTGCGGGTCCTGCCCGGACTGCTGCGCGCGACGCATCAGGTGGTCGGACAGCTCCTGCTGGTCGACCCCGATCTCCTCGGCCTTCGCGACCGCGTCGAGCACGAACTGCGCAGCGACCGCGTCGCGGACCCGCTTCTCGAGGTCGGCCTCGAACTCGTCGATGGTCTGCTCCTCGGAGTCGAGGTAGGCCTCCATCGTCATGCCGGCGAACATCAGCTGCTGCTCGATGCTCTGGCGGCGGGCGTTGAGCTCGTCGGTGACCATCGTCTCCGGCAGCGGGACCTCGACCTTGTCGAGCAGCTGCTCCAACGCGGCGTCGCGCGCCGCGGCGGCCTGCTCGAGGCGCTTGCTGCGCTCGAGGCGGGTGCGCACGTCCTCGCGCAGCTCCCCGACGGTGTCGAACTCCGAGGCGGTCTGGGCGAAGTCGTCGTCGAGGTCGGGGAGCTCCTGCTCCTTGACCTCGGTGACGGTGACCTCGACCTCGACGTCCTGACCGACCAGGTCGCCGCCCACCAGCTGCGAGGTGAAGGTCTTCGACTCCCCGGCGGACAGGCCGCGCAGGGCCTCGTCGAGGCCGTCGATCATCCCGCCCTTGCCGACCTGGTAGCTCATCTGGCTGACCTCGCCGCCCTCGACGGTCTCGCCGTCCTGCTTGGCGACCAGGTCGATGGTGACGAAGTCGTTCTCGGCCGCGGCACGCTCGACGGTCTTCAGCGACGCGAACCGCTCCCGCAGCGCCTGCACCTGCTCCTCGACCTCGTCGTCGGTGACGGCGATGTCGTCGACCTCGACCTCGAGGCCGGTGTAGTCGGGCAGGGTGATCTCGGGCTTGACGTCGACCTCGGCGGTGAACTCGAGGGACTTGTGGTCGTCGAGCTTGGTGATGTCGATCTCGGGCTGGGCCACCGGCTCGAGCTCGTTCTCCCGCAGCGCCTCGGTGTAGAGCCGCGGCAGGGCGTCGTTGATCGCCTCGTCGAGCACCGCGCCCCGGCCGATCTGCCGGTCGATGATCTGCGGCGGCACCTTGCCCTTGCGGAAGCCGGGGATGGTGATCTGCTGGGCGATCCGCTTGTAGGCGGCATCGAGACTCGGCTTGAGCTCCTCGAAGTCCACCTCGACGGTGAGCTTGGCCCGGGTCGGACCCACGGTCTCGACGGCGCTCTTCACAGATCTACTCCTTGCAGACTTCGTTGGATTCTCGACGCGGGCACGGTTGCCGCTCGAGCACAGGGGCGTGGTCGGGGCGACAGGACTCGAACCTGCGATCTCCTGCTCCCAAAGCAGGCGCGCTAGCCACTACGCTACGCCCCGTCGGACGACCCCCGGGAGTCTAGGGCACGCAAGGGAGACGACCCGAATCGCGGCCCCGACGACCGACGTGGCATCCTGTCCTCGGGTCGTCCCGGACGACCGCGCGGGTGTAGCTCAATGGTAGAGCCCCAGTCTTCCAAACTGGCTACGCGGGTTCGATTCCCGTCACCCGCTCCACGTGTCCCCCACGGCGGGGTCCGCCACTCAGCGGCGGTGCAGCAGGACCAGGGCCCGATCGTCGTCACTGGCGCCGATCTGGGTCACCAGCCGCTCGGCGGTGCCCTCGACGCCGCGGGTCAGCAGGCGCTCGGCGCGCCCGCGGAGCCGGTCGATGCCCATCGAGTAGTCGCGCTGGGCGGTCTCGACCAGACCGTCGGTGTAGAGCAGCACCGTGTCCCCGCGCTGCAACTGACCCCGGCGCACCTCGTAGGTCACGCCCGGCATCAGCCCGAGCACCGGCCCGTCGGTCTCCAGCGTCGTCCACCGGCCAGACCCGGCCGAGAGCAGCAGCGCCGGCGGGTGCCCGGCGGTACGCAGCTCGTAGGCCCCGGTCTCCAGGTCCACCGAGATGTGCACAGCCGTGGCGAAGCCCTCCAACCAGTTCTGGCGCAGCAGGTAGGCGTTCGCCGAGGGCAGGAAGTACGCCGGGGGCAGCGCGCCGAGCAGCCCGCTGAGCGCGCCGGAGAGCATCAGCGCCCGGGTGCCGGCGTCCTCGCCCTTGCCGGAGACATCGACGACGACCAGGTCGACCCGGCGCCCGTCCTCCCCGAGGTGGGCGACGGTGAAGTCGCCGGCGAACGGCGTCCCGCCGGCGGAGCGCAGGACCGACTCGGCGTACCAGGTGTCCGGCAGCCGGGGCAGCCGCCCCTGGTCGGTGATCTGGTCGCGCAGGTCGACCAGCATCGACTCGCCCCGGAACCCGGAGACCCCCAGCCGGGTGCGCCGGAACGACGAGAGCAGCACGACCAGGCCGTAGGTGAAGATGATCGCCACCGAGACGCCGCGGCGCAGGTCGAAGGCCTCCTGCTGCCACACGCCCAGCGAGAGCGCGACCAGCACGAAGACCACGAACCA
>JAJUGK010000194.1 GCA_029268205.1 Nocardioidaceae bacterium
GAGCAGCGCCAACCCCGTGGCGAGCAGATCGACGCCGTAGCCGCGCACGACGTCGATCGCCCAGTCCGACCAGCTCTGGGTCGTCAGCCCGTAGTCGAGGTTGCGCCGGCGCACGAGCACCGAGACCGGGAGTACGGCGACGCGCCCGACCGCCAGCACGACCGCGGTGGCGAGCACGACCCGCACCGGCCAGGGTCCCGGGACCCACCGCCAGACCCGCTGGCCGGACCATGCGAACGCCAGCCAACCGGCGACAAGGAGCGAGAGCACCGTGGCGACCCAGCCCAGGACCCGCCGCACGCCGGCGTATTCCTCGGCGCGCGCCACCTGCTCGGGGGTGAACAGCACGCCCGCGTCGACGGCCTCGACCCGGACGCCGGGCACCCACCCCCACGGCACCCACCACCAGGCGGCCAGCACGAACGCCAGCCCGCCACCGACGACGATCCCCCAGGCGAGCCGACGCGCGAGGCGCTCCGGCGCCGGAGCGTCGTCAGGAGACACGGCCCCGGTCGATCCCCGCGAGGCGGGCGAGATCGGTGCGCCACAGACGCAGGAAGTGCCGGGGCGTTGTGCCGAGCTCGACGCGGAAGGCCTGCTCCAGGCCCATGCCCGCATCCAGCGCGTCGGCGAACCGCAGCAGCCGGCGCTCGCCGTACTCCTTCGCGATCAATCGGCACGCCAGCCACGCCGACTCGTACGTCGCCCCCAGGCCGCGACGACGGGCGTCGAAGTCATCCTCGGTGGGGAAGCGGCGCGGGAGCCCGTGGTCGCGCACCTTGTCGAGGTAGCGCGCCGCCGCGTGCCGGGCGGAGACACCGCCGTCGCGCAGCGCGACGTAGTCGGCGACCCCCTCGACGACCCACAGCGGGGCCGCGGTGCGGGTCGCGCCGCGGGCGACATGGACGGCCTCGTGGGTGAGCACGACCTGCGCGGCGCGGGGGCCGAGTGAGTTCCACACCGGCGGGTTGAGCAGCACGTATGCCGCCTCGGAGGCGTCGGCGACCCCGACCGGGGTGCTGGTCACCGCGGCGATGCCGGAGTAGCTGCCCGGCTCGGCGTCCAGCGCGGTCTCGGCCGCGGCCTGGGTTGCCGGTAGCTCCACGACCAGTCGGCCCTTCCAGCGCGGGAGCACCGTCCGGACCTGGCGCAGCGCCGTCCGGCTCTGCCGGACCAGGCCCTCGGCGGAGGTCGCCGCCGGTGCGAGCACGGTGATCCGTCCCTCGCGCCGCACGCGCAGCGGCTCGCTCCACCAGGTCGGTGCCGCCCCGACCTTCGCCCCGTCGGCCGCGGTAGCCCCGGTGCCGCCGAACCGCGGGCCGTCGGAGGTCTCCACGACTCGCACGGCGGTCTCGAACGACAGGCGTCCCCGTCCCGGCACCTCGGCGGAGAACTCCGCGTGCCCGACCCACGACCGCGCATCGCTCGCGGCGCTGAGCTCGGGGTCCTCGGCGACGAACCGGCCGCTCCACGACTCCACCCCGAGCACGCGACTGGCCTCGGCGATCCCGCGGACCTGGTCACGCGCCCGAGCGTCGCCCGGGGCGACCACCGCACCGGCATCGCGGCCGGCCGGGCCGATCGCCTCGATCAGGGCGCGGACGACCGCGGCCCCCTGCACCGAGCGCTGGCCGGTGCGGTCGGCGCCGGAGCCGGCAGCGCCCGTCGCACCGGCGGTGCCGATGGTGCTGAGCGTCATCGGCGCCGAGGGCGCCGGGGTCGGGTCCTCGCTCCACCGCCAGGCGACCACGGGGATCGCGACGAGGGTGAGCACCGCGGCGACCGCGAACGCTGCGCGGCGCAGCCGGGCCGGACGTTGGTCCGGGTCCGGCGTCATCGACGACGGCACCTGACTGCGGTCAGCCCGGTCGGCCGGCACCGGAGATCGGCATCGAGGAGACTCCCGCGATGCGGACGCCGGTGGAGGGGTTCGCCGCGTCGACGATCTGGCCGTTGCCGATGTAGATGCCCACGTGGCTGACCGGGCTGTAGTAGAAGACCAGGTCGCCGGGCTGGAGCTGGGAGATCGAGATCGGGGTGGTCGCACCCATCTGCGCGCTCGAGGAGTGCGGCAGCGCGACACCCGCGGCGGCCCAGGCCGACATGGTCAGGCCGGAGCAGTCGTAGGAGTTCGGGCCGGCGGCGCCGTAGACGTAGGACTTGCCGACCTGCGCGAGCGCGAACTGCACCGCGGCCTTGGCCCGGCCGGAGACCGGGACGTCCTTGATGGTCACCGGGGAACGCTCGGCCGACCGGCTCGCGGGCGCGGCGGCGACGGCCGCCGCGCGGGCCTCGAGCGTCTCGAGCAGGTCCTCGGCCTCGGCGGCCTTCTCATCGACGTCGGCCTTCTCGGCGGCCAGCGTCTTCTCGAGCTTGGCCAGCGAGGCGAGCTCGTCCTCGGTCGCCTTGCGGCGCACCTCGAGACGACGCAGCTGGACGGTCAGCTCGGCCATCATCTGGCCGCGCTGGTCGTTGAAGGTGGAGACCGCCGAGAGCTCCTCGAGGAACTCGTCGGGGTCCTCCGAGAGCACCATCCGGGAGGTCGTGGAGAGCGCCTGGCCCTGGTAGTCGCGCACGAGGGAGGACGCCACGCTGTCGCGCAGCCCGTCGACCCGCTCCTGCTGCCGGGCGAGGTCGGCGCGCAGGCTGCGCAGCCGCTTCTGCGCGGCGGTGCGCGCGACCCTTGCCTGGTTGTAGCGCTCCGAGGCCTCCGAGGCCTGCTGGTAGAGCGTCTCGACCTTCGTGCGGACCTCGTCGACGTCGGGCTCCGCGAAGCCGGGCAGGGGGTTGACCAGGGCGAACGACAACGTCATCGCGACGCCACCGATCACTGCAGCCGCGCGCGTGCGCTTCCGTGCATGGAACACGTCGGGGGGATCTCCGTACGTTTCAGGGGGTGCAACAGGGGGCACGCACCGAGGGCCCGGGGAAGTGGCACGACGGAGCGTGAACGGTTCGTCAAACCGCGCCTACCCTAAGCCCGGCCCCCACCCCCGGCAAACGCGCCCCTCCCGGTAGGTGGACGATTTTGCCGTCACAGGCGTTGCCCCGGGCCTCATGCGCACCTTCTGCACCACCAGCCCCAGCGGCCTCAGGCGATCTCGGCCTCCGGACCCGTCACCGCCGTGACCAGCCGCAGCGGCGGCACCAGACCGGAGCCGGCGAGCACGTCGAGGGCGGCCTGCTCGTCGGCGTCGAAGCCGGCAGCGGGCGGCGGGCCGAGCAGCACGCTCACCACGCAGTCGGAGCAGGCCGGTCCGCGGACCAGGCAGCTGTCGCAGTCGATGTGGACGTTCATCGCCACCTCCAGGGGGCGTCGGGGGAAGAACCGGACGGCGCCGACCCTGGCAGGCGGCACCGACACTCCCGCCCCGTCAGCCCCTGGCGAGTACGGCCACGAGTGCTGCGGACTCCACCACCCGCGCCCCGGACCGGCGTACGTCGGCCCCGAGCGCGAGGTCGGAGGTGACGACCAGGACCGGACGCCCCGTGGGCTCGGCGGCGACCAGTTCGCGGATCACGTCGTCGGCGATCACGCCGACCGGGCTGAACAGCAC
>JAJUGK010000195.1 GCA_029268205.1 Nocardioidaceae bacterium
CCGACCGCCCAGAACCGCGCACCCGACAGCTCCTCGAGCGCCCGCACGTAGGCCTGGGCGTTCTTCGGCAGGTCGGAGAACTCCCGGCAGCCGGTGATGTCCTCCTGCCAGCCGTCGAGGAACTCGTAGACCGGCTTCGCGTGGTGGAACTCGGTCTGGGTCATCGGCATCTCGTCGTGCCGGACGCCGTCGACCTCGTAGGCGACACAGACCGGGATCCGCTCCCAGCTGTCGAGCACGTCGAGCTTGGTGAGGAAGAACTCCGTCAGTCCGTTGACCCGCGCCGCATACCGCGCGATGACGGCGTCGTACCACCCACAGCGCCGGGTGCGGCCGGTCGAGACCCCGATCTCACCGCCGATGCGCTGCAGGGCCTCGCCGTCGGCGTCGAAGAGCTCGGTCGGGAACGGACCGGAGCCGACCCGGGTGGTGTAGGCCTTGATGACGCCGATGATCCGGTCGATCCGGGTCGGCCCCACGCCGGCGCCGGTGCACACGCCCCCGGCGATCGGGCTCGAGGAGGTCACGAACGGATAGGTGCCGTGATCGACGTCGAGCATCGTCGCCTGGGCGCCCTCGAAGAGCACGGTCCGACCGTCGTCGAGCGCCCGGTTGAGCAGCAGGCTGGTGTCGCACACCATCGGCCGCATCCGCTCGGCGTACGACAACAGCTCCTCGACGACCTCGTCGACCTCCATCGCGCGCCGGTTGTAGACCTTGGCGAGGATCTGGTTCTTCACGTCGAGGGCGGCCTCGACCTTCTGCCGCAGGATCCCCTCGTCGAAGAGGTCGGCGACCCGGATGCCCGTGCGGTTGATCTTGTCGGCGTACGTCGGCCCGATGCCCCGGCCGGTGGTGCCGATCTGGTTCTTGCCGAGGAAGCGTTCGGTGACCTTGTCGATCACGGTGTGGTACGGCGCGATCACGTGCGCGTTCGCGCTCACCTTGAGGTCGGCCACCTCGACGCCGCGCTCCAGCAGACCGTCGAGCTCGCGGAAGAGCGCCTCGGGCGAGACGACCACCCCGTTGGCGATCACCGAGGTGGCGCCGGGGGTCAGGATCCCGCTGGGGAGCAGGTGGGTGGCGTACTTCTCGCCGTTGACGACGATCGTGTGACCGGCGTTGTGCCCGCCACTGGTCCGGACGACATAGTCGATCGGGTCGGTGGTGGCGAGCAGGTCGGTCGCCTTGCCCTTGCCCTCGTCGCCCCACTGGGCGCCGAGCACGACGATCGCGGGCATGTCAGCTCTCCTCGCAAAGACGAAGCCCCGGGCAATCGCGCCGGGGCTCTTGCGACGCCACGCTACCAAGAAAGCGGGCGGGTCCCCGTACGCTCACGGCGTGGAGCCCCTGCTGCTGATCACCAACGCCGACGCCGGATCCGCCGACAGCGAGAACCTCGAGCTCGCCCTCGGGGTGCTGCGGGAGGCCGCCGACGTCGAGGTCGCCGCGACGAGCAACCCCGGCGAGCTCGACGGGGTGCGGCACCGTGCCGGCTCCCGCACCATCGTCGTCGCCGGCGGCGACGGCAGCCTGCACGCCGTGGTCGCCGCGCTGCACCGCCGCGGGGACCTCGCCGGGTCGACGCTGGGACTGATCCCGCTCGGCACCGGCAACGACTTCGCCCGCGGCCAGGACATCCCGCTCGACCCGCAGGAGGCGGCGCGCGTGGTGCTCACCGCCCGACCGGGGCCCATCGACGTCCTCGTCGACTGCCGGGGCGAGATCGTCGTCAACAACGTCCACCTCGGTGTCGGGTCCCAGGCCAGCCGCAAGGCGGAGCGCTGGAAGTCGCGCCTGGGCACGGTGAAGCTGGGCCGGCTCGGCTACCTGATCGGGGCGGCCCAGGCGGCGGTTAACCCCCCGTTCGTCCGGCTGCGCGTGGAGGTCGACGGCGAGGTCGTCGCGGATCTGGACCGGCCCGTGCTGCAGGTGGCGATCGGCAACAGCACCCATGTCGGCGGCGGCACCGAGCTCACCCCCGAGGCGACTCCGCGCGACGGTCAGGCCGACGTGATGGTGTCCTTCGCCATCGGCCCGCTGGCGCGGATCGGGTACGCCGCCCGGCTCGCCCGCGGCGACCACCACGAGCGCGACGACGTGCGCTACCTGCGGGGCCGGGTGGTGCAGGTGACCGGCGAGGAGTTCTGGTGCTCGGCCGACGGGGAGATGGACGGCCCCGAGCGCAACCGCACCTGGACCGTCCAGCCCGCCGCCTTCCGGATGCTGCTGCCCTGACCGGAACCGCGAGGTCGTCGCCGCGGTCGGGGCGCCACGGTTCGGGGTTGCGTCAGAGCCACCCGCGGCGTACGGCTTCCATCCCCGCCTGGAACCGGGTCTCGACGCCGAGTTCCTCCATCAGCTCCGCCACCCGGCGGCGCACGGTGCGCAGACCCCACCCGAGCACCCGGGAGATCTGCTCGTCCTTCGCGCCGGCGGCCAGCTGCTCCAGCAGCAGCGAGCGTTCACGGGCCCGTCGGTCGCGGTGCGCCTCCAGCCCGGGGATCGGCAGCGCCCGCTCCCACAGGCCCGCGAAGGCGAGCTCGGCGAGGGCGGTGATCTGTGGATGCCGGACGACCAGCCGGGCGGGGTCGCCGTCCTCGGTCCGGGCGTCGAGCACAACGCCGGAGTCCCCCAGGACCTCCAGCCGGGTCGGCACCTCCGCCGCCACCCGGATCTCCTCACCGTGCGCCGCGCGGGCCCGGAGCTCGTCGGCGGCGAACTGCAGCGCGCGGGCCGGATAGAGCGCCTGCGAACGCCGGCCCGCCCGTACGGCCGCCACCACCGCGTCGTCGACGCTGGGGTCCAGCGGCACCGGCTCCGGGCCCTCGTCGTCGGCCGGCATCGGCCGCAGCCACCGCAGCGTGCCCGACCCCTGCTCGACCAGGGCGCGGTGCAGCCCCGGCAGGTCGATGGCCGGCACCACCTCGCCGACCACGGGCCGGCTGGACGTGCCGACGGAGTCGAAGTGCTCGGCCTGCAGTTGCGGCACCATCGAGCGCAGCTGCTCGAGCTGCTCGCCGACGGTCGCCAGTCGCCGCTCCTCCTCGGAGATCAGCCGGTTGAGCACGACCTGCGGCATCGCTGCGGTCACCCGGTTGCGGACCACCCGGACCAG
>JAJUGK010000196.1 GCA_029268205.1 Nocardioidaceae bacterium
CCGTGGGGCGTCTTCTACGTCCACTACGACCTCGGCTACTACCCGGAGTTCCTCGCCCGGCTGGCGGCGCTGCACCTGCGTCGCGGCGGCCGGGCCGAGGCCCCGTTGGTCGATCAGATGCTGGCCGCCACCCGTGCGCAGCGCGACCGGGTCGCCGCCGGGACCCGCGAGATCGACCGTCTCGCCCGACGGTTGGCCGCGCAACGGGAGAGTCGTGGCGCACCCGCCCGGCCCGCTGTAGGCGGCGGGGTGCGGGCCCGGCTCCGTCGCGGCCGGGAGTAGGCCGCAGCCGTGGGTCCCGCCGTAGCCTGGCGCCTGTGATTGAGCTGTTCGCCCCACCGGGCACGTCGTGGACCCCGGTCTCCCCGCGCCTGACCAGCGCACGGCGGGCCTCGCTGCTGCTCGTGACCGTCCCCGTGGTGCTCGCCCTGGTCGTGGTCGGCGTCCTGGAATTCTGGGCGCCGCGGTGGTTGTGCCTGCTCGCTGCGGGGCTGGTCGCCGCCCGCGCCGTGGTCATGTGGTTCGTGATCGCGGTGCAGACCCGGCGGTGGGGGTACGCCGAGCGCGAGGAGGACCTCTACCTGCGCAGCGGCGCGCTGTTCCGGCGGCTCGTCGCGGTGCCCTACGGCCGGATGCAGTACGTCGACGTGTCCTCGGGCCCGATCGACCGGTACTTCGGCATCGCGACGGTCAGTCTGCACACGGCGGCGCCGGGGACCACCGCGGTCGTGCCGGGGCTCCCGGCCGAGGAGGCCGCCCGGCTGCGGGACCGGCTGACCGAGCTGGGTGAGACCCAGGGATCGGGCCTGTGAAGGAGTTGGCCGACGGCTTCCGCCGGGTCTCGCCGCTCACCCCGCTGGTGCGCGGCTTCGTCGTGCTGGTCGCGGTCGTGGTGGCCAGCTGGCGCGAGACCCTCGGGGGCGACCTGACCTTCGTCGCCGCGGGGATGGCCGCGGTGCTGCTGATCGGCTTCGTGATCGGCGCGGCGTCGTGGTGGATGACCAAATACCGCATCGACGCCGCCGAGCTCCGGGTCGACACCGGCATCATCAACCGGCAGTCGCGCCGGGTGCGCATCGATCGGATCCAGGGCGTCGACATCGTGCAGCCGTTCGTCGCCCGCCTGTTCCGACTCGCCGAGGTGCGGGTCGACACCGCCGGCGGCGACAACGAGGCGAAACTGGCGTTCCTGCCGCTGGCGGAGGCCGAGGGGGTACGGCGCACGCTGCTGCAGCGCCGCGACGCCGCGCGGGCCGCTGGAGCGGGGGACGACGCCGGCGGTTCCGCCGGGTCCGCGGAGATGGAGCCCGGCGCCGCCGTACCCGACGCGGCCCCGCCGATCGAAGCGGCGCAGCAGGTGCTCCACCGCGTCCCGCTGGGCCGTCTGGTCGCCTCGGCGGTCCTGACCGGGGAGACCGTAGCGATCGCGATCGGACTGGTCGTCTGCCTCGCGGTCGGCTTCGGCTTCGCCGTGCCCTGGGCGGTGGTCGGCATCGTCGGCCCGGTCGTGGGCGGCTACGCGCTGGTGGTCTTCAACCGGGTGAGCAGCAACTACGGGTTCACCGTCTCGGCCACCGAGTCGGGCCTGCAGGTGCGGCGCGGCCTGTTCGACCTCAACGTGCAGACCCTCGCCCTGCACCGGGTCCAGGGCGTGGTGATCTCCGAGCCCTGGTTGTGGCGCCGGTTCGGCTGGGCGCGGCTCGACGTCTCCGTCGCCGGCGCGCGCTCGTCGATCGACAGCTCCGAGAGCTCCCCGACCACGCTCCATCCGGTGGCGCCGCGGGCGGAGATCCAGTGGCTCGCCCGCACCGTGCTCGGCGGGCCGGACCCCGCCCTGGTCCCGCTGCGCCCCGCTCCGACCATCGCGCGGTGGCTGGCGCCGCTGCAGGCGCGTTGGCTCGCGGTGGGCGCCGACGCGGCGCTGGTGGTGAGCCGGCACGGCCTGCTCACCCGCCGTCACCACGTCGCCCCGCATCGCCGGGTGCAGTCGGTGCGGATCACCCAGAACCCGCTGCAACGGCTCCTCGAACTGGCCACCGTGCACGTCGACAGCCCCCCGGGGCCGGTGTCTGTCCGGGCGCTCCACCGGTCCGAGACCGACGCGCGGTCGTTCGCCGACTACGAGGTCGCGACCTCGCGGTGGGCCAGGGTGGCGGTCCCGGACGAGGAGGGCGGACCCCTAGGCTCGGACCATGCAGAGCAACCGGACGCCGGCCTACACCACCGACCAGGTCCGTGACGCGGTGGCGGCGATCCTCCCCGAGGTGCGGGTGCACCTGGAGGACCTCGTCCGCATCCCGTCGGTGAGTGCCGACCCCGCGCGCGCCGATGACGTACGCCGCTCCGCGGAGCTCACCGCCGACCTCTTCCGGGCCGAGGGCTTCGATGACGTCCGGATCGCCTCGGTGGAGGGCGGGGCGCCTGCGGTGATCGCGCGCAGCCCCGCACCTCCGGGTGCGTGCACCGTGCTGCTCTACGCCCACCACGACGTCCAGCCGACGGGCGATCGGTCCGAATGGGAGACCGAGCCCTTCGAACCGACCGAGCGGGCGGGCCGGTTGTACGGACGGGGAGCTGCCGACGACAAGGCCGTCATCGCCGCCCATCTCGCCGCCGTGAAGGCGCTGCGCCTGCTGGCCCCCGACGGGCAGCTGCCCGTGGGCGTCACGGTCTTCGTGGAGGGCGAGGAGGAGGTCGGGTCGCCCACCCTCGCGCGGTTCCTCGCCGAGCACCGCGACCTGCTCGCCGCCGACGTCATCGTCATCGCCGACTCCACCAACTGGGAGATCGGCGTCCCGGCGCTCACCACGACGCTGCGCGGCAACGTCGACCTCGTGGTCGAGGTCAGCACGCTGGGTCACGGCGTCCACTCCGGGATGTGGGGCGGACTCGTCCCCGACGCCCTGATGGCCCTGACCCGGCTGTTGGCCAGCCTGCACGACGACGACGGCTCGGTGGCGGTCGAGGGCCTCGTACGCGGACCCGCCAGCGATCTCGACTACCCCGAGGAGCGGATCCGGGAGGAGTCCTCCGTCCTCGACTCGGTGTCGCTCATCGGACGCGGCTCGGCCGTGGAACGGTTGTGGACCCAGCCCTCGATCAC
>JAJUGK010000197.1 GCA_029268205.1 Nocardioidaceae bacterium
GGCGTACGCCAGTGGGCGCTGACCGTCGTGGAAGCGCCGACGAGCGCGACGACCCAGGGCTCGAGACCGGCATGGGCGATCGTGCGCCGGAAGAACGGCAGGGTGTCCATCAGGCCCAACTCGGGGTCGACCACGGTGGGGTCGTGGTGCTCCCAGCCGGCCTGGTTCTCCTCCGAGCCCCGGTGGTGGTCGACGGTGAAGACCACGGCGTCGGGTCCCGTCAGACGGGCTGCGGCCCCCAGATAGACCGCCGACTTGCCACAGTAGGTCCCGACCTCCAGGGCCGGGCCGTGGGGGAGCCGGGCCAGCGCCCGCCGGTGCAGCAGATCGCCCTCGTCCTCGGGCATGAATCCCTTGGCCTGCCGGGCGTGGAACTTCCAGTCGTCGGACACCCGGCAAGACTAGTAGGGTGGAACACGTTCTAGTTCGCGGGGAAGGGTCTGGCATGTCGATCGGCATCACCGATGAGCACGTCGAGCTCGGGGAGAGCCTGCGCAAGTGGGCGGCGGGCCTGCGCGGCACCGACCTCGCCCGCGCCGTCGAGGGCGACCCGTCGGCGGCGTTCGCCGACAGTTGGCGGGCTGCGACCGAGATGGGAATCGCGTCGATCGCCGTGGATGAGTCCCACGGCGGGGGAGGCGGCTCGGCGCTCGATGCGGCCGTCGCCCTGGAGGCGTGCGCCCACGCCCTGCTCCCCGGCCCCCTCCTCGCGACCACCGTCGCGGGCCTCGTGCTCGCTCGGGCCGGCGAGGCCGGAGCGCCCGGGCTGGCGGCGATCGCCGACGGGGACGCGGTCGGGCTCGTCCTGGACGACTACGTATGGGATGCGCCGTCGGCCGCCTGGTTCCTGGCGCCGCGGGGCGACGTGTGGGTGCTGCTGACCCGTGCCGACGTCGAGCTCACCCCGGTCGTCGGCCTGGATCTCACGCGCCGCTTCGGCCGACTCGACGCCGTGCCGGCCACCGACGCCGGCGTCGCGCTCCCCGGCGTGACCACCGACCTCGTCCGCCGGGCGGTGGCCACCTTCGCGGCCGCCGAGGCCGCGGGCGTCGCGCGCTGGTGCCTCGAGACCGCGGTCGACTACGCCAAGACCCGCGAGCAGTTCGGCCAGAAGATCGGCGCCTTCCAGGCGATCAAGCACCTGTGTGCGGAGATGCTCGAGAGGGCCGAGGCGGTGACCGCGGCCGCATGGGATGTGGCCGCGGCCGCGGCGGACGAGGACGGCCAGTGGGCCTATGCCGCCGACGTCGCCGCAGTGACCTGCTTCGACGGCGCCGTCGAGGTCGCCAAGTCCTGCATCCAGGTGCTCGGTGGGATCGGCTTCACCTTCGAGCACGAGGCGCACTTCTACTACCGGCGTGCGATGACGCTGCGCAGCCTGGTCGGTTCGTCGTCCGCCGCCGCCGAGCGGCTGACCCGGAGCGCCGTGACCGGCGTACGACGGTCCGTGGCGGTGGACCTCGAGGGCCGCGACGAGGCCATCCGACCCGCGATCCGCGCCGCGGCCGAGCGGATCGCTGCGCTCCCCGCCGCCGAACGGCGCCCCGCCCTGGTCGACACGGGCCTGCTGACCCCGCACTGGCCGGCGCCGTACGGTCGCGGAGCGGATGCGGTCGAGCAGATCGTCATCGACCAGGAGTTGGCCCGGGCCGGCGTCACCCGCCCCGACCTGGTCATCGGCGCGTGGGCCCTGCCGACCATCATCGACCACGGCGACGACGCGCAGCGGGAGCGCTTCGTGCGTCCGACACTGCTCGGGGAGCTCGAGTGGTGTCAGCTCTTCTCCGAGCCCGGCGCGGGGTCCGACCTCGCCTCCCTGCGGACCAGAGCCGTACGCGTCGAGGGCGGCTGGCGGCTCACCGGACAGAAGGTGTGGAACTCCGTCGCCCAGCGCGCCGACTGGGGGATCTGCTTGGCGCGGACGAACCCCGACGTGCCGCAGCACAAGGGGATCAGCTACTTCCTCATCGACATGAAGAACAGCCCCGGGATCGACGTCCGTCCGCTGCGGGAGATCACGGGGGAGGAGCTGTTCAACGAGGTCTTCCTCGACGACGTCTTCGTGCCCGATGAGTGCCTGGTCGGCGGCGAGGGCGACGGCTGGCGGCTCGCACGGACGACGCTCGCCAACGAGCGCGTCGCGATGGCGACCACCCGGCTCTCGGCGTCGACCGAACGGGCGGTCGAGCTCGCCGGCGAGCTCGACCTGAGCGGTGCTCAGATGGCCGATGTCGGCCGTTCCGTCGCGCTCTCCACCGTGTGCACGCTGCTCGGCCTGCGCACCACGCTGCGGTCCCTGGCGGGCCAGGGGCCCGGTGCGGAGTCGAGCGTCGCCAAGCTCCTGGGGGTGCGCAACCGCCAGGAGGGCTCCGAGCTGGTCGTCACGCTCCAGGGACCGCGGCTGGTCGACTGGGACCCGACGGACCGGCGCGAGGACCCGTTCGCCCACGACGTCTGGGAGATGCTCAACACCCGGTGCCTGTCGATCGCGGGCGGCACCACCCAGGTGCTGCGCAACGTCGCCGGCGAGCGGATCCTCGGGCTGCCGCGCTGACGCGACGTCAGGCGATGACCGAGCGGACGATATCGGTGATCCGCTCCTCCGTGGCGGCGTCGAGTGTCTCGCCGACATCGCGTAGGCGGGCATGCCGTACCAGATGCGCGGCTTCAGGTCGGGAGCCGCGGCCATGAGGAGCTCGTGCATGCGCTGGACCGTCGCCCGCGCGGGCTCGTCCATCTTCGCGATCTTGTCGATCACCTGAGCGAGAAGCTACCGAAGCCGCGTCCGTCATCGGTGTCGGTGGCGTCTGGTTGAGTCCGGGTATGGGAGACATTTCGGGCATCGCGGGCACCGAGCATCCGGTGCTGACCTGTGCCGCCCGGGTGCGCGAGGCCCTCGACGAGGTCGCCGATATCGATCCGTTGTATGCCACCACCGCGGCGAAGAAGGCGATGCTGACCGCGCTGACCGAGCTGGCTGATCGGGTGGTCGCGTTGCGCAACGAGGTGCTCGCCTCGGCCGATGATGTCGCTGCCGACACCGCAGCCCGGCGCACTGCGAACTGGGTCGCTGACGCCACCCGCGA
>JAJUGK010000198.1 GCA_029268205.1 Nocardioidaceae bacterium
CGTGGTCGAGGCGGCCTCGCGGCTCGAGCTGATCCGGGCGCTGCCGACGGTGTACGACGGGCGGCACGTGGAGCGCGAGGAGGTGCACGTGCTGCGCGGCCGGACGGTCCGGTTGCACGGTGCTCCGGCGGTGCCGATGGGTGGCGACGGGGAGCCGCTCGGCGTGCTGCCGGGCTCGGCCGAGGACGCCGTACGCGTGGAGGTGTGGAAGGGCGCGCTGCCGGTTCTCACGCCGTGACGTGAGAACCTCAGCCGTGTGAACCCCGTCCAGCCCGGGCACGACCGGCTCGCGCGCCGGTTGGGCACCGGTGACGCGATCGTCATCGGGGTGGGATCGATGGTGGGAGCCGGGGTCTTCGTGGCGTTCGCCCCTGCGGCGCAGGCCGCCGGTAGTGCGCTGCTGGTCGGGCTGGCGCTCGCGGCCGCGGTGGCCTACGCCAATGCCACATCCACCGCACAGCTCGCGGCGCAGCACCCGTCCGCCGGTGGTGCCTACCTCTACGGCCGCGAGGAGCTGGGCCCGTGGTGGGGGTTCGTCGCGGGCTGGGGCTTCGTGATCGGCAAGACCGCGTCATGCGCGGCGATGGCGCTGGCCTTCGCGGCGTACGCCGCGCCGCCCGGCTGGGAGCGGCCCATCGCCGTGATCGCGGTGTTCGTGCTCGCTGCGGTGAACTACCGCGGAATCACCAGGACCGCCCGGTTGACCCGGATCATCGTCGCCGTCGTGCTGGTCGCGCTCGCCGTCACCGTCGCCGCGCTGCTCGTGGGCGGCGAGCCGAGGTGGGCCGGCGTCGCGCCGGGCGCCGCGGCGACCGGTGGGTGGTACGGGATGCTGCAAGCGGCAGGGCTGCTGTTCTTCGCCTTCGCCGGGTACGCCCGGATCGCCACCCTCGGCGAGGAGGTGCGCGACCCGGCCCGGACCATCCCCCGCGCGGTCGTCGGGGCCCTCGCCATCGCCGTGGCGGTGTACGCGGTCGTCGCGGTCGCGCTGCTCGCGGTGCTCGGCGCGGGAGGCACAGCCGCCTCGGTCGCACCGCTCGCGGACGCCGTCGCGCTCGGCGGCTGGGACTGGGCGGGGCCCGTCGTGCGGGTCGGGGCTGCTGCCGCGTCGCTCGGCGCTCTCCTGGCGCTGATCGCGGGGGTCGGGCGCACGAGCCTCGCGATGGCCCGTGAACGGGACCTGCCGCGGTGGTTGGCTGCCGTGCATCCGCGCCACCGCGTGCCGCACCGCGCCGAGGTGGTGCTCGCTGTGGTGGTGTGCCTGCTGGTGCTGACCGTCGACCTCCGGGGCGCGCTGGGCTTCTCGTCCTTCGGCGTGCTGACCTACTACGCGGTCGCCAACCTCGGTGCCCTCCGGCAGCAACCGCCCCACCGTCGTTGGCCCCGGGCGCTGCAGGTCTTCGGTCTGCTCGGATGCGTCGTGCTGGTCGCCACTCTGCCGGCCGCGGCGCTCGCGGCAGGGCTCGGCGTACTCGTGGTGGGGGTCGTGGGTCGGTGGTGGCGGCTGCGGATGGAGGCGCGATGACGGCTCGGCCGAGCGGAGCCGGGGCCGCGAGCACCGGTGTCGTGGTCGCCGTGGCTGTCGGCGGGGTGCTGGGTGCCCTGGCGCGGTACGCCGTGGGGTCGGGCTGGCCCGGTGGGCAGGCGGTGCCCTGGTCGACGTTGCTGATCAATGTGACCGGATGTCTGCTGCTCGGGATGGTGGCCGTCATCCTCGAGCGTCGGTCGGCGCCGCCATGGGTGCATCCGTTCATCGCGGTCGGGGTGCTCGGTGGCTTCACGACGTTCTCCGCGGTCGCCGGCGAGACCCTGCAACTGCTCCAGGACGGGCGGGTCTTGATGGCCCTGACGTACTGGGTGGGCACGGTCGTCGCCGCGCTCGTCGGTACGGTCGTCGGGATGGCGGGCGCGCGGCGGGTGCTGCGATGAGTGAGTTGGTGTGGGTCTGCCTCGGGGCGGCGATCGGAGCGCCGGCGCGCTATCTGCTCGACCGTGCCGTGCAGTCCCGGCACCAGACCGGGATGCCGTGGGGGACGGTCACCGTGAACCTGATCGGCGCTCTGCTGCTGGGGTTCCTGCTCGGGATGGACATCGCCCCGGGGCTGCAGATCGGGCTCTGCGGCACGTTCACGACCTACAGCACGTTCAGCCTGGCGACCGTCCGGTTGCTCGAGGAGCGGGCGTACGCACGCGCACTCTGGGTCGTGGGGGTGCACCTGGTGGTCGGTCTCGGCGCGGCGTCGCTCGGATGGGTCGGTGGACGCGCGCTCGCCTGAGATTCGCTGTCAACCGTGCGGGTTGTGGTGCGAGAGGCGCCGTCCGCACGGGTCGGACTGTCGGTGGCGGGTGGGATGATCTGAGCATGCTCGATCGAGACGGACTCCTGGACTTCGGCAGGGCCGGAGCGTGGGAGGCGCTGCGCGCGATCGATCGAGTTTCGCTGTCAACCGCAGGGCTTTCAGTTCTTGCGCATGGTTGCGGTCGGGTCGGGTTGTCGGTGGCAGGTGGGATGATTTGAGCATGCTCGATCGAGACGACCTCCCCGACTTCGGCAAAGCCGAAGCTTGGGAGACGCTGCGCTCGAACCGGGCGATGCGCGCTCGTCTCGATGTCGACGACCTGCTCATCGCCGCCCACCTTGCCGGCCTCTATGAAGCAGTCACCCTCACCGAGGCAACGAAGGCGTTCCGCCACGAGCCC